>NZ_JANLCM010000002.1:1316672-1645840 GCF_024979235.1 Herbiconiux aconitum
ATGCCGCCGAGCGCACCGCACCCGCCCAGTCCGATGGCGAGTACGGCGCCGCCGGCGAGCAGCACCCCCGCGGCGGCGAGGGTGGCGCGCGGCCTCCGCACTCGCGTGCGCGGTCCGATTCGTGGGGATGTCCTGACCATGTCCCCAGCCTCGCGAAATCGCGGCGCTCCCCCCATCCGGCCCGCTCACGAATCGGGGGTGGGGTTATCCCCCGTCCCCGCTCCCACTCGTCCCGAATCGGGCCAAAAGAGCGAGGGAAGGCCGATTTGGGGCGAGTCGCGCGAGCTCGCGACGCGGTGCCCGCGAGGGCGCACGCTACAGGCCCTTGTCGACGACCCAGGGTGAGCGCGAGGCCGGGGCGCGAGCCCGCGACGCGGTGCCCGCGAGGGCGCACGCAACAGGCCCTTGTCGACGACCCAAGGTGAGCGCGCGGCCGCGTCAGCGACCGCACGCGAACATGTCGCGCGGCGCCGGGCAAGGACCGGTGCCGCCCGAGGACGCCGCGCGAAGCACGGCGCCCGAGGACAGCTAGCGCCGGCGCCGGACGTCAGGCAACAGGGCGCCCCACGACCGCCCCCGAACCGCACTCACCCACACCCCCGCGCCGTAGGCGAGGTCGTCGAGGCGGCGGGCCAGCGCGAACCGCACCGGATCGAGCCTCACCCGCGTGCGCCGGTGCTCGATCGCCACGTCGGCGAGGTGCGCGACGAGAACCGCGCGTCGCAGGCGGGCCGATAGCAGGCATCCGATCGCCACCGCCGGCCACCAGTGCCGCAGCAGCAGAGCCATGGCCTGCACGAGCGAGGCGAGCAGTCCGTTGGCGGTGAGCCCCGCTGCCACCCGCACCGGATGCTCGCTCTTCGACAGCTTCGACGCCAACCGCCACACGGTCACCGCACTGATCGCGAGCGCCACCGGCACCGACCACCGGCGTTGCGCGAGCAGAACCGCCACCACTGCGGCGCTCCACGGCGCGAGCACGGCGGGCGCGATGTCGTGCGGGTGCCGTTGGGCGAGCGGATGCGCGCCGGTTCCGTAAAAGGACTTCCGCGCCATCCACTCGCCCACCGTCGTGCGGTGCTCGTGCCACACCGTCGCGGCGGGTTCGTAGCGCACGCGGAGGCCCTGGTCGGCGAGCCTCCACACGAGGTCGACGTCTTCGCCGACGCGCATCCCGGCATCGAAACCGTCACCGAGGGCGTCGACGCGTGCCACCAGGAACGTGCTCGACACCCACGACACTGGCGCGCGCTGGCGCACGATCGCGGGCTGTTCCCCGAGGTCGAGGCTCGATCGGGCATCTTCGTAGCGCCCGATCCAGTTGAGGCCCTTCTCGCCCGGCAGCCCCAGCACACGCGGGGCGACGAGGGCGACCTTCGGGTCGGCGAAGTGGCGGAGCAGCGTGTCGACGGTCTCCGGATGCGCCACCACGTCGGAGTCGACGAACACCACGAACGGGGTGGTCACGAGCCGCAGTCCCGCGTTGCGGGCGGCCGCGGGGCCGGCGTTCTCGGCGAGCTCGAGCACCTCCGCGCCCCACCGCGCGGCGGCGGCGCGGGTGCCCCCGGGGTCGACGGAGGCGTCGTCGACGACGATGATGCGCGGGTGCGCCACCGACGCGGTATCGCGCTCGCCGGGCGCGGGACGCGCTCGCCCACCGCGGCCGATCGGCCACCCGGGCCCGCCTTCGGGTGAGGAGCTCGAGCGCTGCGGATCACCGTCGCCACCCGACACCGCGCCGGAACGCGAATCACCCCACCCCCGGGGCCCGGGCATGGCCGCAGACGACGTGAGCGCCGCGAGGAGGCGGTCGAGCGCCACCGGACGATCGCGCACGGGGATGACGTAGGTGACCTCGGCCGGGTCGCCCGGCCGAAGCGTCGAGACGACGGGGTCGGCGATGCCCGCCTCGAGCAAGCGGTCGGCCAGCACGGCGGTCGGGCGGTCGCGGATACGCAGCTCGCGTCCGTCGAACAGGCCAGCGGCCGCAGCGGTGAGGTAGAGCACGCGGGTGGGCGCGCCGCCGATGAGTGCGCGCCCGCCGTCTTTCACCCGCACCCGCCGGTTGAGTCGCACCACGCTCCCCGGCGGTAGCCCGCCGGACCGCGGCGCCTCCGCCGCCCCTCCGACGTGATCGTCGCCCGAGCCGCCACGAGCGCCGCCCTGTGACGCGTCGATCCGGGGTGGGGTGCCGCCATGCGCCGGCGTGCCGGAATGCGGTGGGGCGTCCGACTGCGGTGACACGTCTGCCTGCGGTGGCGTGCCGCCCTGCGGATGCGTGCCGTCGCGCGGCGAGGCGCCCGCCCGCGGTGGGGTGCCCCCCTGCGGTTGCGTGCCGTCGCGCGGCGAGCCGTCCGCCTGCGGTGGCGTGCCTGCGCGGCGATCGGGCGGTGGGTGATCCGTCATCGCAGCATCCCACGGGGGTCGGGAGCGTCGGCGGCGACGCGACGGAGGGCATCCGTCACCATCGCGTCGAAGAGCGCCGCGCCCTCGGCAGCGGTCGCTCCGCTCGGGTCGCCCAGGATGCCTGACTCCGACACCGCGGCGACACCGCCCGCCGCCAGGAGGGGCAGCAATTCGGTCATCGGCGCCGTGTTGCCCGCACCGGGCAGCGGAAGCCGCACCGCCGTCGGCGCGAGGTGCAGCATGAGCGAGGTCTCGGTGCGCCCGGCGTGCGCGTCGCGCACAGACCCGCCGAGCCCGGCAGGCGCGTCCGCCACGGAGCCTGCGGGCACGGCGGGCGCATCCGCCAGCGCCCCGGCCTCGCCGGCTCTCGACGCCGCGCCGCGCTCGGGGGCCGGCACGGCACACGGCAGCCACGCGACGCCGTGGTTCTCGGCGCGGAGCTGGGGCACCGCCGACACGAGGGTCGCCACGTTGCCGCCGTGGCCGTTCACGATGACGACCCGCGCCGCCCAGGTCGACAACGAGCGCACCAGTTCGATCAGCACGAACCGCAGTGCCTCGTGTCCGATCGAGATCGTGCCCGGGAACGACTGGTGCTCCCCGCTGGCGCCGTAGGCCAGCACCGGCGCGACCACCACCGGGTCGCCGGCGGAACGCATCCGTTCGCCGACAACGGATGCGACGGCGCGCGCGATCACGGAGTCGGTGTCGAACGGCAGGTGAGGTCCGTGCTGCTCGGTCGACCCGATCGGCAGCAGAACGGTCGCGCCCGGCGGCACGGACGGCCAGCTCAGGGCGTCGAGTCCGGTCACGTCGCCCACGCTATCCGTTGGGCTCCCCGAACGCCCGCGACGGCCTCTTCCCGCCACAGGTTCGCGTCGAGAAACGCAAACGTGAAGTCCACCTCGTGCTACTTCTTCTCAGCCTCGGCCTTCGCCAGTGGCTTCGCGGTGCGCGTGCGCGGCCCCGCCTTCGACCCGGCGCCGGCCGGCGGCGCAGCAGCGGCGCTCGACGCCGCAGCCGACGATCCGGCAGCACCCCCGGCCCCACCGTCGTCACCCGCGGCCGATCCCGCCCCGAGCGTGCGCGTGAACCCTTCAGGAATCACGAGGTCATCAGGCCCGAGCTCGTGCACCGACGCATGCCCGGTGCCGAGCACCGCCGAATCCAGTCCGCCGCGCAGGATGTCGAGCACGTTCTCCACCCCGGCCTGCCCGTTGGCCGCGAGCCCCCAGAGGTAGGCCCGCCCGATCATCACGGCCCGGGCCCCGAGCGCGACCGCCTTCGCCACGTCTCCGCCGCGCCGCACCCCACCGTCGAGCACGACCTCGATCTGGTCGCCGACCGCCGCAGCGACCGACGGCAGCATCCGGATGGTCGCCGGCGTGGTGTCGAGGTTGTTGCCGCCGTGGTTCGACACCGAGATCGCGGTCACACCGGCGTCCACCGCACGGAGCGCGTCGTCGATCCGCGTCACGCCCTTCAGCATGAACGGCCCGCCCCACTCCTCACGCAGCCATGCGACGTCTTCCCACGTGGGCGGCGGTGTCTGCATCCACTCGTAGTAGGCCCCGAAGAACGTCGGCGCCACGCCCCCGGGCGGCTGCAGGTTCGGCGCGGTCAGGTCGGGCAACTCCCGCCGCCGCAGGTACGCCAGAAGCCAGGCCGGATGCGGCAGCACGTTCGGCGCGAAGTTCACCATGGTCTTCAGGTCGAGCTTCTCGGGAATCGAGGGGCTCCCCCAGTCGCGCCCGTTCGAGAACGACCAGTCGAGGGTGGCGATCAGCCCGCGCGCACCGGCCTTCCGGGCCCGGTCCATCCGCTGGATCATCGCATCCCGCGTTCCCGTCCAGTACATCTGGAACAGCGTGTTCGGGTTCGCCGCGACGACCTCTTCCACCGGCTTCGACGCGAACGAGGACAGCCCCATCGTGATGCCTCGATTGGCGGCGGCGCGTGACACCGCGACCTCGCCATCGGGATGCACGGCCTGCACCCCCGTGGGAGAGATCATCACGGGGAACGAGAGCGGCAGCCCCATCACCGAGGTCGAGAGATCGCGGGAGGGCTTGTGCCCCGCGACGTGCGGCGCGAATCCGATCTCCGAGAAGGCGCCGATGTTGTCTTCGATCGTGAGGCCGCGCTCGGAGCCGGCCACCAGGGCCCCGTACACCGAGGAGGGCAAGCGCTTCTGCGCCCGGCGCTGCGCCTCGGCGACCGTTTCGAACCAGGGATTCGCCATCGAATTCTCACTCTCTTCTCGGTACGACGTCGACGAGAACAACTGCCGACATTCTATCTGACACTCGGTGCCAAAACATCATCGATCATGTTCGGAACAACTCCCCCAGCGCCGGCGCGATGTCGTGGAAGGTGCGGATGGCGTGGAACCCACCCCGCCCGATCCGCGCCAGTTCGCGCCCGAGCTCGACATCTTTCTCTCCGCTCGTATCGAGCAGCACGTCGAGCCGGGGCAGTCGCCCGGCGAACGGTCGCGGGTCGGGCCCGGCGTTGTGCACGCAGTCGGAGAGCAGGATGACGCGGGCATTCCGCGGAGGCACCCCCGCCAGTTGCGTGGCCGCGAGCTGCAGCGGGAACGCGATGTTGGTGAGCCCACGGGCCGGGATGCGGAGCATCTCGTCGAGCAGCTCCATGGGGCGCACCGGGTCGCCGAGCCGCTGGAGCACGGCGGCATCCGACCAGAACGCGATGACCGCCAGCGCGTCGTGCCCGCCCTGCCCGATCTCGGCGGCGAGCGCCCCCACGGTCGCCGCCGCAGTGCGCACCCGCTCCCCTTTCATCGACCCCGACACGTCGACCGCGAGCACCACGGAGCGCCGGGCGCGCACGCGTTCGCGCACGATGATATCCTCGTCGTCGGGCACCGGATGCTCGGCGAGCATCTCGAGGGTCTGGTCGAGGTCGATGTCGTCGCTCCCGCCGCGATACGGCACGCTCGCGAAGTGGCCCGAGCCGCGGTCGCGCGCGGTGTCGACCTTGGGCTTCGGCACCGAGAGGCGGGCCGCGATCTGCGCGGCGCGGGCTCGCACCACCGGGTCGAGTTGAGGATCCTCGTCGCTGAGAGGGATGACGGAAGCCGGGTCGTCGGTGAATCCCGCCCCCGACCCGGTCGGCCGACGCGCACCCGAGCCGGCGGAACGCCCCGGCTGCGGCCGCAGCACGAGCCCAGCGCTCGAACCGGCCACGTCGAACACGGTCGGATCGGCGTCGAGCTGCTTCGGCTTGCGCCTCAACGGCTTCGCCCCGCGCGGAGGCTCAGCACTGCGTCGCGACACCGGGGAGTCGGCCTCGACGGCTCTTCATCCGGGCTCGGCGCGGGCGGGCTCCAGGATGAAGTGGTCTTCCCAGATCTCGCGCAGCACCCGCTCGGGCGTTGTCTCGGCGGCTTCGTCGAGGTGGATGCGCCCCGACAGCGACACGAGCATGGCGTCGAAGAGGGTGGTTCGATAGGCGTCGTCGGTCGGCGCCGGTGACGACTCGTCGAACCCCCGAAGCGCGAACAGCTCGTGCGCCACCAGGGCGCAGTCGATCGCGCCCCGCACGCTGGAGCCCTGCCGCACATCCGGATGCGTGCGGGTCGCCCGGGTGAGCGCGACGGCGTCGGGGATGATGCGTTCGGCCAGCGGGCCCAGCAGTCCGGTGCGGAGCGCGACGATGCCACGTTCCGATTCGGCGTCCTGGTAGCCCACGACGATGCGGTTGAGGCGGTCGGCGACGCTCGTCGAGAGCCGCGTGGTGCCGACATTGTCGAAGGGGTTCATCGACGCGATCACCCGGAAGGTGGGCTGCGCTTCGATGAGCCCCACCCGCGGCACCTCGATCGCGCGGTCGGCCATCGCGGTGAGCAGCGTGTTGAGGGTGTCCTCCGGCGCACGGTTGAACTCCTCGATGTAGAGGAAACCGCCCTGTCGCATCGCTTCGACCAGGGGCCCGGCCACGAAGTTGTCGGCGCTGTAGTCCTCGCGCAGCACCCGTGCCGGGTTGTGGTGGCCCACCAGCTTCGCCGGCGTCAGGTCGGCGTTGCCCTCGACGAAGAGCAGCGGGATGCCCCACTCCTCGGTGATCGCCTTGAGCATCGTCGTCTTCGACGTTCCCGGCGGGCCCTCGAGCACGAGGTCGCGGCCGGCGGCGACGGCCGCGAGCGCGAGTTCGAGCTCGCGTTCACGGCCCACCAGGTGCGCGGCGATCCTGCGGCGGGTCTCCGCCACATCCGTCTCACCCATGCATCCATCCCTCCAGCCCGGTCGACCCGGGCACAGCCCTCACTTGATCGTGTACCCGGCGTCGATCTTCAGCTCGGTTCCCGTGACGTAACGCGCCTCGTCGGAGGCCAGATACAGCACGGCGTTCGAGATGTCGATCGCCTCCACCCAGGGGATCGGCAGCGCGTTGGTGGTGGCGAAGATCTCGGCCGCCGCCTCCTGAGTGGGGTGTTCGACATCCGGCATGAACAACCGGAAGGTCGCCTCGTTGAGGATCATGTCGGTGGCCACACCCGTGGGATGCACCGTGTTCACGCGGATGCGGTGCGGAGCGAGTTCCAATGCGAGCGTGCGCATGATCCCGACCACGGCGTGTTTCGACGCGGTGTAGGCCACCACGTTCGGCGTGCCCTTGAGACCCGCTGCCGAGGAGGTGATGATGATCGACCCGCCCGTGCCCTGCTCGATCAGGTGCGGGATGACGGCTTTCGCCGTGTGCCAGACGCCTTTCGAGTTGATGTCGTTCACCATGTCCCACTCGTCGTCGGAGACCAGGTGCGACTGCTCACCGAACGCGAAGATGCCCGCGTTGGCCGACACGATGTCGACGTGCCCGAGTTCGGCCACGCCCTCGTCGAGGGCGGCCTTCAGCGCGTCGTAGTCGCGCACGTCGGCCTTGCGCGCCACGATCCGCCGATCGAGCGCCTCCACCTGGCGCACCGTCTCGGCGAGATCCTCCTCGGTGGCGCCCGGGTAGAACCGGTCCATTCCGGGAATCGACTCCGCGATGTCGATCGCGATGATGTCCGCACCCTCCGCCGCCAACCGCAGGGCGTGCGACCGCCCCTGCCCACGGGCGGCGCCGGTGATGAAGGCGACCTTGCCGTCTACGCGTCCCATCCGGCGGCCCTCACTTCACCGCAGCGCCGGCGTCGACCGGCAGCATGACGCCGGTGACGTAGCGCGCTTCGTCGGAGGCCAGCCAGAGCACTGCGTTCGAGATGTCGACCGCTTCGACCCACGGAATGGGCAGCGCGTTCATCGCGATCGCGGCGTCGGCGAAGTCCTGCTTCGTGGGGTTCTCGAGGTCGGGCCGGAACAGGCGGTAGATGGCGTCGTTCTGCACCATCGGGGTGTCGACCGTGGTGGGGTGGATGCTGTTCACGCGGATGAAGTCGGGTGCGAGCTCCAACGCCAGGGTGCGCATGAGCCCCACCACGCCGTGCTTGGCCGAGACGTAGTGCGAGATGTTCGGGTAGGCGAAGATGCCGGCATCCGAACTCGTCAGAATGATCGACCCGCCGTTGCCGCCGGCCCGAAGGTGCGGGATCGCAGCCTTCGCGGTGCGCCACACTCCCCCGAGGTTGATGTCGATCATGTTCTTCCATTCCTCATCGGGAATGTCTTGCGACAGGTTCGGCGAACCCGAGATGCCGGCGTTCGCCGAGACGATGTCGAGCCGGCCGAGTTGGGCGACGCCCTCGTCGAGCGCTCCCTTCAGCTGGTCGAAGTCGCGCACGTCGGCCTTGCTGGCGACGATGCGGCGGTCGAGCGCTTCGACCTGCCGCACGGTTTCGGCGAGATCCTCCTCGGTCGCTCCGTCGTAGGGGTTCTCGGGGATCGCCTCGCAGATGTCGATCGCGATGATGTCGGCGCCTTCCTGCGCCAGCCGGATCGCGTGCGAGCGCCCTTGCCCGCGAGCCGCGCCGGTGATGAATGCGACCTTTCCTTCTACACGCCCCATTGCGTGCTCCTTTCGTCGTGAGCCCGCAGGCCCGTGAGCCCGGAGGCTCGGATCTATTTGATGAGCGAACCGGCATCCACCGGCAGAGTGACGCCGGTGACGTAGCGGGCCTCGTCGGAGGCGAACCACAGCACGGCGTTCGAGATGTCGACCGGATCGACCCACTTGATCGGCAGCGCATTGAGCGTCTGGAACCGCTCGCCCACCACGTCGCGAGTGCGCTCGGCCAGCGGCAGGTCGCCCGCGAACAGCGCGTAGGTGGCGTCGTTGTGGATCATGTCGGTGTCGACACTGGTCGGATGCACGGAGTTCACCCGGATGAAGTCGGGCGCGAGTTCGAGCGCGAGGGTGCGCATCAGCCCCACCACGCCGTGCTTCGCGGCCACGTAGTGTCCGATGTTCGGGATGGCCATCAGTCCGGCCGTCGACGAGGTGAGCACGATCGATCCGCCCTTGCCGCCCGCCTTCAGGTGCGGCACGGCCGCCTTGACGGCGTGCCAGACGCCGGTGAGGTTGGTGTCGAGCATGTCTCCCCACTGCTCCTCGGTGAGCTCCTCCATACTGCCGAAACTGAAGATGCCCGCGTTCGCGGCCACGATGTCGAGGCGGCCGAGTTGTGCGACCCCGTCGTCGACCGCCGCTTGCACGGCCTCGTAATCGCGCACATCCGCTCGCGTGGCGACGATGCGCCGATCGAGCGCTTCGACCTGGCGAACGGTCTCCTCCATGTCGGCCGGAGTCGACATCGGGTAGGGCACCGAGTCGATCTGGTCTTCGATGTCGACCGCGATGATGTCGGCGCCTTCCTGCGCCAGCCGGAGCGCGTGGCTGCGCCCCTGCCCCCGTGCCGCGCCGGTGACGAACGCCACCTTTCCTTCTACACGCCCCATTGCGTGCTCCTTTCGGTTGATCTTCTCGACGCCCGGATGGTCGGGTCAGTACTGCGTGTTGCCGGCGTCGACCGTCAGCTCGAGACTCGTGACGTAACGCGACTCGTCGGAGGCCAGGAACAGCACCGCGTTCGACTGGTCGACCGGCTCGGTGATCTCGATCGGCAACAGGTTGGCGAGCATGCCGCCGAGCTTCGGATGCGCTTCGAGCAACGGGCCGAACGCCCCGCCACCCAGCGTGCCCATGGGCGTGTTGACGCCGGTGGGGTGGATGGTGTTCACCCGCACGTTGTACTCCGAGAGCTCGGTCGCGTAGGCCCGCATGAGACCGACGACGGCGTGCTTCGAGGCGACATAGGCCGAGAGGAACGGCAGGCCCTTGATGCCCGCGGCCGAACTCGTCATGATGATCGATCCGCCCCCGTTGTCGATGAGGTGCTGCGCGGTGGTCTGCAGGGTGTTCCAGGTGCCCGTGAGGTTGGTGCCGATGGTCTGGTTCCAGACGTCTTCGGAGGTGCCCTTCCAATCGGCGATCACGCAGATGCCGGCGTTCGCCACCACGATGTCGAGCTTGCCGAGCTGTGCCACGCCCTCGTCGACCGCGGCTTTCAGGGCGGCGCGGTCGCGCACGTCCACCTTCGTGGCGATGATCCGGCGGTCGAGAGCTTCGACCTGACGCACGGTCTCGGCGAGATCCTCCTCGGTGGCCGAGGGGTAGTCGATGTTCGGGATGTGGTCGGCCAGGTCGACCGCGATGATGTCGGCTCCCTCTTCCGCCAACCGCACGGCGTGCGATCGACCCTGTCCGCGGGCGGCTCCGGTGATGAAAGCGACTTTGCCTTCGACTCGACCCATTGTTTGTTCCTCTCTCTCCACACACGGGTCGTGGATGCGGCCCGTGGCCTTGCTCCCGGGTCAGTGTCCCGGGGTGAATCCGGCGAGGGGGTTCTCCTCGCACGCGCTGACCGGCGGATGCGCCGGGCGGGTGAGCGACAGCGTCACCGCAACGGGGCGGCGGGTCTTCACTGCGTCTGCCGTGATGAGTCCGGTGGAACTCGGTTTGCCGTCACGCCGCGGGCCGCGCACGGTGCTGTGCGAGTGGTCGCCCTCGGGCTTCGGAATCGACCCGTCCATCTTGCGCTTCTCGAGCGCCGCTTCTCCGAACCCGCGCACGCACTCCGGGTCGGGGCCGTCGAGCGGCAGGCCGGTGAAGAACTTGGCAGCCATGCAGCCGCCCTTGCAGGAGTCGAAGAAGCTGCAGCTCGTGCAGGCGCCGCCCGACTGGGGCTTCCGGAGCCGTGTGAACAGCTCGGAGTTGCGCCAGACCTCTTGGAATCCGCCGGTCTCCCGAACGTTTCCGGCGAGGAACTCGTCGTGGATCGCGAACGGGCAGGCATACACGTCACCCACCGGGTCGATCAGGCACACCACTCGCCCCGCGCCGCAGAGGTTCAGGCCCGGCAGCGCCGAACCGTAGGCCGAGAGGTGGAAGAAGGAGTCACCGGTGAGCACGTTGTCGCCGTTGGCGACGAGCCAGTCGTAGAGTTCGCGCTGCTGCTCGGGCAGCGGGTGCAGTTCGTCCCAGACATCCGCTCCCCGGCCCGACGGGCGCAGGCGGGTGAGGCGCAGCTGGGCACCGTATTCGTCGGCGATCGCCTTGAACTCGTCGAGCTGCGGGATGTTCTGACGCGTGCAGACCACCGAGATCTTGAACCCGGTGAATCCGGCGTCTTTCATGTTCTGCATGGCGCGCATCGCGGTTGCGTAGGAGCCCGGGCCGCGCACGTGGTCGTTCACCTCGGCGGTGGCGCCGTCGAGCGAGATCTGCACGTCGACGTAATCGGAGCTCGCGAGTTTCTGGGCGACCTCGGGCGTGATCTTCACGCCGTTGGTCGAGAACTTCACGCCGACCTTGTGGGCGGTGGCGTAGTCGACGAGCTCCCAGAAATCAGAGCGCACCGTGGGCTCGCCGCCGCCGATGTTGACGTAGAAGACCTGCATCCGCTCGAGCTCGTCGATGACCGCTTTGCACTCCTCGGTGCTCAATTCGCGCGGATCGCGGCGGCCGGACGACGACAGGCAATGCACGCACGACAGGTTGCAGGCGTAGGTCAGTTCCCAGGTGAGGCAGATCGGCGAATCCAAGCCGTATTCGAACAGGTCGACCAGTCGCCCCGGTTTGGCCGGGGTCGACGGCGACGGCGGGGCCGAGGGTGTGGGTGGCGGGCCGGGCTTCGGGGCTTCGGGGCGGGCATCCAGGAGTGTCATGACGACCTTTCGACGACCATCGACGACTGCGCGAGCGTGTGGAGGGCCTGCTGGTAACGCGGCAGATCGGCGTCGCCGACGCCCGCCGATTCGCAGGCCGCGCGCACGGTGGGAGCGGTCGCGAGCGATTGGACCACCGCGAGCAGCGTGCGGTCTTTGAGGAACGACAGCTTGCGCGTGCCGAAGTGATAGAGCAGAGCGCCGAACGGTTCAGGACGCACGGACACCTGGGGATGCAGATCCCACGCCGTGTCCAGATCCAGCCCGCTAGAATTCAGCACAGGCATGACAGCGGCTCAGTAGACGCCGCACATGCCATCGATCGAAACTTCTTCGACCAGCGAGTCGGACTCGATCACCGCCGTGTCGTCGGCGAGGATCTCAGCCGAGGTGGTTGTTTCACGTGCACTCATGGGATTCTCCTCATGGTCGTAATTCGTCAACATCGTCGATTTACTGTGATGGAGACGATACTAATGACACCGAGTGCCGAATGGAAGGGGTGACCGGATGACGACGCAGGCCCGACTCGGCCGGGCGCCCTCCACCTCTCAGGCCGAGCTCAGTCACATCGCCCTGCAGCTGTTCGTGGAGCACGGATTCGACGCCACCACGATCGACGAGATCGCCGCGCGGGCGGGCATCGGCCGCCGCACCTTCTTCCGTTACTTCCCCTCGAAGAACGACCTGCCCTGGGGTGACTTCGAACACCTGCTCGACCGGATGCGCCAGTATCTGCAGGACCTGCCGGCGTCGCTTCCCCTCGTGGAGGCGCTGCGGGCGGCCGTGATCGAGTTCAACCGCTTCCCGGCAGCGGAGGTGCCGTACCACCGGCAGCGTATGGAGCTGCTCCTGAACGTGCCGACGCTGGTGGCGCACTCGACGCTCCGGTACGCGTCGTGGCGGCAGGTGGTGGCGGAGTTCGCAGCCGCGCGTCTGGGGGTGCCAGAAGACAGCCTGCAGCCGCAGGCGATCGCCTGGACTTATCTCGCCGTGTCGCTCTCGGCCTACGAGCAATGGCTGAAGCACGACGACGCCGACCTGATCGCGCTGCTCGATTCGGCGATCGGGATGCTCGACACCACGTTCGACTCGCGCTCGTCGCGGTAGGGGTGGCCGGCGTGGCGGTGAGCGCGGGCGGCTCTCTGACCGAGCCCGAGTACGACGTGATCGTCGTGGGGGCCGGCGGGTCCGGGGCGCCTCTGGCCGCGCTGCTCGCCGCAGACGGGTCGCGACGGGTGCTGCTGCTCGAAGCGGGGCCGGCACCCGCCACCGCCGCCGGGATGCCGACCGAGCTGCTGGATGCCGGCACGATCCGCGGGGCCGACCCGGCGCATCCGGACAATTGGGCGTTCGAAGCGCAGCTCATGCCGTCGCGGGCATATTCCGTCGCGCGCGGGCGCATCCTCGGTGGGTCGACGACGATCAACGGTGGGTACTTCGTGCGGCCGCGCCGCGCCGACTTCGACGACTGGGTGGCGCTCGGCAATTCGGAGTGGAGCTACGAGGCGTGCCTGCCGTTCCTGCGGGCGCTCGAGTCCGACGCCGAGTTCGGTGCCGATGGAGCGCTGCACGGTTCGACCGGGCCGATGCCGGTCGCTCGTCCGGCGCTGCGGCGCGGAGAGGGCGGCGCGGGTGGGGAGTCGGGCCCGGTGCGCGCGAGCGCGGTGGTCGGCCACGCGGGTAGTGACGTGGAATGGGCCGCGGGGGCGCATCCGGTGACCGCCGCGTTCGCCGCTGCCGCCGACGCCGAGGGCTACGCCCGCGAGCTCGACAAGAACGGCGAGCAGCCGGCGGGCCACGGTCCGCTGCCGATGAACGTGCGCGACGGCGTGCGCTGGAACACTGCGCTGGCCTACTTGCTGCCGCTCGCCGGCCACCCGAACCTCGAGGTGCGGGGCGACACGGTGGTGCGCCGTGTCGTCTTCGCGGGCACGCGCGCGGTGGGGGTGGAGGTGGCGGAGGGGCGCGGCATCGGCCACGCGGCCGGCCTGGCTGGCGCGGCGAGCGCGGGCGACGCGGCGCGCACGGGCGACGCGACCAGCCTGGCCCACGCGGCGAGCGCGGGCGACGCGGCCGGTGATGCGAAGCCTGCCGGCCCCGCGACCGATGATGCGAAGCCCACCGTCATCCGCGCGCGGGAGGTCGTGCTCGCGGCGGGGGCGATCCAGTCCCCCACCCTGCTGCTGCGCTCGGGCATCGGGCCGCGGGGCGAGCTGGAGCGGCTCGGCATCCCGGTGGTGGTCGACTCCCCCGGCGTCGGTGCGGGCTTCAGCGATCACCCGCAGGTTCAGCTCACCTGGCGCCCGCGGGCGGAGGTGGCCGCCCTCGACCCCCGCCGACGACCGGCGATGGAGAGCGTGCTCAACGCCACGCTCGACGACGGCACCGAGCTCGAAGTGCTGCCGCTGCTCAAACCCATGACCTACCTGCTCACCGGCGAATCCGTCGGCGAACCCGACCTCACCGTCCTGGTGGCCGTGCAGAACGCGGAGTCGCGTGGAAGCATCCGTCTGCCCTCGTCCGACCCGCACGCACCCCCGATCATCGACTACGACTACCTCGCTTCCCCCGCCGACCGCGCCCGGATGCGCGCCGCCGTCCGCCACGCGGCCGCCCTCCTCGAGTCCCCCGCCTTCACCGCGGTCTCACGCGGCCTCACGAACATCGACGCCGCCACCCTCGCCGACGACTCCGCACTCGACGCCTGGGTGCGCGCCACTCTCGGCACGGCCATCCACCTCTCCGGAAGCGCCCGGATGGGCCCGCCCGACGACCGCGGCGCCGTGGTCGACCAGCACGGTCGCGTGCGCGGTGTCGAAGGTCTCCGGGTGGCCGACACCTCGATCCTCCCGACGGTCCCCCGCCGCGGCCCGGCCCTCACGGCGGTGCTCCTCGGCACCCGCCTGGCCCACATCCTCGCCGCCGACTGACCCCCTCCCCACCTTTCTCCTCACGAATCGCCAAAATCCGCCCTCATTTCGGGGTTGGGAGTGCGGATTTTGGCGACTCGCGAGGAGGGGCGGGAGGAAGAGGGGGAGGAGGACAGAGGACGGAGGGACGAACGACGGGGGCGGTGGGAGGATGGGGGCATGGCCAGAGACAAGTCGTTCGCGCTCTCGTTCGGAACCGAAGCCGCCGCCTACGACCGCGGGCGCCCCGGATATCCTCTCGACGCCGTGGAGTGGCTGCTCTCCCGCGCCGCCACCGACGACGGACGCCAGCCCGACGTGGTCGACGTGGGTGCCGGCACCGGCAAGTTCACGGCCGAACTCGTAGAGCGCGCGGCATCCGTCACCGCCGTCGAACCGGATGCGCAGATGCGCGCTCGCCTTTCCGCGAATCTTCCCGGGGTGGTCGCCGTGGCCGGTACCGCCGAGGCGATCCCGCTCGGCGACGACTCCGCCGACGTGGTGGCCTTCGCGCAGGCGTGGCATTGGGTCGACGTCGACGACGCCTCCCGCGAAGCGGCGCGCGTGCTGCGGCCGGGCGGGGTGCTGGCTTTGATCTGGAACATCCGCGACGACTCGGTCGACTGGGTGGCGCGATTGGGCGAGATCATGGGCGCATCCGAAGCCGAGCGCTTCGCCAGCACCACCCCGCCCCTCGGCGAACCGCTCACCCGCGACGCCTACGCCGAGTTCCACTGGGTGAACCCGCTCAGCCACGACGAGTTGCTCGCGATGGTCACCTCCCGCAGCTATGTCATCGCGATGCCCGCGACCGAGCGGGCGGCGATGCTGGACCGCATCGAAGAACTGCTGCGCACCCACCCCGACCTCGTCGGCCGCGACCGCTACGACATGCCCTACGCGACCCGCGTCACCATCGCTCGCGAGTTCTGAGCCGGGCGCCGCTGTCGGCGGCCCGCGATAGCATCAGGTAATGGCATCACTCACCCTCGTCCGCCCCCAGAAGCACACGGTGGTGAGGTCGTTCGCGGGTCATCTCGAGGCGGCTCCGGATGCGGTCTTCCGCGGTCTGGTGCAGCGCTTCGGCACCCTGCGGGGTGGCGACGAGGGCCAGTCGTTGGTCGACGAGGCGAGCCGCACGGTGATCGTGCAGGGCAACTGGTGGTACCGCGGCGAATACCGCGCGCGGCCCGAAGGCACCGGCACACTGCTCGAATACGAGATCGTCAACGTCGCTCCCACCGTGCACTGGGCGGGGCCGATCGCGGGCCGTCGGGAGATCCGCAGCGCACCCGCGGCCTTCCAGGCCCTGCTGACGGAGCTCGAGGCCGAGGCCACCGCATGACCGCCGTCGACGGGGTCGGCTTCCGCTCGAAGCGCGGCCCGATCCTCATCGCCCTCATGGTCACCACCGGCCTCGTGGCCATCGAGGCCACCATCCTCGCCACCGCCGTGCCCTCGATCGTCAAAGACCTCGGCGGTTTCGCGCAGTTCCCGTGGCTGTTCTCGATCTACCTGCTCTCGCAGGCGGTGTCGGTGCCGATCTACGCCAAGCTCTCCGACATGGTCGGCCGCAAGCCGATCATCCTCATCGGCATCAGCCTGTTCCTCGTGGGCTCGATCCTCTGCGGTTTCGCCTGGAGCATGCCCGCCCTCATCGCCTTCCGCGCCGTGCAGGGGCTCGGCGCCGGCGCCGTGCAGCCCATGGCGCTCACCATCGCCGGAGACATCTACACCGTCGCCGAGCGCGCCAAGACCCAGGGCTACCTGGCGAGCGTGTGGGCCATCTCCTCGGTGGTCGGCCCGACGCTCGGCGGCCTGTTCTCCGAGTTCGTCTCCTGGCGCTGGATCTTCTTCGTGAACGTGCCGATCTGTGTCGTGGCGGGCTGGATGCTCATCCGCCGCTTCCACGAGACCATCGAGAAGCGGCCGCATCGCATCGACGTGCCCGGGGCGGTGCTGCTCACGGTCGGCATGAGCGCGATCATCCTGGCCTTCCTCGAAGGCGGGCAAGCGTGGGCGTGGGTCTCACCCGAGAGCTTCGGCGCTTTCGCACTCGGGTTGGCCGCACTGGTGGCGTTCTACTTCGTCGAGAAGCGGGCGGCCGAGCCGATCATCCCGATGTGGATCTTCTCGCGGCGCCTCCTGGTCACCACCACCCTGCTCGGCCTCGGGGTGGGTGCGATGCTGATCGGGCTCACCTCCTACATCCCCACCTATCTCGAGGGCTCGATCAACGTCTCCCCGCTGGTCTCCGGGCTCGCGCTCGCCGCGCTGACACTGGGCTGGCCGGTCTCGGCCTCGCTCTCGGGGCGGCTCTACTTGCGGATCGGCTTCCGCGCGACCGTGCTCATCGGGCTGAGCCTCGCCGTGCTCGGCACCCTCGCGCTCACCCTGTCCGCATCGGCGCCGTCGATCGCGATGGTCGCCATCTGCTGCTTCGTCATCGGCTTCGGGATGGGCTGGGTGGCGGCTCCGAGTCTCATCGCCGCGCAGTCGAGCGTCGCCTGGAGCGACCGCGGCGTGGTCACCGGCACGAACCTGTTCGCCCGGTCCATCGGCAGCGCGGTCGGCGTCGCCGTCTTCGGCGCCATCGCGAACGCGATCCTGGCCGCAGCGCCCGAAGGCGAGCACGACCCGGCCGCCATCGTCGCGGCATCCGGAGCCGTGTTCACGGCCGTCGCGGTGTGCGCGGTGCTGACGGTGGCGGCGGGCCTCCTGATGCCGCGGTCGCGCGTCGAAGACGTCGAACTGGTCGCCACGCGGGAGTAACCGAGCAGGTCTCGCCCGGCGTCGTGGCCGGACGGTATCTTTGCACCATGTCCGAGACCCTCACCCCGGCCGCTCCCCCGGCACCGGCCTCGGCTCCGGGCGCGCGCCGGCGGCGAAAGTTCTCGATGAACGCCGTGCTCGACAATCTGTTCTTCGTGGTGGCGGGTCTCGCCTCCATCTGGCTCGCCTATCTGGTGCTCACCGACGGCTTCTCGATGGGCTGGGCGCAGGTCTGGTTCTACGTGGTGTTCTGGGTGATCGTGGCGTACGTCGCGCTGCCGCGGCTGCACCGCATCCTCACCAACATCTACGTGCCCAACTACTTCATCGGGCGCACCCGCACGAGCGACGGTCTGCTCGGAGATCCGGTCAACCTCGGCCTCCTCGGCAGCGAGGAGCAGGTGCACACCGCCATGATCGCGGCCGGCTGGACGAGGGCCGACGACCTCACCTTGAAGAGCGCCAGCCGCATCGTGGCATCGACGGTGCTCCGCCGCAGCTACAACGAAGCGCCGGTGAGCCCGCTCATGCTGTTCGGCCGCAACCAGGACTTCGCCTACCAGCAGGAGGTCAAGGGCAACCCCGCGAAGCGCCACCACGTGCGGTTCTGGCGCTGCCCGGATGCCTGGCTGTTGCCCGGCGGTCACCACACCGACTGGCTCGCGGCGGGCACCTACGACCGCGCGGTGGGCTTCTCCCTCTTCACGCTGCAGATCACTCACAAGATCGACGAGAACACCGACATCGAACGCGACCACATCGTGACGACGGTTCAGGATGCCGACCCTGCGGTGACCGTGCGCGTGCTGGAGGACTTCGCCACCGGCTATCACTCCCGCAACGGCGGCGGCGACACCATCGTGACCGACGGCGACCTGCCGATCGTCGACCTTCAGGCCGTGCAGCCGAGCGCCGAATCGGTGGCCGAGACGCTCGCCCCCGTTCCCACCCCGCACACCTCGGCGAACGCGAGTGCCCTGCCGGAGAAGGCGGTGCGGCGCCCGGCGCAGATCACCTTCGGCGCGGTCGTGGTGCTGCTACGCGCTCTGACACCGATGGTGCTGATCGTGCTCATGCTGGTCGACTGGCAGAACATCCGTGACGGCCTCGAGGTCGACCTCGGCATGGACCTGCCCACCGTCGACCTGCGCGACGCCACGCTCTGGGTGCTCATCGGGTTCACCGCCGCCTTCGGGGTGGCCGAGGTGCTGTTCGGGCTCTACGTGTTCTTCGGCAGCAACGTGGCACGCATCGCGGTGATGACCTTCAGTGTCATCAACATCATCATCGCCGCGGTCGAGCAGGCGACGGGGCACCAGGCGATCACGCTCGGAACGAACCTGATCGGGGTGTCTCTCGACATCCTCATCCTGATCGCCCTGTCGAGCAGCCGGGCCCGCGACTTCGCCCGGCGGCCCCGCGACAAGAAGGCCTCGCGCGCCGCGGTGTGACCCCCTTCAGACTGTGACCGGCATCACGCGTCGGCGGGCACGCGGATCTGCACACCCCCGGGCGCGACCCAGGTCTTCAGCGCCACCGCCCGGCCGAAGCCGTCGCCGTCGAGCTCGATCTCCTCGGGCTTGCTCAACTGCACCACGAGTTCGCGGCCCTTCAGGTAGTTGAGCGCCCGCACCTCTTTCGTGGCGCCCATCAGCTTGCGGCCGGCGGTCGTGCGGCGCAGCACGCCGTTCTCCCAGAAGATCTTCACCATGATCTGCACCCACCCGATGAACCCGTCGGGTCGCAGGATGACGATGTCGAAGACTCCGTCGTCGATCGACGCGTCAGGGAGCAGCAGGATGTTGGCCGGCAGCGAACCGCAGTTGCCCACCATGATCGAGTTGGCACGCACCGACCGGTTGCCGCGTTTGTCGAGGTTGTACCGGATGCGCAGGTGGTTCTTGTCGCGGAGCACCTGAACGATCGCCTTCGCGTAGGCCAACCACCCCACGCGCTCCTTCAGGTCCTCGTCGGTCGCGGCGAGCATCTTGGCATCGAGCCCGAGGCCGGCCATCACGAGGTAGGCGTGCTGGGTGACGGTCTGGTCTTCGTGGCGGATGCGGATGATTCCCAGATCGACGGGCCGGTTCTTTCCTTGGAAGGCCGTGTGCAGCGAATTGCCCACGTCGTCGAGCGTGAGGTCGAGGTTTCTGGCGAGCAGGTTGCCGGTGCCGGAAGGCAACAGGGCGAGCGGAACCTTCGAGTCCTGCAAGCTCTCCGCCACCGCACGAACCGTGCCGTCGCCGCCGGCCGCGATCACGAGATCGACCCCCTCGTCGAGGGCCTTCTTCGCCTGCCCCTGGCCCGGGTCGTCGACCTCGGTCTCGAGCCAGAGCGTCTCGGCCCAGCCCGCGGCCTGCTCCTCCGCCGTGACGGCGGCACGCAGGGCTTCGAGGTCGACTTTGGTGGGGTTGTACACGAGAGCGGCGCGCCGGGTCGAGGTCATGCTGGCGACCGTACCAGGCGTCGAGCACTCACGCCCCTCTTCCGAGCTCGGGGAAGTCGTCGCCGAAGAGAGCCCGCAGGTAGCCCTCGGTGCGGTCGAGATCGCCGTCGACATACGCACCGATGGCACGCCGCGAGCTCGACGCGGCCCGCTCGATCGGGAACTGCGCCTCGAGGGCCCGCCCGAGCGTGGCGCAGGCGCGCACGGGCTGGGTCTGTGTCGGGCTCGTGAGGTCGGCCACAGGGGCGAGGGCGTCGGAGGAGAGCCGTTCCCAGATCCAGCAGAGATCCCAGAGCAGGCTGAACGAACGCTGCTGCAGGGCTTGGCGGATGGCGACGGACTCGAGGTAGTACGACGACACGGCGACCTGCTGCCGATGCTTCCAGGCGAGCAGCAGGCGGATGAGGATGCCCAGCGACCCGTCGTCGTCGATGCGCGAGAGCAGCACGGTGCGCGCTGTCGGCCGGTGTCGTACCCAGCGATGCCCCGCATCCGGAACCCAGAGCGAGTCGGCGGTGTCGGCCGGATCGCCGCTCGCCTCGTAAGCCGGGATGAGGCGCACACCCGGGCTGCCCAGACGCTCGATCACGAGCGAGTCGTCGCGGGTCGTGGCGGCCGAGAGCGCGTCGACGGGGATGACGGCGTGCAGCAGCTCGAGCGAACGCGCGAGCGACTTGGGTTTCGCACCGCGCAGCACCACCACGACGTCAAACAGGCTTCCGCCGTGCACTGCGGTTCCGTGCAGGAACGACCCGGTGTCGACCATCCGCAACACCCGGCCGTCGGTGGCGACCGAGTCGGCGATGCGGTTGCGCAGCTGCGTGGATGCGTCGACCTCGGCGGTCGAAGGGCGTACCGATTCACCGAAGGCCAGAAAAGCGTCTGCGATCTGCTCGGGCACGGTCATCCTCCCGGCTTCGAATCTACTCCGATCTCCTCCGATCCCGTCCGAGCGCCGCTTGCCGACTCAGAGCCTTAGGAGGAGCGGCCCCGCTTCGGCTTGCCGCCGTAGTGCTGGTCGGCGAGCTCCCAGAGGTCGAATTCGCGGAGGCGGCGCATCCGTTCGTCACGGTCGCGGAAGTACTCCTCGTCGACCACCACGTTCGACACGCGTTCGACGTCGTCGAGACGGTTGGACAGTTCGCGGCCGATGTCGTCCCAGGCGGCTCCGCGGGCGTCTTCGACGACGGTCGCGACCCACTTCGGATCGGCGGCAGCCAGACGGATGTCGCGAGCGACGTCGTGGTAGACCCGGCGCCGCGCGGCCAGCAGTTCCACGTCGCGCGACTTGTAGTCGTGCTCGTGACGCGCCACCCCGCGGTCGCCTTCGGCATGCTCGATGACCTCGTCGGCGTGCTCTTCGTTCATCTCCTGCTCGAGCGCGACCTCTTCGACGACGGCGCGCACGATCTCCGCCGCCCGGTCACGATCGAAGCGCTGGTCGTCGCGGAGGGCCGCCACGATCAGGCGGTTCTTCACGGCCATCACCACCGAGAACCGGGCGATGAGCATGCCGTCGACGATGGCCGCTTCGACGCTCTCCGGACCGAACGACTCGGGCGCCTCGACCGGTTTTCCGGTCGCCAGCCAGCGGGGTGCCCGCTCTCGACGCCGCCAGCCCATGGTCCACCCTCCTCGCCCTTCCAGGATACGGGCCCGCTCCCGCCGCGCCGGCGCGCCGCCGACCGCTCTTCGGGAAGGCCGCGACGGGGGCAGGGGCAGGAACGTCAGCCTGCGGGCGGGGCCGCGCAGAGACGGTGCGCGATCCACGTCGACGCCTCACCGAGCGCCAGGCGACCGGATGCGACGAGCCGCGTGAACTCGATCGCCGCGTCGGTCAGACGCCCATCGGCCGAATCGGGTCGATCCCGACCGAGGTGCACCGACGCCCAGCGTGCGGGAGTGGGTCCGATCCGGGTGGCCACGGCGACGATCCCCGCGAAGTGCCGGGCCTGGCCGCGCGTGCTGTCGTCGAACTCGGGCGCGAAACCCTGGCCCACGATGCGATTGCGCCCACCCCGAGCCGCGTCGAGCAGCCAGAGCGGCCCGGTGCGCACCCCTCCGGCGGCGTGCCCGAACTCCACCAGGAAGCGGCGGGGCGTTGCCCGGGAGGCGATCGCCCGCCCCGCGATCTCGTCGGCGACCGAGCAGAGCCGCGTGCACGCATCCATTCTCCGAGCGTAGTGACGCCGGCTGAACCCGCGCCGGGATGCACCCCTCCCGATTCCGCAGCGCCGAGGCCGAGCCGATAACATCGCCCTGAGAGGCAGGGGGGCCATCATGGGAACACTCGTGTACGGACCGCACGGTTCGGAATTCGAGTTCGACGACCGCGTGCTCGCCCACCTGCGAGTGGTGATCGTCACCAAGTTCCGGCGACGCGAGTCGTTCACCCTCAGCTGGGAGCTCCACCGCGAGAGCGGGGGCGGGCGGGTGTCGCTGTGGCTCGACCCGGCCATTCCACTGCAGTTCCACTTCTTGGGCGGTCGGGAGCCGGCGCTCAACCGCGAGTGGATCGAACAGCTCGCCATCATCGCGGGCACGACCACGGGGTTGGTTCCGCTCGAGGAGCCCGGAGCGCCCGGCGCCTGAGGCGGGTTCGGAGCTAGGCCGGCGGAGACCAGAACGGATCGCGCCCGATGAACCCGAGCAGGCGGGTCTGCGCATCCGATCCGGCCGGCACCGGCACCCGCGCGCCGTACTGACCCGATGCCCTCATGACGGGCTCGATCGGCTCCATGCCACCCAGCAGATCGGCGCAGAAGTCGAGGTCGAGGTGGGCGTTCTGGCCGGTCGCGGTCGCGAGATCCCAGGTGTGCATGAACACGTCGGCGGTGTAGAACTGGTCGATCGCCTGCGGGAGCGGGATGTCGCCGATGTGCCGGTCCGCGAGCATCCGCTCGCGTGTGGCAGGGTCGTCGAGCAGGCCCTGGATCGCGTCGGTCTGCGTGCGCCAGGCGTCGACGGGATCATCGTCGACGGATGCGCCACGCGGCAGCACGACACCGCTCCCGTTCTCGAGGAACGCCGGAAACCATTCGACCAGGTGCCCGACGACGTCGCGGGCGGTCCACTCGGCGACGGGTGAAGGCGCATCCCACCCGTCGGGGTCGACGGAGGCCACGCGGGCGCTGAAGATCGCGGCGATCTGCCGATGCCGCTCGGCCGGCTCACTCGCGAACATGCCCCCACGGTACCGGGCCGAGGTGGCGGGTGGCCAGTACTCGGGCCACGAAGCGGGGCTCAGGGCGGGGGCGCCGTGAGCAGCGCGGCGCGCTCGGCGAGGTACGCGGCCACCGGAGTGAGGCCTGCCGGGCCGGGCTGCTTGTTCCAGCGCACCATCACGGTGCCGTCGGCGAGCGCCACGGGGCCCGACCCGGCGATCAGGCTCGCGGCGTCGAGCGCGATCGGCGTGGTGTCGTAATTGACGGTGTCGCCGCGATCGAAGGCGCCTTGATAGGCGGCGCGTCGGTAGTCGCGGCGCTCCTCGGCGCGAGGCGACTGGTTCGTGACGCGGCCCGGGTCGATGGCGCGCGTGACGGCACCGACCTCGTGCAGCCGGCCCTCGGCATCCAGGAGCAGCACGCCGAGTCGCCAGACCCGCGTGATCGGCACGAGCACGGGCCCGCGACGGATGCCCAGGATGCTCCGCCGCTGCTTGAACGCCCCGAGCGCCTCGGTTCGTGCGCCCGACTCGGTGAGGCTGCGCACGAGGTCATCGAGCGTCACGCGAAGCGCCGCAGAGGCCGCTGCGGCCGCTGCCGCCACCTCGGCGCCTGTTTCCCCGGCCCCCGTCGAGTCGCCGCCATCCATGCTCCGACGCTACTAGGTCGTGTTGCTCAATCATCAGAAGGCAAAGACCGTGAATCGTCGCGGTAGGCCGCCGGTGAATCAGTGCGCTTCGCCGGGGACTGGTGGCAGCGGATAGGTGATGCCGGTCAGTCGTTCTGAGGCCTGCCACAGCGCGTCCTGGGCACCGGGGTCTTTGGATTGGGTGTTCGAGTCGACGCGGGTCGGGTATCCGGTGAGTTGGAAGGGCCCGGCCGGGCCGTAGTACTCGCCGCCGATCGCTGCCGGATCCGTTGCGGCTCGGGCTGGGGAGAGGACGCCGATGGACTTGTCCTGCATGATGAGGCCGGTCAGCCAGCGCGCCCGGGGGCCGTAAAGGAACCGGGCGAGCGGGCTGAGGTCCCGGGTGAACTCGGTGCGGGATTGTCCGGGGTGCGCAGCGAGCGAGACCGTGTCGGCATGACCGGCAGCGAGACGGCGCTGCAACCCATAGGCGAACATGAGGTTCGCCAGTTTCGAGCGCGAGTAGACGCCGTTGCGGTCGTACGCCGTATCGGCCATCAGGTTGTCGAAGTCGAGCCGGGACCGAGCGTTGGAAATACTGCTCATCGTCACCACTCTCGATCCCGGGGTGGATGTCATGGCACCGATCAGCAGCCCGGTGAACGCGAATACCCCGAGATGGTTCGTGGCGAACGTCAACTCGAAACCCTCCGGGGACACGCGTCGCTCAGCAGAGCCAAGCATCCCGGCGTTGTTGATCAACAGATCCACTCGTTCGTGCCGGTCCAGGATGTCTGCGGCCGCGTGCCGCACGGAGGCGAGTGAGCCCTGTTCCATGAGCACCGCGTCCACCTCTGCACCGCGGTGCGCGGACCGGAGCGACTCAGCGGCGCTGGCAGCACGCTCGGCCGACCGGGACACCATCGTCACGGCGGCGCCTTTTGCCAGGAGCAGGCTCGCCAATTCGAAACCGAGTCCAGCGTTGCCTCCGGTGATCACGGCCCGCCGTCCCAGCTGGTCCGGTACCTGCTCCTGTGTCCATCGATTCGCCATCGGGTCCCACTCTCGTACACTGAGACGGGACAAGCATCCCGTTTAGAAGCGACTATACGGGATGCGCGTCCCGTTTAGGAGTGGATCATGACGAAGACGCGTGCGGACGCGGTCCGGAACCGCAGCTCGATCCTCGATGCCGCAGTGGAATTGTTCGCAACGCAGGGACTCGAGGCGTCGGTGCAGGCCATCGCCGACCAGGCGGGAGTGAGCACCGGCACCGTGAGTCGACACTTTCCGACAAAGGATCTCCTTTACGAGGCGGTGCTGAGTAGAGGCATGGACGAGCTCGCGGAACTCGCACGGTCCTACCGATCCGAGAGGGATCCCGGGCCGGCGTTCTTCGCGCTCTTCGACGCGGTCGTGACAGCGGGTTCAGTCAACCGAGGTCTCGCGCAACGACTGAATGCCGCCATCAACCCGAAGGCCATCGCCTCGATCGGGAAGAGTGTCCAGATTCTCTGCGACGAGCTGGAAGCCACACTCAGCGCAGCGCAGCGGGCGGGAGCGGTCAGGCCGGAGCTCACCCTCGAGGATGTCGAGACACTCATGGACGCATGTATGAGCCGAACCGACGCTCCGCAGCGGCTGGCTGCCGTCGTGAAACAAGGGCTTCGACCCGTGAGCAACACGCCCTAGTCCGAGGCGGATGCGCGCTCGCGCTCCCGCGCCTCCAGCGCGTCCCAGTAATCGTGGGGCCGCAGCCCCGCCAACCAGCTGAGCAGGATCACCCCGGCGACCCCGCGCGTCGACGCGAACAGCGGGAGCAGGAGCGTTTCGAGGTGGAACCCGAAGGTCAGGGCGGTGAGGCCGAACGCCGCCGCTGCGACGGCACACGACCCGAGCACCGTCACGGCCCAGCCCGGCAAGCGCGCCGCCCAGGCGAGGGCGAGAACTCCGGCCGTGAACCCGCCCACCCCGATGCCGAGCAGCGCCCCGACGCCTGCACCGACCATCGCGCCGAAGATCGCCAGCCCGACCGACCCGCTGCCGCCGAGCCACACCGGATCGAGCAGGAGATTCGACACAGTGGAGACGAGCGAGTACTCGACACCGATCTGTGCGCCGACGACGATTCCGCCGGGAATCGCGAGCACCGCGACCCGGGCGAGCGGTCGGCGACGGGCGGTCGCCGACTCGCTCGCCCGTTCCGTCATACTCCGCCGCCTCCGCCGCTTCCGCTCGCGTGGTCGGCGACCCGCTGCCAGTACAGTAGCCAATTGGCTCCGGCGATGCGGGAATTCGCCACGTTGACGAGCACCCCCAGATCACGCAAGATCTTCGCGTGCACGTAGAGGTGGATGTACCCGCTCGGATCGTTGTACCAGGAGAACGTGACCATCGACCCCGCGCCGTCGAAGTGCCCGGCCTGGGCGAGGAACTGCATCGCTCCACCGTTGGCGGTCTGCATCCGCACCGGTGCCGCCGTGAGCTCCAATGAGAAGGGGCTCGCGTTCAGATTCAGGATCTGACCGTCGACCGGATAGGAGCGCGGCGCTCCGTTGATCGGGAAGTAGCAGTTGAAGCAGGTGTGCAGCAGCCGGTCGACGGCGGATTCCGTCGCCTTCGGATAGGTGGCGTGATATCCCGGGAGTGCTGCCGAGAAATCGTAGGTGTAATACCAGGTCGGATCGATGAGCACCGGATACGCCGTGTCGGCCGCGAGCTCGACGTGCTGGGTGAGCGTCGACCCACTCCACGAGTACGACGTCGGCAGCGCCCTCCCCTGCGCATCCACTGCCCACGCCTCGCCGAGCGAGCCGATGTAGTGGTGCGACGGGTCGGACAGGATCGTGTCACCTCCCGGCAGTGCGGTGGTGTAACTGCCCGCGGGAACGCCGAAGGTGTAGGAGAAGTCGTCGCCGGCGGACGCGTCGGCCAGAGCCGTGAGCATCCGCACGCCGTTCTGCACGGGTTGCAGGTAGGCGGCCGAAGACGCTCCGGGCTCGGCGAACGTCGTGATCCCCTGCGCCACCTGGGCTTGCCCGCGGGCGCCGTCGATCGTGACCGAGACCGGCAACCCGGCCCCCTCGGTCTCGGTGGGTGAGAGGAGCAGCGGATGCGCCGGGTCGGTGGGAAGGTCGGCGCGGAACGGTGCGACGCCGGTCTCCGCCTCGACCACCGCAGCCTCGGCGGCGGTGGGTGGGATGCTCGTCTCGGCGAGGATCTCGGGGGCCAGCCGCCCGATCAGACCGAGCGGATCGGTGATCGGGGGCGGCGCATCCGGTGGCGAGGTGATGGCCCCGGCCGGAGTGCTGATGAATGCGCTTGCAGCGGTCGCAACCACGGCCAGTGCTGAGGTGAGAAGCCGCAGCTTGAGTCGATGAGAAATGGGCATCGAGAGGCCTTTCGTGTGACACCACCCCCGAGGCCCTGCCGACGACGACAGCTTATACACATGATGTGTTTAATGCTCATGTGTACGGAGCATTTCTCAGCTTCGTGTCGCGGCGACCTCCGGAATCGATCCCGTCGACGGGGCGCCCGTCGCGCGCCGCCGCCAGAGCCAACCGACCTGGAACACCACGAGCGCGAGCAGCAACGCTCCCGCCGCGACCTCGGGCACCAGTTCGCCGCCACCGATGCCGAAGGCGGTCGCGCCGAGGGGCGGGGCCAGGGCGATACCGGCGTACATCGCGGTCGAGAACCACGAGAGAGCGATTCCGGAGGTGGCCGGATCGATCTCGATCAGTCGGTGCTGCAACGGCAGCGTCGACGCGTTGGCTGATGCGCCCCAGAGGGCGAACAGCACCGCCGTGCCGACCAGACTGTCGGCCACCAACGGCAGCGCAGCGAGGGCGGCGAGCTGAAGCATCAGGGCGGCCGCGGTCATCACGCGGCTGCCGAAGCGGTCGACGAGGCGACCGGCGAGCACGTTGCCGACGACTCCCGAGACCCCGAAGACGAGCAGGAGCACGGCGAGCAGCGAGCTGATGTCACCCGTCGCCTGACTCGTGACGGCGGAGCTGAAGATGTAGACCGCGTTGAATCCGCAGAACACGAGCAGCGCTGCGGCGAGGGTCAACAGGATGCGCGGGTCGGCGAGGGTCGCGAAGCGGCGACGCACCGAGACGGAGTGACCGAGGGGAACACTGCGCACGAAGAAAACGATGGCGACGGAGACGAGCACCGCGAGCCCGGCGAGCGCGAACAGCGGCAGCCGCCAGCCACCGAAGGTCGCGAGCGCGGTGCCGAGGGGAGCGCCGAAAGCCGAGGCGGCAGTGAAGCCCACGGCCACGAAGGCGATGGCGCGCCCACGTCGCTCGACCGGAGCGAGCGCTGCCGCGGCCGCCGTGGCGGCAGGCACGAGAGCGGCGCCACCCAACGCGGCGACGAGGCGCCCGGCCGTGAATACTTCGAGGCCCGGCGCGGCAGCGGCGATCACCGTTCCGACCGCGACGAGCGCGGTTCCGGCGGCCATCAACGTGGTGCGCGAGAGGCGCGGCAGCAGGATGGAGATGGCCGGAGCGGCGATGGCGACGACGATCGCGTAGTAGGAGATGGAGTAGCTGACCTGGTCGGGCGACACCCCGAACGACGAGGCGATCGACGGCAGCAGGCCGGCGATGACGAACGCATTGGTGGCGACCACGAAAAGACCGACGGCGAGGATCGCCAGGCGCGAGGTGAGCCGATGCGCGTATGATTGTTCGATCGATGTCATACGATTACGATAGCATAGTTTGATGTTCATCGAACTATCGACGATCGACCCGATGGATGTGCTGCGAGGGCAGCACCCGCGATCGGCGAAGAAGGAGGACGGATGACGAACGACTACCCGGTGCCCGACATGGCCGACGTCGAGTTGGTCGACGTGCTGCGCGCGGTCGCCGATCCGATCCGGCTGCAGATCGTGACGGTGCTCTGCGACGGCGAACCGCACCCGAAGAGTGCTCCGGAGTGGGGCTTCGAGGTGCAGAAGTCGACGCTCGCCCACCACTTCAAGGCCCTGCGCGAAGCGGGAATCACGCGCACCATCGTCGACGGCCGCACCCACGCCATCCAACTGCGCCGGGCGGAGCTGGATGCCCGGTTCCCGGGGCTCGTGAACGCATTGACGCACGCCGGGCAGGCCGCTGTCTGAGGCTTGGTCGATGTCGGAGGTGTCGGGCATAGTCGGAGCATGAACGACAGCGACTCCTCACCGACCGACCCGGCCAAGGCCGTGCTCCTCGGTTACTTACGCAAACGCCGCGCCGATCTGCTCGCCAAGCTCGACGGGCTCGGCGAATATGACGTGCGCCGCCCGATGACGCCGACCGGCACGAGTCTGCTCGGGCTGGTGAAGCACGTCGCGAGCGTCGAGCTCGGCTATTTCGGCGAGGTGTTCGACCGGCCGACGCGGGAGCTTCCCTGGTATGCAGATGGCGCGGAGCCCGACGGCGACATGTGGGCGTTCGCCGACGAGACGCGCGCCGAGATCATCGAGCTGCACCACTACTCGGCCGAGCACAGTGATGCGACGATCGAGGCCTTGCCGTTGGAGGCGCGCGGCGAGGTGTCGTGGTGGCCGCCGGAGCGGCGGGAGGTGACGTTGCAGCAGATCCTCGTGCACATGATCGCCGAGACCGCGCGGCACGCGGGCCACGCCGACATCATCCGCGAGTCGATCGACGGGGCGATCGGCAACGGTCCTGCCGACCCGAACATCCCGGTGCGCTCCGCCGCCGACTGGGAGGCCTACCGCTCCCGCCTCGAGACCGCCGCGCGCGCGGCCACTGCAGCCGCCGGCTGACGGTCGCTCCGGAGCCCTACCGGGTAGGGCATTTCCTGCGCTCGTGGAGGCGCAGAGGTCCTCTGCGGCGCACCGCCGAGCGCTACTCCGGCGCCGACTCGGGGTCGCACTTCGTGAGGTCGGTCTCGGCCAGCGGGTCGCCTTCGGGGATGACGTAGGTCACGAGCAGAACCACGTCGCTGTCGCCCTCGTTCTTACCCTCGTGCACGTAGTGCGGGCCCTCCACGATCGAGTCGCCCGTCTGGTAGACGTGCACGCCGCCCGGGTAGACGGGCGCGTAGTGGGTGAGAGCGCCCTGCTCCACCACGGCGATCAGCTGTCCGTCGTGACAGTGCTTGCCGGTGCCGGCACCCGGGTGGATCGTGATGCGCCGGAACGCGACCTGCGTGGGGCCGGCGACCTCGACGTCGACCGCCGCGTCCTGCTCTCCCTTGCCGAGCTCCTCGACCACGACGGGGGCGTCGGTCGCCGGCGCGGAAGCCGTCGGCGTGGGCGACGCGGCCGGTGTGATCGCGTCGGCGCTCGACGAGGGTGAGGCGACGGATGCGGTGGGCGTCGCCGCGCATCCGGCGGACGTGGCGGCGAAGACGACAGCCAGGGCTAGAACGACGGCGGTGGCGGGGCGGTTCTTCACGGTGGACCTCTTCGTTGGCGGATCGTGGAGGGTGCAGAATCTGGACCGGCGCCGGGTGGAGCCGTGCGGGGTGGAACGGCGACGAGTGGAGCGGTGCGGTGGGGAGTGGCGCGGTCGGCGTCGGCAGGGAATCCCTGATCATCGTCGCAGAACGCCCCACCGAGCGTCCGGCCCGCCGCACCCCCACTTCGGGGAGCGCGCGGAAGGCCGCAGATAACGAGTCGATTGCGACGATCCACCGCCCGGCGCGCCTGCCACTCCGACGCGGATGCCGCTGCCTACCCTGATCTCGGATGCGGACAGGGCCGGGGGCGCATCCGTCGACCGCATCGGTTTCGGGCGGCGATCGCAGGCGAATCGGCCGAGAGCTGCGACACGATGACGACGACCAGGGAGCGACTCGAGCGCCGGTGGACGCCCGGGCGCGTCGTGCTGCTCGTCGTCGGCATCGTCGTGGCCGTGCTCGTCGTCGGGGCGGGGGTCGCGCTGTGGTGGCTGCCGCCGGTGCTCGCCGAAACCCCGCGGGAGCGCCTCGTGACGTCGACGCCGGTGCGGGTTCAGGATGCGTCCGGCAGCGCCGGCGTGGAGGTCGCGCCCGGCTGGGTGCCGCTCGGCATCGGCCCCTTCCTGTCCGACGACGCCGCGACACTGCTCTCCCCCGACGGCGTATACCGTGCAGAGCTCGGCCTGGCCCCACTGCCGGAGGTGAGCCCGACGTCGGTCGCATCCGCGCTCGCCGCTCTGCTCGCAGCACACGACCTGGACGCAGGGGCCGCGGACTCCTCGGAGCGAGCTTCGAACCCGGATCGCGACACCGGCGCCGATGCCGACAGCGGACCCGCGGGCCCGACCGACGAGGCGGCGAGCGGCATCCGCTGGAGCGAAGAGACCCTCACGTCGGGCGTCACGGTGCGCTACGCCGACATCGTTCGCGGCGACACGACCTCCACGGTCGCGATCGTGCTGCCGCCGGTGGGCTCCCTCGCCGATCCGGCGGCAGGCACGACCGCGGGCACCGCCGCCTCGGCATCACCCACGCTCGCTCTCACCCTGGTCGCCGCGGTCCCCACCGCCGACGCCGCTGCCTACCGCACCGTCACGGCCGACCTGGTGGCCACCGCGACTTTCGCGCGCGCAGCGACCGGTTCGCCGACCCCACCCGCAGCCGGCGCCGCCAGGGCGGGTGGTGCATCATGACGCATCGAGCCCGGCATATCGTGCAGCCCCTTCGCTCCGCCCTCGCCCGGGTCTCCGGCCACGCGTCCCTCCCTCCGCGCGCCGGACGCGCCGTTCCCGTTCGCCCGACTCCCGGCGAGCGCCCCCGTCACACCGCCCTCGCGCCGGTCTCCCGCCACGCGTCCCTACACCTGCGCGCCGGACGTGCCCGACCCGATCGCCCGACGACGGGCGCGCACCACCGTCGCATCGCCTCCGCCGTGGGCATCCTCACCTCCGTCGCCCTGCTCGCGGGGTGCGCGAGCATCCCCTCCGCCCCGGCCTGGGCTCCGCGCGAGCCCGCGCCAGCAGCCCTCAGCATCTCCGGCACCGGCGCGACACCCGCCCAACCCGCCGACTCCCCCGCCCCGGGAACCCCTGCCGGTCTCGACGTGCGCCTCCTCTACAGCGACGACGTCGCCTCCCCCATCGCCGCGCGCTGGGCAGAGATCCCCGGCAACCAGCCCTTCACCGACACGCTCCGCGGTCGCGTCACCACTGCCATCGCGGAGCACGCCGCCGCGACGGGCACACCCTACGAGCCCGCCGCCGACGCCCCCGACATCCCACCCGAGGCCCGTGGCTGCGTTCCCGGCTCGTCAACCCGGCCCGCGCTCGAGCTCCTCGCCGATCCCGCGCTCACCCCGCCCGGCGGCGGGCCGTCGCTCACCATCACCTGCGAGATCATCGCCGCCGCCGGCACGGTGCTCGTCGAAGCCCTCCGCACCACCACCGCGGAGGCCGGCCAGGTCATCTCCGACGACACCACCGTCTACTACGCCGACACCTCTGGTGCCTTCGTGACCACGAGTGACACCCTGATCAGCGACGACGGCCTCCGCACTCTGCTGCGCCTCGTCGTGCAATCATTGAAAGTGCGAGCCGGCGCCCTGGAGCCCGAAATGGTGCAGAGCGTCGACGAGTTCCCGGTGGAGCAGCTCCGCACCCTCTTCGCTCACTTCTCCTTCGCGCCCGACGGTTCGCTCGTCGTGCACGTCCCGGCCGACTTCAGCACTCCCGAGCTCGACCGACTCCGCGGCGGTGGAGCGGGAGCCGCAACCGGTGCCGCAGCCACGACCGCACCCGAATCCGCCCCCTTCTTCGTCACCGTTCCCGCCACCACCGCGGCCGCCCTCCTCACCCAACCGGGCTCGCAGGTGCAGTCGGTGCTCGCATCCGGAGCACCGCTCGCCGTGCCCGCCGCCCCGTGGCGCGGCACCGAGAGCGTCGACTGCGCCCTCTTCGCCTGCGTCGCCGTGACCTTCGACGACGGCCCGGGCGAGCACACCGCCGACGTGCTCGACGCCCTCGACGCCCGCCGCGCGGCCGCGACCTTCTTTCTGCAGGGGGTGAACGTGGGCGGCCACGCCGGCGAGGTCGCGCGGATGCAGGCCGAAGGGCACGAGATCGGCAGCCACACCTGGAACCACCCCGACCTCACGAAGCTCACCGACCCCGAGATCGCCGACCAGCTCGCCCGCACGAGTCAGGCGATCCTGGAGGCGTCGGGGCAGCGGCCGTCCACGTTCCGTCCGCCCTACGGAGCCGTCGACCCTCGGGTGCTCGCCCAGACCGAGCTCCCCGCCATCCTCTGGACCATCGACACCAACGACTGGCGACTGCCCGACGACGAGACCCTGCTCGATCGCGCCGCGCTGCAGCCGAAGCCGGGCGCGATCATCCTGCTCCACGACGTTCACGAGAACACCGCGAGGATGACGCCCGCCATCCTCGACGGCCTGCTCGGCCGTGGTTTCACCCCGGTCACGGTGCAGCAGCTGCTCGGTGGCCGACTGCCCGCCGCGCACACGACGACGACGCACGGCTGACCGCGATACATACAACCGAAAGGTTGCGCAGACCATCGACCGCGAGTATCGTACAACCAAATGGTTGCACAATTGATGAGCGAGACCGAGGCGGATGCCGTCTTCCACGCCCTCGCCGACACCACCCGCCGCGACATCGTGCGGCGGGCGATCCGGCGGGAGCAGTCGATCTCGAGCCTGGCCGAGCGCTACACGATGAGTTTCGCGGCCGTGCAGAAGCACGTCGCGGTGCTCGAACGTTCGACCCTCATCGTCAAGGAACGACGAGGCAAGGAGCAGATCGTGCGAGCGAACCTCGACACCCTGCGCCGGGCCACCCGTCTCCTCGACGAGTTCGAAACCATCTGGCGCGACCGCGTGGTGCGCATCGACGCCCTCCTCGCCGAGGAGACGTCGCACGACGAAACACCCCCGCAGAAAGCAGAAAGGTAAGAACGATGCCGGTCATCAGCACTGACAAGAACACCGATGCACTCAGCCTCACCTTCGTCGCCGAATTCGACGCCGACGTCGAGCGGATCTGGCAGCTCTGGTCCGACCCGCGCCAGCTCGAGCGCTGGTGGGGTCCGCCCACCTGGCCAGCCACCTTCACGCAGCACGACGTGGTGGTGGGCGGCGAATCGCGCTATCACATGACGGGGCCGGAGGGCGAGAAGTCGCGCGGATGGTGGCGCATCACCGCCGTCGACGCCCCCACCCACCTCGCCTTCGACGACGGCTTCGCCGAGGAGAACGGCGAACCGAACGGTGACATGCCGGTCGTCCACGGCTCCGTGAGTCTCGAAGACGTCGACGGCCGCACCCGGATGACCACGGTCAATCAGTTCGAGTCGGTCGACCAGATGGATCAGCTGATCCAGATGGGCATGGACGAGGGCATGCGCCTTGCGATGGGCCAGATCGACGAGTTGCTGGCCACCGCCCGGGCTTAGGCGCCGATCGGTTCGCCCGCGTCACCGGCGCGCTTCGTCTTGACCTTGCGCACCTCGCGCAGCACGATCTGCTCGGGGCACACGGTCGAGAGGAAGTCGCCGACCGAGAGGGCGAGCCGGTCGCCCACCAGCGAGTAGAGGATGCGGTTGGCGTCGCGCCGCTCGGTCACGAGACCCGCCGCGCGCAGCACCGACAGGTGCCGGGAGATGGTGGGACCGGACGCCTCGAACCGCGCCGCGATGTCGCCCGCGGCCAACTCGCCGTCTTTCAGATCCTGAAGGATCTGGCGGCGGGTCGGATGCGCGAGAGCCGAGAAGATGTCGCTCGTGCTGTCAGCCATATTAGCAACTTAGCACATGTGCTAATTAGCGAGCGGTGGGCACTGTTCGGCCTGCCCTCCGGAGCCCACCAGGACTATCCTCGAAGCATGACCGATTCACGGAGTGCAGCGGGCAGAGACCCCGATTCCGGTCTGGGTTCGGGCGAAGAAGTCGACTCGTTCGACCGCGATCTCGAAGACAAGATCCACAAGTACATCGCGGCCGCGACGCCCACCGACGGCCCGGCTCCCGCCGGTTGAGCGCCTTCGCCTCTGCACTCGAGGCCGTGGACTCCGTCGAGCCCCTCGATGACGCCGATCGGGCGACCCGGATGCGCGTGCTCGCGTTCTTCGAGGCGGGCCCGGCGATCCTGGCCCGCCACCCGCATCCGGTGCACGCCACCGCGAGCGCCTTCGTGTTCGACGCCGAGTACCGGCAGGTGCTGTTGTGCTTCCACAAGAAGGGGCGATTCTGGGTGCAGCCCGGCGGACACCTCGAACCGGCGGACGCCACCGTCATCGACGGCGCCCTGCGCGAGGCCCGAGAGGAGACGGGAGTCGAACCCCCGGCCGGAACCGCACCGACGATCGTCGACGTCGATGCGCATCGCCTCTCCAGCCGTTTCGGGCACTGCACCGAGCACCTCGACATCGGCGTGGCGTTCACGGCCGATCCTGCCACCGCACTCCGCGCGAACGACGAGGTCGAGGGCGTGCGCTGGTGGCCGGTCGATGCGTTGCCGGGCGACGCGGCGACGGGTCTGGATGCGCGGATCGCCAAGATCCTCGAGCGCCTGCGTTCCCGCTGAGCCGGAGACGCGGGTCGCGGGTCGCGGGTCGGCGGCGTCAGGCGTCAGGCGTCAGGCGTCCCGCAGGAACGCCTCCTGCCGATAACTCCCGTCTTCGAGCACCGCGACCGTCGACTCCGGCACTTCCACGAACGCGCCGGGCAGGTCGCTGAGCGGTTCCGACACGATCACCCGCGCTCCCGCGCCGTATTGCCGCAGCCGGTCGATGTCGGGGTAGGTCTCCTGCAGAGCACCCATGTCTTCGGAGTAGAACAGTGTGCGCGACCGGTGCTCGCTCGAGTAGCGGAACGCCCAGATGGTCGATCCGTCGGTCACCGCGAAGGTGCCCTGCACCGGATGCGGCACGCTCAGCGCGTCCCCGATCCGTTCGACCTCCCGGATCGCCCGCCCCATCGCCCCGATCGGGTCGGCGGCGAGCCCGAACGTCACGGCGAGGTAGAACAGCGCCTCCGAGTCGGTGGTGCCCCGGATCGAGCTGAACAGGGCCGGCTCGATCTCGAGCAGGATGTCGCGTTTCATCACGCCGAACTGCCGCAGCACTCCGTTGTGCATGAACATCCAGTTCTGATGGCGGAACGGATGGCAGTTGGTCTGCTGGATGGGCGGCCCGCTCGCTGCACGCACGTGCGCGAAGAACAGCGGACTCTCGATCGCGTGCGCGAGCTCCTGGAGGTTCTCGTCATACCAAGCCGGCTCGATGCTGCGGAAGAGTGTGGGCGCCCTGCCCGGCGCGGCGTCTGCCGGATACCAGCCGATCCCGAACCCGTCCCCGTTCACCGTCTCCTTGCCGAGCGGCGAGTGCAGCGACTGCGCCACCAGCGAGTGCGGGGTGTCGAGGATGAGGGTCGACGGATGCAGATCCGGCCCCGCGTAAGCCACCCACCGGCACATCTGCGAACCTCCCGACTCCCCGATCTCGACCCTACGCGCGCCCGATGCGCCGGCACCAGAGGGAACTCGGGCCGACCGGCGGGTAGAGCGCTCACCGCCCGAGGTGCTGATGCACCGAGGAGATCACCACCGACCCCTCGCCCACGGCCGAGGCCACGCGTTTCACCGACCCGCGTCGCACGTCGCCCACGGCGTAGAAGCCGGCCAGCGACGACTCGAGCGGCGCAGGCGGCTCGTCGTGCGGCCAGGCGAGGCGTCCGCCCTCGACCACCACGTCTCGCCCCGTGATCACCGACCCCCACTTGTCGCGCAGGATGGCGGGCGGCAACCAGCTCGTGTGGGGCCGGGCACCGATGGTGATGAACAGCGCTTCGCAGGCTACGACGCTCTGTTCGCCCGTGAGGGTGTCGGCCAGCACGATCCGTTCCAGAAGCGGTGCCGCCGGCGGGTGCGCGGCCTCCGCTCCGACCACGCGCGCGCGCGTGACGATCCCGACCCCCGCGGCGGCGAGCTCGTCGATCAAGTACTGCGACATGCTCTCGGCCAGAGCCGCACCGCGGATCACGAGCGCAACGGATGCGGCGTAGCGGCTGAGGTGCAGAGCCGCCTGCCCGGCGGAGTTGCCGCCCCCGACGACGTACACCGCCTTCCCCTCCTGCGCCCGCGCCTCGACGGAGGTGGCGCCGTAGAACACCGACACGCCCACGAAAGGCTCGAGCTCCGGCACGGCGAGCCGCCGGTACGAGACGCCGCTCGCGAGAACCACCGCACCGGCCCGCACGCTCGAACCCGGCTCCTGTTCCCCGTTCGCGCCATCCGACTCCCCGCCCGCCTGGGCCTGGGGACCGACGTCGCCTGCCGGCGGCGCCTCGAGCACGAAGGCGCCATCGGCGTCGAGCTGCAGGCCCGTGGCGCGGCGAGCGTGCGCGAAGCGCGCCCCGAAGGCCCAGGCCTGCTGGTAGGCCCGCTGGGCCAGATCGGCGCCGGACGCCCCGCGCGGAAATCCGAGGTAGTTGCGGATGAGCGAACTCGACCCGGCCTGCCCACCGATCGACTCCGCCTCCAGCACCACCGTGGTCAACCCCTCCGAGGCGGCGTAGACCGCCGCCGCGAGTCCCGCCGGCCCGGCTCCGACGATCGCGAGATCGACCGGCTCCCGCGGCAGCGACGTGGTGAGTCCGTAGGCGGCGGCGAGGGCCGCATCGTCGGGGTCGCGCAGAATCCGCCCGTCCGGCACCCGCACGAGCGGCACCCCGGTGTACTCGGCACCGGTGCCGGCAAGTAACGACTGCGCCTGCGTCGACGTCGGCGCCACCGCATCCGCTCCCACCCCTCCTCGCGTGAGCAGGATGCGCAACGCGTGCGTGCGGGCGACCGCCGGATCGCCGATCACGGCGAACCCGGTGCGCACCCGTCCGGATGCGCGCTCCCAATCGTGCAGCAGATCGGTGACGGCGCGGTGGAACGACTCGTCGGGCTCACGGGCCGGAACGACGAGGTAGTAGTCGACGAGGGTACGGGCCATCAGGTCCGAGATCGTGCGCGCTGTCTCGGACTGCGCCCACGACCCCCAGTCGATGAGCACGCTGCGCCGCACGTCGGGGTAGAGACTGCGGGCCCAGGCGAACAACGGATGCGCGGGGTCGCCACCGCCGGCCCGCGCGATCACCAGCGCCAGGTCACGCCCGTCGCTCTGCAGCGCATCGAGCCGGCCGCGCGCATCCGTCTCGCTCGCCGACGGAAGCACTTCGTAGTCGCTGCCGTACCGCCGCCGGAGCTGACGCACCACGGCCTCGCGGGCGGGCGCATCCGGAGCGCACACCAGGATGGCCGCCCGTTCGTGCGTCATCGCGATCCACTCCTTCCGAACCGCTCGAACAGCGGCGATGGTACTCGCCGCGGGCGTCGGTGACCAGAGTCCCCGGCGCCTTCCGGCGAGGCTCCGACCGGAATTCCGCACCGCACGACCGGTGCGCGCTGCATCGCGGTAGAGTCGCGACATGAGTGACGTTGACAGCTATCTGGCCCGACTTCTTGCCGATGAGCCGTCCGGAATCGGTGCCACGGCCATCACTGTCCCGGTCGACGACGGCAAGGCGCACGAGCTGATCGCCTTGCACAACAGCGACGACATGTACGACGTGTGGAAGACCGATTCCACGAAGATCGAGGGCGGCAGCTGCACCTACGGACTCTTCGAGCACAACATGCCCGACCCGGGAGAAGCTTTCCTCGTCACCCCCGCCTGAGCGAGTCGCATCGGCTCGCTACGGGCGATGCGAGGCGAGGCGCAGCTGCAGGAAACGGAAGACCTGATCCGATCCGGTGACCCGGCCGTATTCGTCGGTCACCCGCGTGACGAACTCGTCGTGCCGCTCCGGCGGCAACCGGTCGGTGTACGCCGTGAAGCCGAGCGCGCACCAGGCGCGGAAGGCCGCGGCGCTGCCGAAGTCCCAGGCGAGGTCGCGCTCGGTCGCGTCGTCGACCACGAGTCCGGCCGAGGTGGCGATGTCGCGCCACTCGCCTCGCGTGCGGTGCACGTGCGGGGCGCCGAACCCGCCGAACCAGTCGGCCCAGGCCGGCGCGGTCGCCACCGAGAACGCCACGTCTTCGACCGAGGGCCGCTCCCCCTCGGGCACGAACTGGCAGACGACGGCGGCTCCCGGATGCACGGCCTCGCGCAGCCGCGACAGCGCCGCCACCGAGTCGTGCACCCAGTGCAACGCGTTGAGCGACACGGCCAGGTCGAAGGGCTGCGCCGTGGTGAAGGTGGTGACGTCGCCTTCGATGAACTCGATCGACGGATGCGCGTCGTCCCGTGCCGCGCGGATCATGAGCGGCGAGGGGTCGAAGCCCACCACCTCGGCGACCTCCGGCCGGTCGGCGATGAGCCGGGTCACGAATCCGTCGCCGCATCCGGCGTCGAGCACACGCGCGTTCGGTGGCGGGCTCAACTCGGCGGCGAACCGTCGACCGAGGTCGTGCTGCAGGGTGGCGATCTCGGCGTAGCGGTCGCCGTCCCAGTCGGGCGTGGTCACGCGGATCGATCCCCGATCCCGGTCACGCCAGCGGCCGCAGTTCGGCGGGCATCGGCCACGCGAGCTCGTACTCCCGCAGCGGCACGGTGATGTCGCCGAAGTCGTCTTTCTTCACCCGGATGCGCTGGGTGCTGACCTCGGTGATCCGCACGCGCAGCGACACTCCGTCGACGTCGAGCAGGAACGGATCGGCGAGGTAGCGGAGGCCGCGCTCGTCGAGCAACTCCTCGGCGTCGAACCAGTCGATCGGGCCGCTCACCTCGCGTCCCAGCAGGTCGATGACGACGAATCCGTCGCCTTCGGGTCGCATCCACCCCACGAGCTCCCCGTCGCCTCGCCGATGCTCGATCCATTCGTCCACCCCTCGACGCTAATGGATGCGCGCCGTTTGCGGTGAAGATGTCCTACGCGCCCGACTCAGCTCAGGTGGCCCGAGAGGCGGCGGTGGAAGACGGAGCTGCGCCCGTCGAGCCCCTCGACCGAAGCCTCGATGCCGTGCTGCCGGTACTTCGTCACCACGGAGTCGAGCGCGGCGACGCTCGAGGCGTCCCAGATCTGCGAGTCGCTGAAATCGATCACCACCGCGGGCGGATCGTCGGCGTAGGAGAAGCGCTCCACCAGGTCGTTGCTGCTGCCGAAGAACAGCGGCCCGTGCACGGCATACCGCGCGACGGCATCGGGGCCCGAACCCGCCACCACCCGCGTCACGCTGATGACGTGCGCCACCCGTCGAGCGAACAACACCATCGCGAGCACGACTCCCACCAGCACCCCGATCGCGAGGTTGCCGGTCGCCACCACCACCGCGATCGTCACCGCCATCACCAGGCTCTCGGGCAGCGGCATCCGGCGCAGCGTCGAGGGCCGCACGCTGTGCCAGTCGACCGTGGTGATGGCCACGATCATCATCACCGCGGCGAGCGCCACCATCGGGATCTGCGCCATCACGTCGGAGAGCAGCGTCACCATGGCGAGCAGCACGAGCCCCGCCACGAAGGTCGAGATGCGGGTGCGGGCCCGGGCCATCTTCACGTTCACGATGGTCTGGCCGATCATGGCGCATCCGGCGATGCCGCCGTAGAAGCCTGCCAGGATGTTCGCGACGCCGAGCGCCCACGACTCACGGTTCTTGTGCGAGCGGGTGTCGGTGATGTCGTCGACCAGCTTGGCGGTGAGGAGGGTCTCGAGCAGGCCGACGAAGGCGACGCTGAGCGCGGTGGGCCAGACGATGGCCAAGGTCGACAGGTTCAGCGGCACGAGGAACGGCGTGATGCCGGGCAGCGCTCCGCCGATGGCGCCCTCGTCGCCGACGTTCGGCACGGTGAGGTGCGCGAGCATGACGATGGCGGTCACCACGACGATCGCCACGAGCGGCGCGGGCACGGCCTTGGTGAAGCGCGGCAGCACGAGGATGATCACGACCGTCAGCGCGAACAGCGGATAGACCAGCCAGGGCACGTCGATGAGGTGCGGAACCTGCGCGACGAAGATGAGGATGCCGAGGGCGTTGACGAAGCCGAGCATGACGCTGCGCGGGATGAACCGGGCCAGGCGGGCGAAGCCGAGCAGACCGAACGCGATCTGCACGATGCCGGCGAGGATCACCGCGGGCAGCAGGTATTCGACGCCCTGATCCTTCACGAGCGGGGCGACCACGAGCGCCACCGAGCCGGCAGCGGCGGTGACCATGGCGGGCCGGCCGCCGAGCACCGACATGCTGAGCGCCAGCACGATGGATGCGACGAGGCTGACCTTCGGGTCGACGCCCGCGATCACCGAGAACGAGATGACCTCGGGGATGAGGGCGAGGGTGGTGACGATTCCCGCCAGCACCTCGCGGCTGAGGAGCACCGGTGAACGGAGAGCGCCGACGGTGGTGATCTCGCGCTGCGGGCCGGACGCACCGTTCTCGTGAGCGATCGTCGTCCCCGTCTGCCGTGATCCGTGCCGGGCACGCGCGTCGCCCGTGCGCGACTGTGCCCATCGATTCTACCGAGGCGGGCGAGGGTGAAATGTCTCATCGCAGCCGGACATGAGCCATCGTGGACTCTGTGAAAAGCACCGACCGGTTCGACCAGCACCTGCACCTGGTGCTCGAACCGCTCCGCCGCTATCTCGCGCGCCGCACCGATGCGGCCACGGCCGACGACGTGCTCGGCGAGACATTGCTGGTGCTGTGGCGGCGGGCCGACGACATCCCGGAGCATGACGCGGATGCCCTCCCCTGGGCGATCGGCGTCGCCCGCTTCCAGTTGGCCAACGCCGAGCGCACGGCCCGGCGGCAGAGGCGGCTGTTCGCGCGCATCGTGACCGTCGACCGGCCCGAGGCGGCGATCGACCCGCACCACGGGCGGGCGTCGCACGACGGCGATGGCTGGGACGGTGGCGGCGCGGGTCGTTGGGGTGGGGGCCAGGGCGACGACGGCGACGCGGTCGAGCGCATCCGGTCCGCTCTGGCGGCACTGCGCCCTGCGGACGCCGAGATCCTCCGTCTCGCAGTCTGGGACGAGCTGGGCATCCCTCAGATCGCGATGGTGCTGGGCATCACGTCGAATGCGGCGAGCATCCGGCTGCACCGGGCACGCAAGCGGCTGCGCGCGGAGTTCGAGCGCATCGGAAAGGGCGGGGGCTCATCCGGACATGACGGGGTGAAGGAGGGAGAGACCGCATGAACCCGCACGACGACGAGAACACGCCACGGCCGCCGGCGAGCGCCGCGACGCCACCGCCCCCGGGCACGCCCGACCGGACGGCAGCGTCGCAGCAGCCGGCCGACGCGGATGCCGCGCTGGAGCGCCTGCTCAGCCGCGCCGATCCGGCCCGCTCCCTCCCCCCGCTCGACCCTGCACGCACCACGTCCCTGAAGGAGACCACCATGAGCCGCGCCGACGAACGAACCGCCACCCCCTCCCCGGCCCCCCGCCCGCGCCGCCGCCTGAGCTGGGCGATCGCCGTGGGTGCCGCGGCCGCCGTGCTGGCCGTGGTGGGCATCTCCGTCGCCGTGCAACTCGGCGCTTCGTCGCCGCAGGTCACCGAGCTCGCGGCCGGCCCGGGCAACGGTGCCGAAATCGCGATGAAGTGCGCGGAGATCACGCCCGAGATGCTCGCCGGCTACGCGGATGTCGCGTTCGAGGCCACAGCCACGAGCATCGCCGACGACGGCACGGTCACGCTGTCGGTCACCGACCGCTACGCCGGAGACATCACCGACATCGTGGAGGTTCCGCAGGGCGACGACGTGATGCTCGACGGGATGCCGCTGCACTACGACGAGGGTTCGTCGTACCTCATCGCCGCGAGCGACGGGTCCATCCTCAGCTGCGGTCAGAGCGGCCCCGCCACCCCCGCCCTCGAGCAGCTCTACGCCGCCGCGTTCGGCCGCTGACGCACTCCCGCCATCGAGTGGGCACGAATCGTCGCGCATCCGGCCTGTCTCCGACGAATCGTGCCCACTCGATACGCGCGGCGTAGGGTGACGGCATGCCGGACACCCTGTTCCGCCCCGAACCGTTCACGATGAGCACCGATCCTGCGGCGCTCGACGACCTGCGCCGCCGGCTCCGCGCCACACGATGGCCGGATGCGATCGAGGGCGCGGGTTGGACGCTCGGTACCGACGTCGCCTACCTCCGCGAGCTCATCGACTACTGGGCGAACGACTTCGACTGGGCCGCGCAGGAGGCCGCCCTGGCCCGGCATCCGCATTTCCGCGCGCGACTCGGGAGCGGTGCGCACGGTGGCGCTAGCACCGGTCTGGACATCCATTTCGTCCATGCCCGTGCCGCAGGGGGAACGCATCCGCTCCCCCTCGTGCTCTCCCACGGGTGGCCGGATTCCTTCTGGCGCTACACGAAGGTCATCCCGCTCCTCACCGATCCGGGCGCACATGGCGGCGACCCCGCCGACGCCTTCGACGTCGTCGTTCCCGACATGCCGGGCTACGGCTACTCCGATCGCCCCACCGATCGTCCGCGCAACTCCATCGACGTCGCCGCTCTCTGGGCCGAGCTCATGCACGGCCTCGGTTACGACCGATTCGTAGCCGCCGGCGGTGACATCGGCAGCCACGTGAGCCGGTATCTCGCGCTCGATCACCCCGACAGCGTGATCGCCGTGCACCGAACGGATGCCGGCCTCCCCCACTTCTCCGGCGACCCGGCCCTGCTCACAGCCGAAGAACGGCAGTGGATCGACGAGTCGGTGCGCTGGGCCGCGACCGAGGGAGCCTACGGCGCCATCCACCGCACGAAACCGCAGACGGCCGCCGCCGGGCTCAGCGATTCTCCGGCCGGGCTTGCCGCGTGGATCGTGGAGAAGCTCCGCTCGTGGAGCGACTGCGGCCCCGACGGCGACCTCGAGAGCGTGTACAGCAAGGACGAGATCCTGACGAACATCACCATCTACTGGCTCACTGAGACCATCGGATCGTCCATGCGCATGTACCACGCCAATGCCGCCATCCCGCCCGAACAGCTCGCCCGCCGCGTCGAGGTGCCGAGCGGGTTCTCCCTCTTCCCGGGCGACATCATGCGCCCGCCACGCGCCTGGATCGACCGCACCGCGAACGCCGTGCGGGTCACCGAGCCTGCGCGCGGCGGCCATTTCGCCGCCTTCGAGCAGCCCGAGCTCTACGCCGAGGAGCTGCGCGCGTTCTTCCGTCCCTTCCGCCGGTAGCCCGCATGCGTCGGGCCGCAGAGCGGCCGGCGGCCGGCGGCCGGCGGCCGAGAATCCACGACGCAGGAACGGATCGAGCAGGAATCGAGAAGCGTCGGCCGTGGCGCATCCGTAGCGTCGTCGTCATGACAACCATCGACTCCATCACCCTCGACGTTCCGGATGCCGCCGCCGCGGAGACCTTCTATGCCGCGTTCGCACTCGGCGACCGCCTGCGAGTGCGTCAAGCCGGCGCTGCCGACGGTGCCGCCAACGCCGCCGCCACGCACGCCACCTCCGGGTTCCGCGGCTACACCCTCTCGATCACGGTCTTCCAGCCCGCCACCGTCCATGCCTTGATCGACGCGGCCGTCGCCGCCGGCGCCACCGTTCTGAGGCCTGTCGCGAAGTCGCTCTGGGGCGTGGGCGGCAGCATCCAAGCGCCCGACGGCGCCATCTGGAAGGTCGCCACCACGGCCAAGAAGGACACCGACCCGAGCGACCGCCGCATCGACACGCTGGTGCTGCTCCTCGGAGTCGACGACGTCTCGGCGAGCAAGAAGTTCTACGTCGAACACGGACTCGAGGTCGGCAAGAGCTTCGGCAAATACGTGGAGTTCGCGCTGCCCTCGAGCCCCGTGAAGCTCGGCCTCTACAGCCGCAAGGCACTGGCGAAGGATGCCGGTGTGCCACCCGAGGGCAGCAGCTCGCACGGCCTCGCCATCGCCGGCGACGCGGGCGCATTCACCGACCCCGACGGCTTCGCCTGGACTGTCTCCCTCCCCACCCCCGCCTCCACCTGAGCGCACCCGCATCGGCGCGCCGCGAAGTCGCGCTAAGTCGCCCCTGCACGGCACTCAGGGGCGACTTAGCGCGACTTGGCGGGCAGATCCTGCGCGACCAGCACCCGCGGGTCGTCGGCGTTCCACTTCTGCACCGACTGCAGCACCCAGAACGCGACGAACAATGCCAGCGCGATCGCCTCGCCCACGAACAACGGCGAGGGGGTCACCTCGAGCGTCAGACCGAAGCCGACCACCGCGATGATGGCCGCCAGGTCGACCACGAGGGCGGCCGCGACGATCCAGTAGCCGACCCGCAACCAGCGCGGCGGGCGGCGCTCCCGCGGGTCGACCGGATCGAAGGCGTTGGCGACGGCGACCGCGGCGATCAGGCCGAAGAAGATGACGGCCGACACCAGGTGCGCCGAGGCCAGAAAGACGTCGGGCGCGAGCAACCAGCCGAGCAGCACGCTGATCAGCACCACGAACGCGATGGCGAAGGAGGGCGCGACCGTGCGAACCACCACTCGCCCCTCACGCGCGACCCGCACGGACGCCACGACGATCGCCACCACCAGCACCAGCGTGCCGAAGACGAGGTAGGTCCACACGCCGAGCTCGACCTCCGGCAGTACGGCGTCGGGAACGCAGGTGAGCCCCGGCCCGCACCGGTACGGCGTGCCCGGCACCCGCCCGGGCGCCAGCAGGGTGGGCACCAGCGCGATGATCGGGGCGAACAGGGCCGCAGCATCCAGGAGCACCCGTTGGATGCCCTGCCCCGAGAGCGCGAGCATGGCGAACGACGCCGTGATGAGCGCGCCCACGAGCACGTTTCGGGCGGGCGTGTAGTAGTAGGCGCTGACGGAGACGAGGATGCCTTCCTTCACCGAGATGATCGCCACGGCGACCCCGATCAGCACCACCGTGCCGGCGATGCCGAGGCGGAGGTTGCGGTAGGTGCGCTGCAGCGTCGTGCTCACGGTGCCATTCGATCACTGCAGCACCGACATCGCCAGGCGTGAGCGCTAGCGTTGAGGCCATGACAGATCTTCGCCAGACCCGACCGTTCGGACGCACCGGATTCGACGTCACCCCCCTCGCCCTCGGCACGTCGTCGTGGGGGCAACTCCGCGCGGGCGAATCGGGCGACGAGCGCGACGCCCGCATCCTCGAGGTGGCGCAGGCGTTCTTCGCCGATGCGCTCGACACCAACCTCCTCGACACCTCGAACATGTACGGCCCGACCGACGCCGGTCATCTCTCCGAGCTGTTCGTGGGGCAGGCCCTGGCACAGGCCGGCGGCGTGGCCACGGGGCTGGTCATCCAGACCAAGCTCGACCGCGACACCACGACCGACGACTTCAGCGGCTACCGGATGCGCCGCTCGCTCGAGGAGTCGCTGGATCGGCTCGGTCTCGATCGCGTCGACGTGCTCTACCTGCACGACCCCGAGGTGGTCGGCTTCGACGCCGTGATGGAGCCGGGCGGCGCGGTCGAGGCGCTGGTGGAGATGAAGGAGCAGGGCCTCGCGACCTCGATCGGCATCTCGGGCGGCCCGGTGGACATGCTGCAGCGCTTCATCGAGACGGACCTCTTCGACGCGCTGGTCACCCACAACCGCTTCACCCTGCTCGACCGTTCGGCAGGCGCCCTGCTCGACGCAGCGACCGAGCGCAACGTCGGCGTCTCGAACGCGGCGCCGTACGGCGGCGGGGTGCTCACCGGTGAACTGTCATTGGCCGGCCGCTACGGCTACCGCCCGATCCGCCCCGAGATGGCGGCCGCGCTGGCCCGACTTCGCTCGATCTGCGAGCAGCACGGTGTGGCGATGGGTGCGCTGGCGCTCGGCTTCAGCCTGCGCGACCCACGGGTGCACACGACGATCGTCGGCGCCTCTTCGCTCGACCGGTGGACGCAGGCGGTAGCGGATGCGACGGCCGCGGCCGCCGTGCCCGAGGAGGTCTGGGCCGAGCTCGCCGACCTGGCCGACGGCGTCCCGCCGCACGACGCCGAGTAGCCGCTGTTCCCCTCGCCGAAACGACGGAGAACTCGGGCGACACGCCGCTCGCACCTCCGTCGTTTCGGTGCGGGGCCCGACTTCTCCGTCGTTTCGGCAGCCGGGTGAGATGTCGGGCCGCGGCCGCTCACGGCAGGAACAGCCGCGGCCCGGCTCGCATCTCGCTCGCGTCGAACGCGAAGGCCGGCCGGGATGCGTCGCCCACGTGGATGCCGTACTCGTCCAGCCCCTCAGGCACGCCCTCGATGACGATCGGGAACCCGCATCCGACGACACCGTTGGCCGACATCACGTCGGAATCCCACTGTCCCACCTGGATCTCCCCCGCGGCGAGCACGCCCGACGGCCCGACGACTTGTGCCTCGCCGCCGGCCACGATGTCTTCGAACCCGGCGGGGGCGACGCAGCTGGAGTCGCCGTCGTCCCACACGCGTTGCCGCCGCTCGGCATCCTTCTCGGCGGTCATCTCACGGTCGGTGATGAGCACGAAGCCGTAGACCGTGCGGGTCTCGGCGACGGCCGCCGCGGTGGGCGACGCCGGTTCCCCGGCCCCGGGCAGCAGCGGCGGCCCTGGCAGCAGGGAGCACCCGCTCAGCACCCCGCCCACGATGCCTGCCGCCACAACTGCTCCGCCCATGCGTCGCGCGATCGCCCTCATACGCCCCTCATTCCCATTGCAGGCAACCGCTCGCTGCCCCGTCGATCCTGCCAGATCCCGAGAGGGCCAGGACACCCTGGTCGGGCTCCGCCTCAGAAGGTTCTGGTGCCCGCCTGATCGAGGCGGTCGATCGGCAGATCGAAGAGGTGCGGCGTGACGTAGAGCCCCAGTGCCTTGTCGAGCGGCACGCTCGTGTACGGCCCGAGCGCGATCTCCCCGAACTCGTCGAGGCGGGCATCGACCTCGGTCGCCGTCTCGGCATAGAAGTTGGCCGCGGTCGACGAGCGCACGGCGGCGATCGACGCATCCGTCGGCTGCTCGCCGGCGAGCGGAAGGTCGGCGGCGAGCACGTCGAGGTCGGCGCAGGCGCCGTTGACACCCACGAACCACGATTGCGTGCGCGCCGCGTTGCTGCCCGACTGGATGCCGACCTCGGCGACCTGAGCCGGGCTCGACACGCTCAGGGGCGGCACCGCGACGAGCTGCCGTGAGTTGAGCACCTCGTCGGCCGGCGCAGACCCGACGTTCTCGGCTTCGCCCAACGCGCGGTCTTGAAGATGCACGGTGCTGCGGATCGGCGTGGTGAACGTGGGCATGAATTCCGGATCGCACGACAAGACCGAGTAGAGCACCACACGCCCAGCGTCGTCGGCGACGGTCATCACCGAATGGTCGCGGCGCAGGTAGATCGACTGGGTCAGCCCTGCTCCGGGAACACTCTGGACGAGCGCCGGCTGGCCGAGCAGGCTGGTGACGAAGTCGGCCGAATCGCCCGCGTGGATCTGGCTCAGCAGGTTGTACTCGACCGGACGCCAGAAGATCGTGTTCACGGCGTTCGGAACGAACAGAACGAGAGCGCTGATGGCTGCGAGCAGTCCTGCGCACCAGGTGACGGCCTTGCCACCGTTCAGAAACCACTGCGCCGGCCGGGCGAGCGGGAGGGATGCGCGTGGCGTCGTGCCCATGACCTGATCATGCCACCACCAGCCGACGACAGCCGGATGCGCGGCCGGTCAGTCCTCTGCGACCTGCCCTGCCGAGACGTGCCAGTGCCGGTTCAGCCGCACCGTCGACAGCATCCGCCGATCGTGGGTCACCAGCAGCAGGGTGCCTGTGTACGACTCGAGCGCCTCTTCGAGCTGCTCGATGGCCACGAGGTCGAGGTGGTTGGTGGGCTCGTCGAGCACGAGCAGGTTCACGCCGCGGGCCTGCAGCAGGGCGAGCCCCGCTCGGGTGCGCTCCCCCGGCGACAGCTCGTCGACGGGCCGTCCCACGTGATCCGCCTTCAAACCGAACTTCGCGAGCAGCGTGCGCACCTCGGCGACGGGCCAGTCAGGCACCTGCGCCTCGAAGCTGTCGGCGAGAGACGACGTGCCGGCCAACACCGCGCGCGCTTGGTCGATCTCGCCGATAGCGACGGATGCGCCGAGCGAGGCCTGCCCCGCAGTCGGCGCGACCCGCCCCAGCAGCAACCGCAACAGGGTCGACTTGCCCGCTCCGTTGGGCCCCGTGATGCCGATCCGGTCGCCCGCATCCACCTGCAGCGACACCGGGCCCAGCGTGAACGTGCCCTGCGTCACGACGGCGTTCGACAGCGTCGACACGACCGACGACGACCGCGGCGCCGACCCGATGGTGAACTGCAGTTGCCACTCCTTGCGCGGCTCCTCCACCTCGTCGAGCCGCGCGATGCGGCTCTCCATCTGCCGCACCTTCTGGGCCTGCTTCTCGCTCGACTCAGCGGATGCCTTGCGCCGGATCTTGTCGTTGTCGGGCGCCTTCTTCATCGCGTTGCGCACCCCCTGACTCGACCACTCGCGCTGCGTGCGGGCCCGGCCCACGAGATCCGCCTTCTTCTCGGCGAACTCGTCGTACTCCTCGCGCGCGTGCCGCCGGGCCGTCTCGCGCTCTTCGAGATAGGCGTCGTACCCCCCGCCGTAGACCCGATTGCTGCCCTGCGCGAGGTCGAGTTCGAGCACGCGGGTGACGCTGCGGGCGAGGAACTCGCGGTCGTGACTCACCAGAACAACGCCGCCGCGAAGACCCCGGATGAACGCCTCGAGCCGCTCGAGACCGTCGAGGTCGAGATCGTTGGTGGGCTCGTCGAGCAGCACGATGTCGAAGCGCGACAGCAGCAGGGCGGCGAGACCGACGCGAGCCGCCTGCCCTCCCGAAAGGTCGGTCATGAGAGCGTCGGATGCCACCCCCAACCCGAGCTCGGAGAGCACCACCGGGAGTCGCTCCTCCAGATCGGCGGCGCCGCTCGCGAGCCAGCGGTCGAGGGCGGTGGAGTAGACGTCGGCCGGGTCGGGGGCTCCGGATGCCGCGGGCTCGGTGTTTCCCAGAGCCTCTGCCGCGGCATCCATTTCCGTCGTCGCGAGGCTGGTGCCGGTGCGTCGCCCGACATACTGGGCGACGGTCTCGCCGGCAACTCGCTCGTGTTCCTGGGGCAGCCATCCGATGAACGCATCGGCGGGAGCCAGGTCGACGCGACCCTCCATCGGGGCGTCGATTCCGGCGAGGATGCGCAGCAATGTCGACTTGCCGGCCCCGTTCGCGCCCACCACACCGACGACGTCGCCCGGAGCGACCACGAGGTCGAGCCCACTGAAGAGGGTGCGGTGGTCGTGGCCTCCGGCCACGCCTTTGGCGACGAGTGTTGCGGTCATCCGTCAATGCTCTCGCATTCGACGGCGCACCTCGACCGAAGGCGCACCGCGACCGAGCACGGGCGCAGGCGGTCGCTCGCTCACCGCCGTAGGATCGGGAGCGTGACGGGGGAAGCGCACGACGACGCGGTGCGTGCTGACGACGAGCCACCGCCCGACCACATCCCCGACCCCCGACCGAAACCGACACCGCTCTGGGCCCTGCTCTCGCGCTGGCTGCTCGCCCTCGAAGCGTGGCTGCGCTCGCACGGCGGGGCACCTCTCCGCCGCAGCCTCTGGGCCTTCTGGGGTGTGGTCGCCCTCGCGGGCGGCGTGCTGCTCTTCGGCCCGGTGATCAACCCGCCTCTCACGCTGGACGACATCACCGACGCCGCCTCCGACGCCACCGACCAGTGGATCGCCCGTGACTTCGACGCCGACTACACCATCACCCGCGCACCCGACGGACGGCTGCAGGCGGATGTCGTCGAGACGATCGACGCCTTCTTCCCCGACGACCTCGCCGCCTCGGAGGCCGGCGGTATCGTTCGCGTGCTCCCCACCCAGTACCAGGGGCATGCCCTGGCGCCGGAGGCGATCGAGGCCACCCTCGACGGCGAACCCCTGGCAATCGACCGGGCCGAGAGCAGCGACCAGCTGACGCTCACGCTCGACGCGAGCAGGGGCGCGAGCGCGGGCGGGAACGGGGACGCGAACAGCGCGGCGAAACTCACCGGCGACCACGAGTTCATCCTGAGCTACACCCTCCACGACCTCGCCTACGAGTCCGTCGACGAGGCGACGGGCGCCCCCGTCGACCTCCTCGCCTGGGACGTCTTCGGCCCCTCATGGCCTCAGGCATTCAGCGGCCTCGACGTCACGGTCACGCTGCCCGACGAGCTCGACGACTCCCTCGTGCGTCAGCCTCGCGGCATCCTGGCCTGGACGCTGCTCGGCGCCGGCGCCTGGCTCGAGCCCGAACCCGACAGCCCACCCGGCCAGGTCACCTACAACTTCACCAACGACCAGAACATGCCGCCCCACGCCCAGGCGCGCTTCACGATGGCCTTCGCCGACGGCACCTTCACGATGCCTCCGCCGACGCCGTTGTTCCTCGTGCAGACCTTCGGTCCGCTCCTGCCACTCGTCTTCCTCGCCCTCACCCTGCTGCTCGCGCTCGCCGCCCGGGCGGTGGCGTGGAGCGACGAGCGCGGTCGCCCCTGGTTCGTCGCCCAGTTCAGCCCACCGGATGGCGTCAGCGCCCGCACGGCCGCCCAGATCCTGGGCACTCCCCGCCCGCTCGAACTGGCAACGGCCCTCACCTCGGCGCAGCGCGCGTCGAAGGCCGACCGCCGAGACCGCTTCGAAGCGGCGGCGCGCGCGGCGAACCGCACCGGGCGAGCGGGCGACCGGATGCGCGCCCTCCTCGTCTACCTCCGCGCCCCGGAGCGAGGGGTCCAGCTCACGGAGGGTTTCCGCCGCATCCCGAGCGGCTTCGTGCGTGACCTCTTCATCGCCGCGCCGCTCGCGTTGACGTTGCTGCAGTGGGGCATCGTGCGCCAGCTCTCGCACCAGACCACTCTGGCGGTGGTGTGGTGGCCGGTCGCGTTCGTGCTCGTCTCCTCGGCCGTCTCCATCGTGGTGCTCGCGATCGCGCTCTCGGCGCGGCCTCTCACCCGGAGCGGTGCTCTCGTGAAGCAGCATCTCCAGGGCATCGCGGTTTTCGCCGAGCGCACTCAGCTTCTCGAACGCGCGACGGTGAGCGACAAGCTCCTCCCCTACGTGGTGCTGACGGAGAATCCGCGCACCGCCGGCCGACGCGTGGCCGAGCTGATCGCGCACGATCTCGGTGATGCCCGAGCGGGTTCAGGATGGCGCACTCTCGACTTCGTGAGCGGCCCGCGCATCCTCCTGCGAACGGTGGCGGTGCTCCTCCTCGCGGGCGCGATCACCGGCGCCGCTCTGCTGCCGAACCCGTACCCGCGGTCGTTCGATCCGCTCTCCTATTCGGGCGACATCCCCGGAACGTACTTCAACACGGTCGACTCGGCCGAGATCGCCGCCGAACTCGCCAGAACCGATGACGGTCGCGCGCACCTGACGGTGACCGAGACGCTCACCGTCAGTTTCGACGACGGGGGCTCGGCGGTGCCGCAGTTCACGCAGCAGTGGCCCGACCGCATCGAGGGCCAGGATGTCGGATTGCAGGTCTCCGATGTGCGGGTCGACGGCCAGGGCGCTCCGTATACGACGTCGCGCGACGGCGACACGCTGCTGCTCGCGACCCGGTTCACCGAGGTGCTGAGCGGTGCGCACGAGGTGCAGATCGACTACACCGTCGACTCGGCGGCGGTCGCGGCGGCGAACCAGGCGGGCACGGTGGTCGATCGCGTGCGCTGGGCCGCCCTGCTCGAGGGCTGGGAGTACTCGAGCCAATGGGGCAACGACCCGGCCACCGACCCCCTCACGATCGAGTTCCGGATGTCGGACGACCTCTCCGCCCTCGCCACCGCGGCCGGCTGGATCACCGAAGACACCGATGCGTACCAGAGCCCGCGCCAGTGGGCCGAGACCGTCATCCCGTTCGGCAGCTTCGGCACCGATGAGGCGTCGACGACGTCGGAATCGTCGTCGGCTCGCGATGCCGCATCCGAGCACCGACTCGACCTGCGCGAGACCGACAGCGGTTATCCGTTCGAGCTCACCGTGACCGACCTCGGGGTGCTGGCCGACTTCCCGGCGGGCACGTTCGCGGGCCCCGATGCGGGCGCACTGCAGTTGCAGCAGGTGCGAAGTGTGCTGCCGATGGTGTTCGTGCTCGGGCTCGGCGGAGTGGCGCTCGGCATCGGCATCCTGAGCGTCGTGGCCGCACGCATCCGTGGGTCTCGTCGTCTGCGGCCGGGCGCTCTACGCGACGCGATCTGGTGGCTCGGCACCTCCACCGCCGTCTCGACCGTGTGGCTCTTCGTCTGGGCGAGCTCCGACATGCCCGACGATTGGCCCGAGTTCCCCCCGCTCGGCATCGCGGCCCTGGCGGCCATCCTCGGCGGCACGCTGAGCCTTCTCTTCACCCTCCGGGAGCAGCCCCGCCCCGCCGGCGGCAGTACTGCCGCCTCCGGCTCCCGCACCGCCTCCGACACCCGTGCTGCCACGGCCGCCCTCAAGCCCCGCTCGCGCCGTCGCCCCGGCCGCCGCAGGCGCTGACCCGCCGCCCTCGTCTGCACGCGGTGGCGCTTAGCGTCCGGCGAGCTGATGGAGCCGATGGAGCCGCTCGTGATCTTCGTGATGGGCCGCACGACCTACACCGACATGCGGCGCATGGAGGCCCTGGTCGCGGCGAGCGGTCTCGACGTCACGATCGTGCGCCCCTCCGGCTTGTTCGACGCGGATGCGGTGAGCGACTACCGGGTCGAACTTCATGATCACGGCCCTGGCCGACCCCACCTGGGTCGGTCGGCCGCGAGTGCTCGACTTCTTCCGTGCAGAGGCGCTGAACTAGGCCACGAGCACGGTTAAAGTAAACTCGGCCCCAGAGGGACCGAGCGGTATGAATCGATCATCGCACATATCCGCAGGCCAATCTCGCAAATTTGAGAATCTCTCCGCTACCATTCGTCTGGCTTCGACAATCTTCCTAGCGACGCGGGCAGCTGCGATTGGCACAGTTCATCGCGGCTGAGTCGGTGCCACCAATGCCCACCCACGCCTTCGGCTGGGTCCCCATTCAAGCGTCCGGCGGGAAAGCCTGCGGTCGGATTCACAAGACCGACCGGCACCCGCTTGCGTGCCTCCCGCACGGGAAACTCGAGGTCGCTGTCGTTACTCACCACGATCACGGCGTCAACGCGTGTCTCCAAGACATCGATGAGCAGATGGGAAGCGACATTGACGTCGCTTCCCTTCTCTTCCCGTCGCGCAACCGATGCCATGAACCTTGCGTCGGCTTGAGGCGCGCCCGCCCCATCCTGAACCATGATCGGCCATGAAGGACGATGAATAACGGGCCGCCCGCGCGAATCCGCTGTCGCCAACGGTGACGTCGAAACGCGGGAGACGTAATTGCCGAAGGCGATCTCGTCAACAGACCCAGCAGCCCGAAGCGCACGGAGATACACGTCCTGATCCTGCTGCCCACTGGTATTCCCCGAGCCGCTGATGCGCGCAGTGCAGTACACGACCCTCGTCTCAGTCGATCCGCTCCACCGCGAATGCGACAGGATCAATCGCTCGGCAAGCCCACGGAGATCCAACCAACGCCAGCCCGGCGTCGAACGGCCGCAGATCGCGCGCGCTCCGTAATAGAGGTTGAACCCATCGATGTAGATGCCGACGATCATGCGGATCAGGATAGCGAACTGTCTGATCATTACTCACTTTATATTGGTATTGCACGCGCGGGTATCCCAGCCCGCGGCGGGGAGCGGTGAGCGGTGTCCGGCGTGATCGGCGAGCGCCGAAAACGCCGTGAAGAGGCCGAGCGGGAAGCGTGAACGCAAGCCACCCGTCTGACGGCGTGGGTGGTCACGTGCAGATCGAGGCACGCATGCGCGACCACACCGTGAAGCGCTCGATCGACCTGCGGATCGTTCCCCCGGGAGACCTCTTCATCGGCCACCAAAGCGCGAGCGGGACATGGCAGCTGCCCGTTTGTGCCGACGGTCGATCGCTCGACGCGCTGACTGCCACCGACAGATTCAGCGTCACGCGGATGCGATTCAGCGACAACAAGAACCAGGTCTGGACCACCGACGATCGAGCCGTTCTTCGCAGCGATCGCTAGCCGGCGAATACCGGATGCCGCCTTGGATCACCCCGCCGCAGCTCTCCTCGTCGGCGCCCTACACCCCTCAGAAACTCAGCGCGCTCGACGGCCCGCGAACAGCGCGTGCAGCAGCGGCACGACCGACACGATCATCAGCACCGTTCCGAACACCGCGTCGTCGGCCCGCAGCACAGCCCCCGCCACGAGCAACGCACCGAACAGCACCGCCGAGACGATCCGCCCCACCGACCGCTCGAGGCGCCCCACCCGCTTCTCGAGATCGGGACTCCGGAACGCCACCGACCCGTCGTCGATGCGCGTGACGAGCTCATCGATCCGCTTCGGCAAGCGCCACACGAGCCCGAGGTTCGAGACGGCCTGCTTACCGACATCCTGCACCACGTTCCCGCGCTCCTCGCGGATGAGCTGCTGCGCGTAGGGCTCGACCGAATCCCACAGGTTGAACGCCGGATCGAGCGCGCTGCACACCCCTGAGGTGAGCGACATGGCCCGGATGACGAGCAAAAAGTTCTCGGGCAGCTGGAACGGCAACGACCGCACCACGTCGCCGAACTCCACCGCGAACTCGCGGAACTCGCGCGGATCGACCTCGCGCAACTCGGCGAATCCCATCCCCCCGAACCGGCCGAACAGGTGCGTCATGGCGCGCTCGAGCTCGGAGGTGTCGGCCGTCGGAAGCAGCACACCCACCTCGCGCGCGGCCTCCACGAGCCCCTTGCCGTCGCGCGAAGCGGCCGCGATGAGCATCTTGCGAAGGCCGCTGCGCGTCGACGCACCGACCTCGCCCATCATGCCGAAGTCGATGAACGTGAGTTTCCACGGCAGCGCGTCCGAGCCATCCGCGACGGCGACGGGCGTCACGAAGATGTTCCCGGGGTGCGGATCGGCGTGGAAGAACCCGTTCGTGAAGAGCTGATCGAACATCACGGCAGCGAACACCGGAGCCACCTCGGCCGGGTCGATCCCGGCCGCAGCGAGAGCCGCGGCATCCGTGATCTTGATGGCGGTGACGTCTTCGAGGGTGAGCACGCGGCGAGTGGTGCGCTCCCACACGACTTCCGGCACCGCCACCCGCGAGTCGCCGGCGAACTCCTCGGCGAACCGCACTGAGCTCGCGGCTTCGTGCAGGTAGTCGATCTCTTCGAGCGAGGTCGCGGCAAACTCCTCGACGAGCGCCGGCGCGTCGACCCGCGAATACACGAGCCGCACATGGCTGAGCCATCCGCCCACGCGACGCAGCGCCGCCAGGTCGACCGTGACGATCGAGTCGATGCCCGGCCGCTGCACCTTGATCACCACACCGCTCAGACCGGTGTCGGCCGCGTCGAGCGGGGCGAGCCGGGCCCGATGCGCTTGACCGAGGGATGCCGCGGCGACCGGATTCGGGTCGACCCACGAGTAGGCACGCGACAGCGGCATGCCCAGCTCGGCCTCGGCGAGCTGCTGGATGAGTGGGAACGGCACGGCAGGCACTTCGTCCTGCAGCCCTTCGAGTTCTTTGGTGATCTCCGGCGGCAGCACGTCGAGGCGCGACGACATGAACTGCCCGACCTTGATCATCAACCCGCCGAGATCGACGGCGAGCACGTGGAAGCGTCGCGCGAAGCGCTGCATCCGTTTCGACCGGGTGCGCTCAGCGACCCTCGTGAGTCCGATGCGCGGCAGCAACAGCTCGTACCACCACGTCACCGCGAGGTTCCACGCCGCGAACCGAAGGATGCGGCGGTACCGCGCGCGGGCAACCCGTGCCGCGGGAACCTCGTCTCCGCGGTCGGGTCGAACCGTCGTCACCCGAGTCAGTTCTGGGCGAGGATCGAGTAGATCCGGCGGCGAGCATCCTCGAGCTCGGCCACGGCCTGCTTGACCTGCTCGGGGGTGCCGGTTCGGCCCACCTGGGCTGCGGCCTGGGCGAGCTCGAAGCCAGCCTTGGGCAGTGCGGCGAAGTCGCCCTTGTCGTCGTCGGCTCCGGTGGAGTCGGATGCCCAGGGTGCCGTTGCGCCGGCACTCGCGGCCACGGCGCGCCCGGCGTCGGTGAGGGCGTAGGTCTTGCGCCCGTTGGACTCCTCGGCGGCGATGAGACCCTCGTCGGCCAGCAGCTGAAGTGTCGGGTAGACCGATCCGGGGCTCGGCTTCCAACTGCCGCCGCTGCGCTCCTCGATCTCGTGGATGATCTGGTAGCCGTGCATCGGCCGCTCGGCGAGCAATGCGAGCACGGCGGCGCGCACGTCGCCCTTGCCGACGCGGCTGCCGACCTTCTTCTCGAATCGGGCGCGGAACTGTTCCATCGCCTGCCAGATGCCGTCTGCGGCGTTGCCTGTGCCGGTGCCGAATGCTCCGTTGGGGAATGAGTTGCCCATGGTGCCCTCCTCGATAGATCGCGAACGATACTCAACGATATACACGGGCGACTGCGAGCGACATAGGAGTTCTCCGATGCGCGAGTTATTGACAGGAAGGTGCCGGGGCCGCACGTCGGCTTGGTGCCGAGCACCCGCTGCACCCCACTACTGGGGCTGCCACGCACCACGCACTACCCATAGCCTTCACGCGGGGGTCGCACGCGATGCAGCACGGTAATCCGCCAGTGCAACCGGATCCCTCCCGATCCGATTGCGACGACCGATGACGACGGCTCTTCCTCCTGCTGGCTGGTTTCCCGATCCGCACGATGCCACGCAGCAGCGATGGTGGGACGGCACCACCTGGACAGAGTTCACGACGGCGTGGGCCACGACTGCGGGTGACCCCGCGGTGACACCTCAGGAGGCCCCTGGAACGACAGTCGCGACCGCTCCCGCTCGGTGGCGCCCGACGCCTCTGACGTGGACCGTCGGCGCGATCGCGGTCGTCTGTGGCATCGTCATCCTGCCGACGCTAGGCATCGGCGGCTTCCTGGTGGCTGTTTCCCTGTTCGCGCTCGGTGCCGGCATCTGGACGATCGTCAAGAGGCGACCGAGCTGGCTGAACCTATCCCCCACGCGCGGAGCAGGCGCGGCCGTGCTGGGCATTTCTTTCGCAATACTCCTGCTCGGCTCACTCATCGCGATCCCGCCACAACAATCGAGTTCACCCGAAACAGCGAATATCGCCGATGCGATCGACCCGGTCGCAGGAGCGGCGACCGAGCCGAGTGCCGCGGCGCACCCGAAGAAGAGTTCGTCTCCGACGGCCACCACAGCACCGACTCCGGCGCCGGTCAAGACGACGCAGATGGTCGACGTTCCCGAGCCGATCGCCTTCGCGCAAGAGAGTTACGAAGAACCGACGCTGGACATCGGAACCAACGCGGTCGTCACGGCAGGGGCGCAGGGAACGAAGATTTCGAGATGGGAGATCGCGCTGGTCGACGGTGTCGAAGTAAGCCGCGTGCTCATTTCAGAAACTGTGACCGTCCCACCGGTGAACGAAGTGACAGCGGTCGGCACCCGGCAGCCTCCCCCGGCCCCGGAGCCGGAATCCGAACAGGCTCAGGGCGATGGATGCGACCCCAACTACGAGTGGGGATGCGTCCCGATCGCCTCCGACGTCGATTGCCCAGGCGGAAGTGGCAACGGCCCCGCTTATGCGCCCGGAACAGTGCATGTCATCGGCAACGACATCTACGACCTCGACCGCGACGGCGACGGAATCGCGTGCGACTGACGCGTGGGACGTCCTCGCACTCGTGCCACCGAACCACGCGGGCGCCCCAGAAACATCGGCGACCGACGACCAAGAGCTACGATCAGGCAACGCACTAATGCAAGCGTGTCATGGGAGACACTTGGCAAGACTTGGTCAGCGTGGTGTCATCCACCCGAACGCATCTTGCTTCCGCCCCGTGGCGCTCAATCGGGGGGAAGACCATGTCAGACAACAACATCACGCCGCCGGGCTGGTATCCCGACGAGTCTCAGTCGAACCTTCAGCGCTACTGGGACGGTTCTGCTTGGACGTCGCACACGGCTCCGATCCACCCTGAGGCGGTATCGACGGCCCCACTTTCTCGTGCCCCGGGACAGCCATGGCCTCACACTTCGGGCTTTCCGCATTCCGATCGGCCCACGACGAAGGGGCCCGGAAAGGCCAAGTGGTGGTTAATCGGTTCGGGAGCGGCCGTCCTGCTTCTGGTCATCGGAATCAGTGTGGGGGCGGGGGGACGCGCCAATATCAGCTCCGGGGCAGAGGCCGCAGCAGTCGCAGAGACCACGGTTCCGTCAGATACGCCGAGCCCAACCTCGACTCCGACCCCAACCGTCGAAGCAGTTGTGCCTGCACCCGACCCCGAGCCTGTCGAGGCCCCAGTGATCGATGCAGCGGCCTTCACGGCCAGTGCGAACAGTCAACTCGACGATGTCAATAAGGACCTCAATGACATGATCATCACGCTTGACGAAGACGGCTTCTGGCGTCTGCTGTCGAACTATGGGGAACTGAGCTTCAACCTCGGCCAACTCCAGTCATTGACTCCCCCACCCAACATCGCCGCCGAGTGGAACACGCAGCTCGTGCAGCTGGAGGCAAACTTCGGAGCAATCGGTGACGCGATCTCCGCGGACCAGAAGGACGCAGTTCGTCCGGCCGTCGAGGCCGCGGCTTATCAATCCGCTACATTGCGTGAGGTTGCCTCGCGGGCAGCGCAATAGCCTTCCCGAACCGCTCAAGCTCCAGAAAAGCCTGCTCCTGACGGCTCATCGAGTCGACGCTCAAAATCTTGTCGGCCGGCTGGATGCGCGGCGGGCCCCTCAGAAATAGGCTCGGGTCATGGTGAACCACGCGCAGGCAGACCGCATGACATCGGGCAAGGGCTTCATCGCCGCACTCGACCAGAGCGGCGGGTCGACACCGAAGGCCCTGAGCCTCTACGGCATCGAGCCGAGCGAGTACTCCACCGATGCCGAGATGTTCGATCTGATGCACCAGATGCGCACCCGCATCGTCATGTCGCCCGCTTTCGGCGGCGACCGGGTGCTGGCGGCGATCCTCTTCGAAGAGACGATGAACCGCGAGTTCGGCGGCAAACCGGCGGCGCACTACCTGTGGAACGACAAGGGCGTGGTGCCTTTCCTGAAGATCGACAAGGGCCTGGCCTACGCCGCCGACGGTGTGCAGGTGATGAAGCCGATCCCGGGTCTCGATGCCCTCCTCGAGAAGGCGGTGCAGCACGGCATCTTCGGCACCAAGGCGCGTTCGGTGATCGGTGAGGCGAATGCCGCCGGCATCGCGGCGATCGTCGAGCAGCAGTTCGAGATCGCGCACCAGGTGCTGTCGCACGGCCTGATCCCCATCCTCGAACCCGAGGTCACCATCACGATCCCCGACAAGGCGGCCGCCGAAGACCTGCTGCTCGAGCACCTCACGACGCACCTCGACGCCGTGCCCGAGGGCCAGCACGTGATGGTGAAGCTGTCGCTGCCGACGGTCACGAATCACTACCGGTCGCTCACCGAGCATCCGCGAGTCATGCGCGTGGTGGCGCTCTCGGGCGGCTACACGCGCGCTGAGGCCGATGCCCTCCTCGCGCAGGACGTCGGTGAGATCGCGAGTTTCAGTCGCGCGCTCTCGGAGGGTCTGTCGGTGCAGCAGTCCGACCAGGAGTTCAACGCCACCCTCGACGAGGCCATCCAGGACATCTACGACGCGTCGGTGTCGCCGGAGTAGTTTTCGATCGGGTCAGCCGCGGCGCGGGATGTATAGTTGTAGCTATACAAGGAGCCACCGTGTCCGACCTCATCCGAACCGCCAGAGCCCGCTCGGGCATGTCGATCTACGACCTGGCACCGCGCCTCGGCGTCACAGCAGGAGCCGTCTCCCAGCTCGAGCGGTCAGAGAGGGCAGGCACGATCAAGCTGGCATCGCTCGAACGAGCTCTCGACGCCCTCGGCGAGCGCCTTCACATCTCGACGACTCCCGCGACCATGGCCGAAAAGCACCTGATGTCCGCTCGAAGCGCGGCACGAGCCATCGATGCCGAGCTCAAGGCGGCCGACCCCGCAGCTGCCCTCCGCCTCACCACGCAGGCGATCGACCACTTCCGTCGAGCTGATTCCGAGAACGAGATCGCGGATTTCCTCAAGAAACCGCCGGCGATCAGCGACCCGCGATGGGACACTCTCTTCGCGACGGCAGTCGCATGGGATGCCGCGCGACGCGGGATCACTCCCCCGCGTTGGACCATGAAGCCGGCTCTTGAGCGTGAGTGGGTTCCCGGACCGGATTCTGGCTACTCCGCCCGGTACGTCGAATTGATCAAGAGCACCGCTGAGCCCGAGTTCCTGGAACGGGGCATCGTCATTCGCGAGAAAGACCTCACGGCAGCCTGAGCGGTGCACCCCTGTTCTCCGGCGAGGAATTGCGCGATCTCCTCGACGAACTAGGCGACCGAATCCAGCGGCGAGGTGAATCGGTCGACGCGTACATCATCAGGGAACGGCCATGGCGATCGGCCTCGGGTCCCGCCGTGCGACAGAAGACATCGACGGGCTCTTCCGCCCGTTCGAGGTCGTGAAGGAAGAAGCTGCGTCGATGGCCGACGAACGCGGCCTACCGGCGGGTTGGATCAATCAAAGCGCGTTCTCTTTCATGACCTTCGAAAGCGATGACACGGATGCCCGCACGATCGAGTTCGGTGGCATGCACGTGCGGCTCGCTTCTCCGCGGTTCCTGTTGGCGATGAAGATGGCGGCCGGCCGTCTGAAAGATCACGACGACATCGTCACGCTGATCCGACACCTACGAATCACCGCGCCCGAAGAGATCGTGAATCTCACGTTCGACGTCTTCGGCGAAGACGGCGTCACGTTGACCGACAGCCGCGAGAGCGTGCTGCTCCAGGCCGAAGAGATGATTCGGCTTTCACGTCAGAGCTGATCCGGCAGACCCGCCCGACGGAGGAAGGCGGCCCGGTCCGCGTTCAGCGGGATCGGCCGGGTCGCCGTGTCATCCGACGCGCGGCCGGAGTCACCACCCTCCCACTCAGCGTCGTCTCCGAAGAGCGCAGCGATCTCAGCGGTGGCATCGCGCGACTCTCCGAAGCCTCGCGACCCCGCTGCGTCCCGCGACGCCACGACACCGAGCGGCTCGGTCGCATCCCACTGGCCCGCAGTGCCACGCGCCGACGCCGCATCCCACTGGGTCGCCGCCTCACGCGCAGCCGCCGCATCACGTGCCGCCGCCGCATCACGCCCGCCCGCGGCATCCGGCTCGGCCGCCTCCAGCGACCGCTCCCACTCCCCCATCCGCTCCGCAGCGCGCGAGGCGGCGTAGCTGCCCCACACCTCGAGGGCTTGCGAGATCACGGCTTCCTGCTGCTGCAACACGGCCTTGTTGATGCGCTTGCCGAACTTCAGCTGCCGGTCGGCACGGTCCGACGCCACGGCCACCTGCACCGAAGCCTCGACCTCGATGGCCTTGGCGCGTTCGGCGGCCCAGACGGAACCGCCCGACACTTCGCCGTCTTCGCGCACCTCCACTAGCCGGTCGTACGCCGTCGGCACACCCAGGTTCGCGAGCACCTTCACGATCACCGGCAGCAGCTCGATGCAGATGAACAGCAGCGCGATCATGATGTGCGCCACGTTCAGCAGCGGGTTCGCCTCGCCCAGCCGGAACAACGCCGACAGCCGCGAGAGCAGCCCCGCGCTGTTGTCGACGGCGCTGTCGTGGGCCGCTTGCTCGGTCGTGCGCTCATCCTGAGCCCTGGCCAGTGTGGCCTGGTCGTCGGCGAGCTGCGATTTGGCGGCGTCGAGCCGGCTCTGAGCGGATGCCTGCAGGTTCTGCGATGCCGTCGTCTCCGCTGCTTGCTCGGCGGTCTTGGCCGCATCGAGGCGGGCTTCGGCCTGCTGCACCGCCACGAGCTTCGACTGCGTCACGTCGCCGTCGCCCCGGATGCCGGTGCCACCAGTTCCGTCGATCTCGGCCAGGTAGGCGGTCTGCGCCGCGTCGTAGGCGGTCTGTGCGGCGGCGGTCGCGGCAACGGCCGCGGCGTAGTTCGGGTCGGACGACAGATCGGTCTGCAGCCCCTTGTCGACGATGGCCTGGTTCGCAGCGATCGAGTCCTGCAGGTCGGGGATGGCGGCGAACCGCGGGTCGTTGGCCATCTGCTGCTCGAACGCCGACTTCTCCTCGGCCTGCATCACCTGGATCTCCGAGTTGATCTCGGCGTTGAAGATCTGCAGTGTGAGCGGCGTCGAGATGACCGTTCCGATGATGAGCGCGAGCGCGACGCGCGGCAGGGCGAGCCCGATGTTACGCGCGACTCCCTTCTGCTTGGCCATGCCGATGATGAGCAGCCGGTCGAGGTTCAGGATGATGACACCCCAGAACACGCCGATGATCACGGCAACGGGAATGGGCGCCCCCACCGCCATCACGAGCGCGAACGTCGCTGACACCGCCGACAGGAAGGCCGTGCTCAGGATGACGCCGCCCATCGCGACGAATCGTGCACGGTCGCCGGGCGCATCCGCCAGCACGTCGAGGCGGGCGCCGCCGAGCCAGGCCATGAAGTTGGAGACGGGGTTGGAGTTGTAGCGACGAGCCATTGCGACCTTTCGGGAGGTGACGTCGGTCAGAACAACGGATGCGCGCTCGACCGCGCCCGCACGTCCTGACACGAGGAGCGAAGCTACCGCACCAGAATCTGCGTTCCCTGGCACGCCCCTGTGTTCGCCGTTTGATGCCGATTCCTGCGCGATAGTCAAGCGGTTCACGAATGGCGGTTTTCGGCGGAAGGTGGGAGGAACATCAGACGACGGGACCCCCAATGACGAACGCACGAGACATCATGACCCCCGACCCGGAGGGCATCCGGGAGAGCCACACCTTGCGCGAGGCCGCGGTGCTGATGCGCGACCTCGACGTCGGTGCGCTGCCGATCCTCGGCGACGGCGGCGCGCTGGTCGGCGTGATCACCGACCGCGACATCGTGGTGGGATGCGTGGCCGACGGCTCCGACCCCGAGACGATGCTCGTCGGCGAGCTGGCCGACCGCGAGCCCGTGACGGTCGAGGCCGACGACGACGTGCGTGAGGCCCTCAGCGCGATGCAGGAGCACCAGGTGCGGCGCGTGCCGGTGCTCGAGGGCGGGCGCCTGGTGGGCATCATCAGTCAGGCCGACATCGCGCTGTCGCTGTCGCCGATCGAGACCGGCGAGACGGTCGAGGAGATCTCCGAGTAGTCCCACGGAAGCCGCCTGCGGGCGTGCTTCGCCCAGCTCCAGGTGGACTACGGATGCAGCGTCAGCGCGACCCCGCCGATAGGCCGTTGCGCCGACGAGGAGCCGCAGACCGCGGCGGCGTGGGGCAGCCAGAATTCGGGCGGTCGTCGTTGGGACTTCGTTCCACGCGGCCGCCCGATTCGCTTCAGCGGCGCTTCAGCGGCGCTTCTTCTCGGAGCCGATGTCGCCCAGAAACTCTTCGAACGAGGGAAAGAGCCGGTCGCGCGACGCCCGCTCGGCCTCGACGCCGATGCGGATGACCTCGTGCAGCGGCACGGCATCCGCGTCGAGCCGAGCGCGCAGCTCCGCGACGCGGTCGAGCGGCGAGCGCTCCCCCGCATCGCCGGAGCTGGGAGGCGTCGAGATCCCGAGCGCCGCTTCAAGCGCTGCAAGATCGGGCAGCACGCCGAGCGATGCCGGCACAACCGGTGACGCGACGGCGATCTGCGCGGGTGCGGGCACGGGCAGCACCCGCACCACGTTGGACAGCGCGGCGACCTCCCCGTGCGCGTTGGTGGCTCGCACCCCGATCCGTCCGCTCTGGCGCGCGGTGAACCGCTCGAACACGACGCGCCCGCCGACCTCGCGCCGGATGTCGGCTCGCCCGGGCATCTCGATCGTGAGCTGCTGCGCTCCGGAGAGTTCGACTTCGAGTCGCACCTCATCGCCTTCGGCCACGAGGGCCGGGCTAACGTCGACGCGCAGAATGACGGGTGCAGCGAGGTTCTCCACGATCACGGTGCGCAGATACTGGTACCACTCGGATGCGCTGGGCCGCCCCTCAGGGTCGTCACCCAACGCGTCACGCATCATCCGCTGCCCGGTCTCATCGAGCACGCTCCGGATGCGGTCGGCGTCGCGGCTCCGCTCGAGTCCGTCGCCGGCCGGCGCGAGCACGCGCAGAATCAGCAGCCCCAGCTTGTAGCGATCGGTGGCGACAGTCTGCACCGAGGGCGCACGAGACATCGAGACATCCGTCGTTCCGTCGTCGCCGATGTCTTCGAACGTCTCGGGCGCCGCCCACCCCGCGCTGTTGCGCTGTAGGGCGCCGTCGTCGCCGAACACCGCCCCTTCGGCCCCGATGACGAACGCTTCGGCCACGTCGCCGACGCCGAAGAGCACAGACCGCTCGGACAGGTCGCCGTAAACGATCCCATGCCGATGCAGCAGCTCGAGCAGCAAGGACACCCGCGCGAGCACGGTGCTCCGTGGGACTAGATCCCGCTCCCCCGGTGCAACCGCGCCGGCCCGCCGGGCTCGCTTGGGTGCGGACACGAGCCATTTGGCATCCTGAGGCGCTTTGTCGGCGCGCTTGTCGTCGGAGGGCACGTAGTAGAACGGATGCGCGGCCAGCGGCACGAGGCATCCGACGAACGCCCCTCCGTCGTCGGCCACGAGCGCCAGGGGCCACGCGGCGACTCCGTCGAGTGTGGCGCGTTCGCTCGCGTCAAGCCCGTTCCGCCACGCGATGAGCCGTCGAAGCGTCACCGGGTGCCAGTGCTTCGCGTCGCGATCCCGGATGCGTACGAAGGCCAGTCCCCCTTGGTGCCCTGCGACGGTGAACGCGTCGAGTCGTTCGACGTCGGTGGCGGCCCCGCTCCCGATCTGCGTGCGCAGCCCCAGATCCGACTCGCGCACGACGACCACCGCGCTGCCGCCCGCGGACTTCGGCGCCCGCTCCTCTATACCGTCACGTTCCGACACGAGGAGCGAAGCTACCGCATCAGAATCTGCGTTCCCTGGAACGCTTCGGGCGAAGGCCTGCTCATCACCGGCGAAGACTCGGCAGGCCCGCGGCGAAGAGCGCGGCGGTGGCTCCGTGATCGATTGCCGGCCGGCAAGACCTCCACGGGCTCCTCTCGCACCCGACGGCAATGCCGAGTAGCGTGACGACCATGAAAAGCGGAGCCGGGCGCATAACGCTCATCGTCGTCGGTATCGTCGCTCTACTGGTCGGAGTCGTCTTCGCCGGGCAGGGCGCAAACCTGATCCCCGGAAGCTCCATGACCGGCGATAGTACCTGGCTCTACGTCGGCATCGCGCTCGCGGTCGTCGGTGTCGTGCTGCTGGTAATCGGGATCCGGCGTCGCAAAGACGGCCACTGAGCGCGCGCGAGCCTGTGGCCGAACAGCAGGAGGATGGATGCCCGCCACGAAGACGAGCACCTGCGTCGGCGCCGGCAGCGTCGGGTCTTCTCGTTGCCGGATGGCGACGGAGTCTTATCCGGTTGGAGCCATAGTCCCCCGCCCGCTGCGCGGGCTCCCGCCAATCCCGATGCCAATGGCTCCAACCGGATAACCACCATCCCCATCCTCCCGTTCGACTTCTCGCACGCCTTCACAAAAGGACGTCGCTACTCACGGTCAAATGTGATGGTCGAGGATGCGACGCCCACGCGGGTCGGGTCATCACCTGCCAAGCGCACGAGGCGCACCCCCGCCGATCGGGACCCGTTGAGGATCGGCTCCTCGACGAAGAGCTGGTAGGTGCGGTCTCCGCGCTCGCCCTCAGCCCACGCGATGACCTCGAACACATCTCTGGCGTCGCGGATGCGCCACTCCCAGGACTGCGCCGCCCACGCAGGATCCGGTTGCAGCCAGAAGTACACCCGATAGACGGGGTAGTCCTCGTCCTGCAGAACGTCTCGAGGATCGACGGGCTCGGCGATCACACTTACTCCACTTCGCTCGGTTCAAACCGGATCGTCCCGAGCACCACGTTAGACCCGACTCCATCCGGATCATCGCCGCTCGTCAGTGGGTCTCCGCAAGCCAAGGGCAGCACGAAGCCGTTCGCCGATCCTGATGCTGATCGCGGCGACCATCCCGCGGGCGGAACGGCAGTGACGCGAGCCTCACCCCAATACTGTCCCGAACCGGCCGAACATGAGGTAGCCGCATTCGCTTTGAGGTACGACGCGTTGTTCATCGAGTTCGGCGTTCCTGCCCAATCGCCACCGCCTTGCTTGTGCAAGTACAACCGAATGTAGATGCTTTCCATCCTCTGTCCGCAGTCGACCCGGCCTTCGACATTGATGGTGCCGCTCACGTGATGAGACGCATGAGGATGCGCGACTGATATCACGCAGTTGAACGCGGAGAGGCTCGCCTCTGCCGGGGAGGGACTCATCTGGCTCGCGACAGTGCCGCCGCCAAGTGCCATCGAAAACGCCGCCACCATTGACGCTCGCCGCAGCCACTTCTTCATGATCGAACCTTCCGTCGGCCCGCACTGGCGGGATGCCGGACAGCCTGCTCGCATGGAGGCGGTAGGCATTATGAGCAATTGCTACTCAACTGAAGCCACCTGGGCTGAAGAGAGATCACGATGACGCTCGGTCTCTTGCTGATCGGCTCCTCGCTGCTTGCTCGCTCACTCGAGGGGCCGCGTCAGCCGTAGATCCAAATCCGTACACCCGGAGCAGGCTGGGTAGTGGCCTGAGACCAGACCGATCAGCCACTAACCGAAGGAAAAGTCAATGGATGCACCCAGCGTGATCATCGGCATCATCGTCTACGTCGTCGGCTTCGTCGTCGCGATCCTCGTCCTGTCGGCCGTCATCCGTAATGCGGTCAGGCGCGGCGTCGAAGACGTGCTCTACACGAAGGGCAAGGACGGTCTGTGGTCGGCGAATCCGTGGGTCATCTCCATCGCCAAAGAGATCGCAGCGGAGACGCGCAAGACCGACGCCTGATCGCGGGCTGCCCAACGCCCGAGGCAGTGAGTTCCAACAGGCGGCCCGACGGCAAAGCCGAGTAGCGTGACGACCATGAGAAGCAGAGCCGGGCGCATAACGCTCATCGTCGTCGGTATCGTCGCCCTGCTGATCGGAGTCGTCTTCGCAGGACAGGGCGCGAACCTGATCCCCGGAAGCTCAATGACCGGAGACCGCACCTGGCTCTACATCGGCCTCGCGCTCGCGCTCGTCGGCGTTGTGCTGCTCGTGGCTGGCATCCGGCGTCGCGGAAGCGGTGGCTGAGGCGCTAGGCGTCCGTTCGGGGTTGCTGTAGGTGTCGCCTTAGATTCGCTCCGTGTCGCGAGGTGAGATTTGAGCGCTCCCAGGATCGAACTCTGACGAGTCCGGGCACACATCGGGTAACGTGACCCCACATACGCGCGTCTCCGACTTAGCCACGAGCGCGCTCAAACTGGGGGACACATGGGCGACGAACTCGAGCTGATTAGCGACGGCGACGGCCTCGCGATCATCGGCGAGCCGGCGGCGGTCGAGCGCTTCCTCAGCTCTGCCGGTGTCCCATCAAGGGACCTCCCACTTCAGAAGCGTCTCGGCGCTGCCCTCAGCACGGGATCCGGTGTCGCCCAGGCGGGCTCGGACATCGCTGCTAACGCAGGTCGTTGGGTCAAACTGACCGAGGAGTCAGCGAAGGCCATGAAGGTCGGCCAGCTGATGAAAGGCTCGTCGTCGGGAGTGAGTCGCGCCGTCGTCACGAACAAGGGCAAGGTCACGAAGCTTCTGGAGTTCACGAAGCCTGGTTCAATCGGCTCGATACTGACGAGCCCGGCCATGCTGGCTGGCGCTGCGGGGATCATGGCTCAGCTCGCCATGCAGCAGACGATGGAAGAGATCACCCAGTACCTCGCTGTCATCGACGAGAAGGTCGACGACATACTCCGCGCGCAGAAGGATGCGGCGATTGCGCAGATGATCGGTGTTGGTTTCGTCATCGACGACGCCATGACACTCCGGGAGCATACGGGTCGCGTGTCGGAGGTCACCTGGTCAAAGGTGCAAGGCGCCGAGCAGATAATCGCGACGACGCAGGGGTACGCACTCCGTCAGCTTGACGCCCTCGCCGAGAAGATGGAGAAGAGGTCCAAGGTCGGAGACCTGGCAAAGCTCGCGGAAGATGCCGAGACGACAGTCGAGGAATGGCTCGCGGTCCTGGCCCGGTGCTTCCAGCTCCAGGACGGGCTGGCCATCCTCGAGCTCGACCGGGTCCTCGACTCGGGAGCCGACGATCTTGACCGCCATCGCACTGGTCTGCAGTCCGCGAGGAGGAAGCGCCGTGATCAGATCGCACGCAGTACAGCACGTCTCATGGAGCGAATGGACGCGGCATCCGGCATCGCCAACACTCAAGTCCTGCTGCACCCGCTCAAGGCCGGCGCCGTCGTCAGGTCTGGTAATGAGGTGGCGGCTGACGTCATTGTCTTCAATGAACGTCTTGGCATCGAGGCGGGTCGGCGATCGCTGGAGGCGAAGCGCTGGAAACAGGCACTCGGCGAGGCAAAGGATCAGGCAGTCGAGACGGGCGTCGACGGTGTGGAACTAGCCAGGCGCCTAGGCGCCTGGACCGTCGAGGGCGCGAAGTCGGTGGCAGGGAAGGTTTCGCACGATATCGCCGAACGGTTGCCTCACCGACGCCCCGATGAATTGGACGACGACCGCGACCTCTGAGCTCGCGAGCGTGAGTTACGACTAGCAGGACTTTGCCGATTGTAGCCCTCCCGTCTTAGCACTGTTCCACTGAGGGCGCTGCAGATACCAACTAGGGAGAGGAGAGGCTCCCGGAGCGGGCGATGCATCTGAAGGACGTAGTGGTCGACGTTGGTGAACATCTCCTTGCTGCCGTTGCACGCTCCTATTGACTGACCTGCTCGCAACTGTGACTGTGCCGCTGCCTGATCGCCGATCGGTGTTGGCGATGGCGACAAAGGCGCGTCAATCGTCCGGCTTCCGGCAGAGCCAACGTGCTCGGTCTATCGATGACGGAACGCCTACCCACTGAGCCCAATGATGGGACTAGATATCGGAGGAATTGCGATTAGCAGTCAAGGCAGCTCTGCCATGGTGCGAGCGCGTCAGCCTCGGCGTCAAACCTGGCGCTTTGCCAATGTCCCCGCGCAACGAGATCGACGGGCGCAGCGCGTTCGATCCAGTCCTTGTCCACCGAGTACACGAGTTCTATCGCAGATAGGTCGTGCGAGAGAACACAAAAGACCAACTCCCACGACGAATCGCGAAGCATCGTCTGATACTCATTCCGGGAAAGATAGAACTCCGTGCGACCACGCCGAGTGGTGGATTTCACCTCAAGGTGCGTCTCTAGGTCGTCTCCCACAACCGCGATGTCATACCCGTAGCCATCTGAAATCTGCGACATATGGACGACCTGGGCTCTGCACGATTGCTCTAGAGCCTGAAGGAGCAGGCTTTCGCCCGCTGCCCCAACTTCTGACCTTCGGGCGAGATCGATGCGTGCCCAAGCGCTCGCCAGCTCCGCGTACGCTGCATTTGGGTTCAGCCCGAGAACCTCCGCGACTCCCAATGCATCGCTAGGAAGTTCGTCTGGTCCCTTAATTAGATTCCCGAAATCATGCATCCAGTTAGTGTCCCCAACACCCGCGGTGAGAAGCGAAGTTCGCCTCTTGAGCTCACCCAGTTCAAGGATTTCCGGAAGCAAGTTGGAACGGATTAGCCAGGCCAGACCTGCTTCGTGCTGTGTCGGAGTCAGGTCCGAGTATTGAGGCGCCGTACTGAGGAGCGAACGAGCTCGGGTTTCTCCACCCGGTAGGAGATCAAGCCAGCGAATTGCTGCACGAATTGTTGTGTTAGCTGGAACTGACACGAAGGTGGTCCAAAAGGCTTTGGATATCTCCAGAGTCCAAGCTGCCGCCGATCGCGGACTCTTCTGAGAGGTCCCCAAGCCGCTCTACGGCGGGATCGTCAAGAATCTGGCCCATGAATCGAAGCTTGAGCTCGAGGCGCTGATTCACCACATCATCAATCGTGCCTTCGGATGTGAGGACCGTAATCCGCGTGTCAGTATCCGGAGCCAATCCGAGTCGGTGAATGCGATCAAGCGATTGCAGAAATCGTCCTGCTGCGAAGTCACGATCGACATACACCGCATCATGGCACTCATGGTGAAGGCTGATCCCCTCGCCCAGAGTCGCTGGATTCGAGAGCAGGACGAAGCACTCCGGGTCGCTGCGAAACCGGGCAATGCTGCTTTCCCGATCTTCCGATCCCCCATAGACCAACGCAGGCGAATAGTTGCGCAGCAGCTCATTGAGTGTGGTTAAAGACCGTACGAACGTCGACCAAACGAGCGTTTTTCTCCCAGCCCGAGCGTTCTCTGCAACGATCGCAACGGTCTCTTGATACTTCGGTGAAAGTTCGTAGAGGGGCAGGTCTCGCATTAGATCAAACAGAGGCGTGCCGACTGGCGCAAGCAATGGAGGAACCTGATAAGCCAAAGGTTCGTAACGCGTAGTGCCCACTGACAATAGCGCGGGACTAGTCGCCGCCATCAACAAGTACACGACAGCTTTTCCGAGCGATCGAAGATCATCCGGCGAGCTGACACTGCGGTTTGAGACTTGAGAAACGAGCGCGTCGTACACTTCACGATGCAGTGGAGAAAGAGCAAGCGCACGCACCCGCGTTTGCTCGGGCTTGAGGCCCAATTCCTTCTTCGTGGTGCGCGTAAAGAGTGGCTTAAGGACCGTGCTCGCGTGCCTGAGGTCACCGTCAGCTACGGCTCTATTGACCGTCTGGCGTCCCTGTCCAGGCCACACAAAACCAAATAGGTTCTCGAGGTCGCGGACTCCATTTGGCGCAGGGGTTCCAGTAAGGATAAGACGGCGCTTCGCTCTAGGCCCGAGCGCCAAGCACGCAGCTCCGTAGGCCCCATCAGCGCCAAGCTTCATGCGGTGGGCCTCATCCAGAATCAACATGGACGGCCTCGCGGCCAGCCACCTCGTGAGTTCTGGAAGCGAAGCGACAAGGCGCTCGTAGTTAATGATGACGACGTCGGCGGATACCGGAGCATGGCCATCAAGGACAACAACATTGAACTTCTTGTCAAAACAACCGTCTAGCTCGTCAAGCCAAGCTTCGTAGGATGATTTCGGTCCAACAACTAGGAGCCGTTCGACTTCATCGGCATGCTTTGCGGCCGAGAATACCGCCGCTCCAACCCGTGTCTTGCCAGCGCCAGGGACTGAGAAATTCGCACCGTGCCTCATCGAAAGCAGCGCTGACACATCACGCTGTTGAAAGTCGGTTAGGGGCCCGATCCAATTAGGGCCAAGCATCGCCTGCAGATCAGCTGGCGAAATCGCCTCAGTGGCCCCACCGTGAAGCGATCTCTCTGCGTGAAGCGCGTCCGCGCTCGCACTGGTCACGACCGCAACGAGCTCCGGGGCCCACTCGACTGTATCGGGGTCCGGCCAGGACGCTAGCTCGACCAGTGAACCTAAAAGCTCGTCTAGTTCGACGTCAACCGCATCCACGCCAATCTGACGCGCCGATCGAAACTTCGGGGCCATTCGGCGCAGATCAGACTCCCAGCCGGCACCTGCCGTTAGTCGCACATGTAGCGGCCCGTCAGAAAAGGACAAACGCAGGCTCGCCTGTTTCACTGTGCTGAGTCTTCTTCCACCCGAAGGAGCCAGTCCACACCCGCGGACGAATTTGTAGCAGCTTTTCGTGTAATCCGGGCGAGGCGACCGAGGCTCTTCCTCAGTAGTACTAGGGCTTCGTCAAGCGATTCCTGGTCAACAGCTTTTGTGGCCATAGCCGCAGCGATCTCTTTGGCTGCTAGGTCTAGCTGATCAGCGGCATCTGATATCCGTTCTCCCGCCGCAACCTTGCGCTGACGCAGGCGCTCGTCTTTGCCAGCAGGCTCTAACGCGCGATCGATCGAGCTGTGAAGCGCGGCAATTACCGCGTGCGACTCGTCGGTGGGCAATGCCGTCGGACTCTGAGCAGAAGCCTTGGCGCGCAGAAGCTTGTCAGTCAAAGCTTTGACTGACTGAACATCCGACGTCGCGGCACGCACAGTCACCGGGATGCCAGGGATGGCGATCGGCGCTTCATCTGCGACTTTGTCACTCTTCAAGTTCTCCGGAAGCTTCGGTACGAGGTATTTCTGGTGGAAATCTGGTTTTGCGAGACGCACGTCTGTCTTCGAGAACCCGAGGACAATCATCGCGAGCCTCGATTCCTTTAATGACTCCGCGGTGTCACGGTTAGTCGCTACCTCTTTCACGTATGCGCGATGCAGCTCCCGAAGCTTCTCCTGATGGTCTTCGAAATCGATCAGACGCAGCGAATCACCATTCTCTAAAGCGCTCCTCGAGATTGCATCCTGGATTAATGAGTAGACCCAACGATCCCTTTCCAGCGTTTGCACCTGGATCCGAAATTCTTTCGCTATGTCCTCAGGCTTGCGGCCCTGTGCGAGCTGCTCATCCATGGCGATGAGTTGGTTTATGTAGGAGTAGTCACGCTTATTCTCCTTACGCAGCTGCAAGGAGAGTTCCACGGCGTTTACGTCGTCTCGACCCGTGTCGGGTGGCAGCACCGCAACTCTGATGTGACGAAGCCCCAGTTCGCGAAGGGCTGCGCAGCGGGTGTTGCCGTTGACGAGGATCCCCTCTTGTGTGATCAGCCCGGGCTGCTGTTGCCCAAATTGCTCGACATCGTCCCGCAAAGTCTCAAAATCCGGATCGGTTCGATCCGGATCCGAAGGCTGTGATCGCAAGAGTTTTTCCAGGTAGGCCTGCCCCTCCTTACCCCAAGGATCCTCCGCCAAGACCTTATTCTTCTCTGGGTCAATTGTTCTTTGAGCTCGAATTCGGTGAGTGTCTGGGTTGTAGAGGAGCAGGTCCACAGGCATTGATATGACGGGCAAGTGGATACGCTGATCTCGCAGCTCAACTGTCAACTTTTCACCGTTGTCCTCTTTCGCCTGCTTAAGGCGATCGGTGACAATCGAGACCACGTCAGCTGCCGTCGACGGCAACCCGAAATTCGACTCCAATGTCTGTTCCCCCCTGGGTGACAATAATGTTGCCTTTGCATGATTACACACGCATCGTCATACGCGTCGAAGTTGGAGAGTGCAAATGGAAACGCCGAATTGGACTGACCCAAAGAGCGGCGGCACGATGGCAAGGTCGGCCCTCTGGCTGCTTCAGGAAGTCGGAATTGGTGAAACATTCACTAAAGCGAACCTTCGAGATTCATTTCCAGGTGTCGCCCAGATCGATCGGAGGATGCGAGATCTCCGCAAGTATGGGTGGGCGATCGACACCAGCGCCAATGACGCGAGTTTGGCTCCAGATGAGCAGCGATTCGTGCGACAAGGAGAGCCAGTGTGGGAATCCACGTGGCACGCTCCAGCTGTATCCAACCAACCCACCTCCCGTCAGCGAAGTGCGGCATTCGAGGCCGATGACTACGTGTGCGTAGTATGTGGCATCGCCGGCGGCGAGACCTACCCCGACATTCCCTCGAAGACAGCAGTGTTGACCGCGACTCCAGTGAACACGATCGTGGGAGCTCGTTCTAGCGTCGAGTTCGTCACCAATTGTGGCGTGTGTCGTTCGGGCACACCGAGCCAGGGGTTTGAGCTTGATGAATTACGCGCCGAGCTTCGACGTCTCGATCCAGCTGAACTGAGCAAACTCAAGCGTTGGATCGCCAAATCTCGCCGAATTCCGACTCCAGCAGATCGGCTCTGGATGCAGCTAAGACGATTGCCCGCACCCGTGCGGGAGGAACTCAGCAAGTATCTGGATTAGCGGCCATGCGCGGAGAGCGCATTACTCGCGATGAGCGCGTAGATCCGATGCCTCGGCGTGCGGCGAATAGACGAGGTCAAGCGTCTAGCTGATTCGCCCTCGGTACTTCTCCATGTACAAATGCCGCTCATGGTCCTGTTGGCCGGTGAAGCCTTTGAATCTGCCGAGGCGATAGGAAGTCCCTGAAGAAGTTGTCCTCACATCGATCTGAAAATCATGGGACAGCGCAGCGAGCTTTCGTTCGATTACTGCTTGCGTATTTGACGCGTCGAGCAGATTGTGTAGATGTTCAAGCGTCACATATCCTGTCGCCGTCGCAAGCGCCTTGTATATCGGGTCGTGAACGGCAGAGTTAAGGCCAGGCACATCATGTCGCTGGCCTTCATGAAGGAGCGCCGATCTGATTGACCGGCCGATTGCCTCGGCGACTGGGGGCGGGAATGCATTCCCGATCTGGCGGTACTGCGCAGTCTTGCGACCAGCGAAGCGCCATTCGTACCCGTCGCTCCACCCCTGCAATCGCGCGACCATCGGCACAGTAAGTTTTGGCATGCGAATCGACGGATGAGGCCAATCCGAGCCTGGCGCTTCGTCTGCGACGCCACGCCCATCTACGGCGAGATTTGCCCAGGCGGCTTTTGCTCTTGTGGGACCGAGATCCGCTCCGCCGTGCTTCTTGCTTCCGCCGACCAATGTAGGCCCGATGTCGTCAGCGAGACGGGCCCAATCTTCCGCGTGCTTCCATCCATTCGAAGCCATTAGGTCTTGTAGAGCAGCACCGACGGTTACGACCTGGCCGTTCGGCTCGGGCCAGTGAAAGTAGCCGGCGTCTTCTTCCTTCATTGCAACAAGAACAAATCGGGGGCGGAGTTGAGCAACGCCGAAATCAGCGGAGTGGAGCAGCCGCCAGTCTGCGACATATCCGAACTCCGCAAGACGATCAAGTATCCGCTGCCGATATCCAGCGAATCGGTTGGAGGCGAGGCCTCGCACGTTTTCTAAAAGAAGAGCTCGAGGCTGGATCACACCCACTTGCTCGACTGCCCAAGCGAAGAGGTCTCGCTCATCCGACGATCCAAGCTGTTTTCCGGCAATTGAGAACGGCGGGCAGGGGACGCCCCCCGCCAGCAAGTCAATACCGACATAGTCGGAAGGATCCCAAACATCGATGTCAGCCACGTCACCCTCTGCGACTTTCCAAGAGGTGTTGTCGCGCAACGTCTGGCACGCGTAGGCATCAAGTTCCACGGCGAGGGCGTGACTGAATCCTGCGTTATGCAAGCCCAGCGCCTGTCCCCCTGCTCCTGCGCAGATTTCGACGACCGTCAGATCAGTTTTCATGCAGCACTCCAGGCCATCATGTGCTCGCCCGTCGCAACTCTCTTGCAGGACGAGGCGAGATTGGTACTTTGAGAATAGATGTACATCATCACCGATACCTCCGACACGCGAGACTCCCCGACCAGCGCCGGCCGATCGCGAAACATGCGCGCGATCAAACGGGTCGATACCAAACCCGAGCTCGAACTGCGATCCGCTCTGCATCGAAGAGGCTACAGATTCCGTAAGGACTTTCGAATTGACACCGCGCAGCAACGAGCCCGCCCAGACGTTGTGTTCACGAAGCGGAAGGTGGCCGTCTTTATAGATGGTTGTTTCTGGCATTCCTGCCCTGTTCACGGTCGGCGGCCCACGGTCAACCAGACCTACTGGAACCCGAAGCTAGCCAGGAACATCGATCGTGACATCGCAACGAACGACGCGCTTGTAGCCGAGGGCTGGATCGTCATTCGAGTCTGGGAACATGTCGCGCTTGCGGAGGCTGTCGACCGAATCGAGCAGGTACTCGCCGATCGCGCAGTCAATGCCCACAATTCCACGCTGAAGAGCTCGCTCGTTCAGATGAAGTGAATTCGCCCTGCGCTGAGCGTGCGTCTCTTACTTGAAGTTGGCCTTGATCCAAATCTCATCAGCGCAATCCTCAGAGCAAGCCTTCCACGGCATGATGCGCTCCTTCTTCGTCACGCGAATCCCGCAATTTCGGCATCGATACAGACGCCGTTCCTTCAATCGCGCTTCGATAAGCCGGTTCACGATTTTGCCTGCACATAGTTGGCGAGCTCCTCGGCCACGACAGCGTTTAGCTCGTCGCCGTATTGCATAGCTTTTGCTTGGGCAGCCATCCAGAGCTCCGCAGAGACCTCGACGTGAATTGTTCGAATTGTCGGTGTCATGACACCATGATATCGCTCGTCATGACACCCTGCAAGACTGAATGTCATGACACCATTGGTGCCATGCCCAATCAACCGAAGACACCGATGAAGTCCTTCAGAATTTCTGAAGACCTCTATCGATCCGCACTCTCGAAGGCCCAGTCAGAAGGGAAGTCGCTCAGCGACGTGGTGCGCGAAGCTCTGGAACGCTACGTCAGCTCATGAGTTGTGCCGCTGGCTCTCGGAGCGATCATAGGCTCTAAACTTCCTCGTCGAGTTCTTCGACGGTCCCCCGCTCCGGGAGCTGTGGCGCATCCTTGACGACTACATCGTCGGCCTTCGCGCGTCGCCAACGCTCGCCAGCAATGATGGCGCCCGAGCCGTCAGTCGACGGAACTACACGGACTGAAATGTACTCGGTAGCAGATGGCACCGGCACCGCGAGCGCCTTGGCGATGTGAGCATGGTACTTCCCACTCAGTATGACGATGCCTTCGCTCGCCAGTACTGAACGCGAGCCACCGTTTCCACGAACCCGCTTCTGAGCGTCCAGTTGCCGTGCCACGGTCGCAACAGTAGTGCGATGGACAATGCGACCTTCGGCGGCTCGGAACAGTCGATGCAGTCTCTGCGTGCCTTTCGTGCTGTCGAGGATGTGGGTGACGACGTCTTCGGGAAGCTGCAAAAGCACGTTCGGTGGCAACTGGGCCTCACGCCATAACCACTTGATGGCTGCACGGCCGGTCAGACTCAATTGACTCTTCTGGTCGCGGTTGGTCTTATCTCGGCGGTTCACTTCCGACACCCGCACGAGCCCTATGGACCAACGCGATTCGGCGTCGTCTGCAGTACCTACAAGCGCAATCTGGTCAAATACCTCCGGCGGAAGCATCCAGCCACCCATCGACTGACTCCACTTGGCGTCTACTTCATAGCCTTCGATGAAGAAGTCGAGCTTCGCACCGCCTTCGAAGGAGAACTCGCGCTGAGCATTGATTTCGAATAGCGAGCCGAAATGAGTCTTTTCGGTTTTCATCAGTTCGTCCCACTTGTAGCGGCCAGTCTCCTGGCCGTTATAGATCATGTCGAACGTGTGCCGAATCACACTGCCCCACCGCGAACCGTCAGGGTCAAGTCTCAGTAGCTCTTCCGCGATCGCCTCGAGCGGGAGGTCAACTACTGACATCGTGACTTCTTCATCATTGGACACGAGGCGAGCATACAGATCGCCCGTGCCGAACGATGCGTGGCGGCGCTGCGCACGGCGGGGTCGAGGCCGTCCGACAACACAACGATATGCCCGCCGCCGAAGTATCCGACTGGCCTCCCCGAATCAACCGGAACGAACCCGGCGACGCGATCCAGTCGGTCTGGGTGCTGTTCCAGCGCATCCGCAGCTCACTGATCTCGATGTCGCGGCCCGGCTTGTTGCCCTTTGTCTTCCACTCCCAGGCGTAGCCCGCCACCACGCGCGAGAGGCCGACCTCGCGGTCTCGACGCACGATCTCCGCACGCATCTCGGAGACGTCGTCGAACATCCGGAAGTCGTAGTCACCGGTAACCGGGACGGATGCGGGATCGAGAACCTGGCGTCATTTAGGAACTACGTGACCGACATGGGACATAGCCAGAACCCGCACACACCTGCGAACTACTCAGGATTCTAACTTGGGTCTGGGTTTAGCTCCGGGTCAAGTTCACGAACGCGCTCGAGATCACGCTCGCGCTTCATTTGATATTCGTATTCCTCTTGTGGAGTCGCCTTCCGGACCACTCGAGATTGTGCTCGGCGGTACTCATCGACGTCTTGGTAGTCACGTTCGTTTATCCGGACGCCTTGCCCATCTGAACGGATTGCTCGGCCGACCGCGATTCCATCGCGGCCGACTCTGTCTCTGCGTTCAAGCAGGGCGATGCTCCTCGCCATGCCGGACATCTGAGTAAGCAACGACTCGAGCACGTCGGCCAATTCACCGCTCGACCCGCCCGCGCTTGCGACATGTTGGAACGCGTCACGCGTTGACAACGGATTGCGAAACAGGTCCTTGTCTTCGAGCCAACTTGCGGCCTGCTGGATTGCGTTGATACTCGCGTCAACAGATGCAGGATCCGCAAGGTTGTAGACAATGGTTCGCTGGTCAGCAATGTCGAAGGGAATTGATTCACCCTCGCTGATTACCTGAATAACTGGGCGCTTATATCCGTGTGCAACTGCTAACTCGTAGAAGACGTTCGCATTGTGTCCAGTCAGATCAGCGATCACCAGATCAGCCGTGAGAATCCGTTCGACTATCTGCGTGGAGATGGAGTCAGTGCTGGTCTCCTCATCCCCACGGATAACAGTCCACTCTGGCGATGTAAGCGCCTTCCGAAATATGTATGTCAGAGCCAAATCAGACAGATGTCTCGGCTGCGTACCCTTTTGTCCAATTGGCGAAACGACGAAAGCTACCTTGCTATCGATATTCACTTCCCCGGAATCACTGCTCGTCATTGTTCCCCCCTCGATTAGATTTGCTGATCGACTCTATCCACCAGCGATCAAATAGGGATACGTCCCGTTGCCCCGCAACGACTCCGATCCCTAGGGTTTGCCGGATAAATCTCTAGCTCCAGGCGGCCTCGATCTCATTGGCGAAGGGAGCAGGGACGATTAAGCGGAGCGAATTACCTACTAGAGCCACTGCTAATCCCGCGACGCCCCTTCTGCGTTGCTGTGCGCCAACGTCCCCGGCACGCATGAACTGCCGCAGATGCACTCTTAGCGCCAGGTCGTGACCATAGACGTAGGTGCCACGAATGCCACGCGTGAGCAGCACGGCGTAGACGTTCTGGATGTACCAGAGCAGGTCGTCGTTGGAGTAGATGCGGCCGAGCGCCTTGTTCGCCTCCTTGCCCTTCTTGTCGAAGTACAAGGCGCGGTCGACGACGATGCGGCCGGTGGTCGTGTCGAAGCGGAGGTCGGGGCCGATGATCACGCCGGCATAGTTGAGGTCGTAGCCCTGCACCGTGTGGATCGAACCCACCTCGTCTAGCGAACCCGGCGACGCGATCCAGTCGGTCTGGGTGCTGTTCCAGCGCATCCGCAGCTCGCCGATCTCGATGTCGTGACCCGGCTTGTTGCCCTTCGTCTTCCACTCCCAGGCGTAGCCCGCGACCAGGCGTGAGAGGCCGACCTCGCGGTCTCGGCGCACGATCTCCGCACGCATTTCGGCGACGTCGTCGAACATCCGGAAGTCGTAGTCGCCGAAGTCGAGGATAATCGGCTGCCTTGGCGTCGGCCACGAGCCGCTCGAGAGGGATGTCGGCCGGCTTCACGCTCTGCGCGGGGTCGACCAGGAAGATCTGGTGGATGCCCTTGGCCGTGATCCAGTCGAGCTGGGTCTTCGACGTGTCGCCGTGGCCGAACAGCCTCGTCGTGATTTCGCGGAACTTGATGTTCAGTGCTGCCGCCGGCTGATTCGCGCGCTGGTTCAAGCGATGCGTCTCATCGACGATGACCACTTATCCGACGAAGCTCCGCGGTCTTTTGCGGCTCGTCGCCGGAGACTTCGGGCCCGGCGCGGGCTCGGTTTCGCGCGTGCGCACCACACGTGCAGAATAGGCAAAGGTCGACAAGTAGGCGGCCCGGAGGGGACGCCGATGAAGGCACGATCGATGGTGGCCGCAGCAGGGATCACCGCCCTGCTGCTATTGGCTGCACCCGTTGCGGCTGATGCATCCGTTTCGGTTCAGGGCCGGTCGGCTAGCCCCGCACCAGCTTCGGCGAATGAGGTCATCGCAACCGTCCAGAGCGAGCCGTATTACTACAACTCGTACGAGACGTTCATTGCCACCCCGAACAACCTTCCAGCCCCGGTTACCCCGGTCACAACAGTGCTGCATGTGGAACTGAGCGATGCGTTTCTCGCGGGAGCATCCGACAGCCTGATCTGGAAAGCGTTGAGTGTAGATGCCCTGACAGGGACCTCGATCATCGACCGAGAGGCGAAGTTCGTCGACATCGCACTTCCGGCCAACTTCTATGACCTGGCATCGACGGCGATCTGGCCTGGAACGCTGTATCTGGAAGTCTCCTCGCGTGCTAGGAGCACGGACCGCCTGCCATCCGTTCCCGCGCGATTCACCCAGGACAAGGCCTTCGGCTGGACCAGCACCACCGACTATGTGCTCAAGCTCCAACCTGCCAAGGCGGATTCCGAATCGACAGTGCAGATTCCGATGTCCAACATTCACTCTCCTGGGCCCCAACTCACCAGACTTTACTGGGCCACAACGGAAGAGGGGGCTGTCATCGACCAGACAACGACGCTCCGCTTCGTGTCTCCCGACCCGATCTGGGCGGCGTCGGGCCCGGCCACCGCACCCAGTGCCTACATTCAGCGACCATCACTCGACTGGAGCGACGGATATCGCGTTCCGACGAGCGAGCGTCCGTCGGTTTCAGCCGACAACTCGTCGATCGCGGTGCCGTTCTCCTCCGTGACCGGGCTGGACGAGCCCTCGATCGGCGGTGCCTCCATGATTCAGTTCACTGCGGGCATGGCCAATCAGTACCTCGAGGGAACGCTTGCGACCGCGGTCATTCCGATCGGCACGAACACCTCCATTGCTAGCACACGCTCGACCCGGCTGGCTGGCTCGGACCGCTACAACGGAAGCATCGCGGATGCCGCGGTCGCCTTTCCTGAGCGAACGCGACGGGTCTACCTCGCTTCCGGCCAGGTCTTCGCCGACGCCTTGAGCGCAGGGCCGGCCGCCGTTCACAACGGCGCCCCGCTCGTGCTCGTCGCGGCGTTGGATTACGCCTCGGCGTATTACCTCTCGTGGCTGCAACCCGAAGAGATAGTCGTTCTCGGCGGCCAAGCGTCAACGCCGGATGACGTGATCGCTGACATCCTTCGCGAAGCCAAGCTCGACCCCGATTCGTACACGCTGCGGCGTGATGCGGGCGCTGACCGGTACGCCGCTTCCCTCGCCATCTCGGCCTCAGAGTTTCCGGACGGCGCAGCGACCGCCTTTCTCGCATCCGGCGCCGGCTTCGCGGATGCGCTTACCGCGATCCCTGCCGCCTCCCGTGAAGACGCCCCCGTCATCCTCATCCGCGGCGATCAGCCACGACTGGATGACGCCACTCGCGACGAACTTGACCGTCTCGGGGTGTCGAAGGTCGTGATCGCCGGCGGCCCTGCCAGTGTGTCGACCGGCATCGAGAAGCAGCTGGCCCAGCTGTACCCCGGCAACGTGACACGATTCGGCGGGGCCACACGCTTCGACGTCGCCGAATCTCTCAATGCTGCCTACTTTCCGACAGCGACGACAGCCTATGTAGCGACTGGGGCCAACTTTCCGGATGCCCTGACCGGCGGCGTCCTCGCCGGCGTGAAGGACGCGCCGCTCGTTCTGGCGCGCACCGAGTGCATTCCGGCGTCGACGTGGCAGCGCCTGGCCGCGTGGGCGCCATCCAAAGTCACCTTGCTTGGCGGCCCCAACAGTCTCTCGCCCGCAATGCAGAGTCTTCCGCGGTGCAATTGAGCTCGCGGCCTGGCGGTAGTGCGGACTCGAGACCAACGAGGACTGAGTAGCAATTGCTCAGCTAGCCACTAGTAACGGGACCCGTTATTATTGAGCATGATCCACTCGTTCGCCGACCTCAACACGGAGCGGGTCTGGAATCGGCAGCACGTTCGCCGGTTCGGCAGTGATCTGCAGCGCATGGCGAACCGCAAACTCCTCATCCTCGACGCGGCTGAGGATCTCATTGAGCTTCGCATTCCGCCCGGCAACCGTCTCGAACAGTTGAAGGGCGATCGCGAAGGTCAGCACAGCATCCGGATCAACGACCAATGGCGCATCTGCTTCGTCTGGACTCCTACGGGCCCGGTCGACGTCGAGATCGTCGACTACCACTGAGAGGAGACATCATGGCAACCGCACACGCGCCGATTCATCCGGGTGAGATCCTTCTCGAGGAGTTTCTCAAGCCACTGGAGATCAGCCAGTACCGGCTCGCCCAGGCGATCAACGTGCCCGCTCGACGCATCAACGAGATCGTTCACGGCAAGCGCGGGATCTCCCCCGACACGGCGGCGCGGCTCGCTCGGGCGTTCGGCACGTCGGATCGGTTCTGGACGAACCTTCAGACCCGGTACGACCTCGAGCTCGTCACCGAAGCAAAGACCGAGGAACTCAACCGGATCGTGCCGCTGCTCAGCGCATGACTCATCAGATCAGGCTGTAACTCCGGTTCGCCTACGCGGAGGGCTGGCTGCGCTTCACCGCAATGTTCGGATTCCCAACCGCTACTCCGCGCCGGGACCGGTGTGCCCGTGCATGCAGAGGAATACACTCACCGCATGTCCGATGCCAATGGAGGCGACAGGCCACCGTTTCCGGAGAACGTGCCGGCAGCGGGCACGGGCACGCCGCAGGCAACCCACGACGGTGCGCAACAGCCACCCGCGTCGCCTGGCCAGCCGGCACCGGCTTCGCCCGCGACTCCGTCGGCGACGCGGCACCCCAAGAGGTTCTACGCGATCGGCGGCGCGATTCTGGTGGCCATCGTCGGGGCGACAGCGTCGGCCGTCATCACGCCCGAACGGCTTGACGGGCTCTTCGGGATGTTCGGCGGCGAGGCCGGCGCGGGCGTTCCGCCATCCTCTTCGACCACAGCGCCACCCCTCGAGACCAAGAGCGTGTCGAGTGGTGATAAGGCGCTTTCGTTCGCGATTCCTGCCGAATGGGGCGCACGCAACGGGAATTACAACGTGAGCCCGGATGCCGGCGCCGCCGTGATCACCGGAACCCAAGTCGACTCACCGGTCGAGTTCGGTGAAGACGGGGCCTACATCGCGGTGTCCAAAGACTTTGCGACGAGAACGGGACTGACCGGGCTCGCGGCCGACGACCTCCGCACCCGCGCCGACGATCTCGTCGGCGAAGCTGACTGGACGATCGACGGATGCATCGCCTCCGACGAGCCGTCCCGCGAAAAGGACGGCTGGCAACTCGCGACCAGGTACTGGAAAGACTGCGCGCAGATCCCCGACAGCAAGCTGTGGGAGATGGTGGCCATCGACGACGAGGGAACCATGGTCGTCACCCTGCAAGTGCTGCTCTCGCCCGACGCGTCGCCCGAGGTCGTGGACGCGATCATCGGGTCCTTCAACGTCGATCCGCGGAAGTTGACGTCTGGGCTGGGCGGCGACGTCGTGATTCCTTGAGACGAAGATTGCCGCACCAGAAGGAAGTCTTGGCGTCACTATGGACTCGAGCCGGGCCGGAACCAGGCGACGTGGGGTGGGTGATCCGGTCGCGTCATTGGCATCGGGTTTGGCGGGAGGCCGCGCAGCGGTCGGGGGACTTTGACTCGACCGGATCACCCATCCCGCGGCGCCCAACCACCCGAAACTAAACGAGCTTTGATCAGGCAATTCTGATAGAATCTCAGTATGCAGACAGCCACTCGACTCCGGGAGATCGCCGACGATCTTCGCGGCGTCGTGGGTGCGGTCGGAGCGGGGCTGGCGGGGCTGCGCGACGAGGAGTTGCTCGAGGTCATGGCCGCTTTCGAGGCGGTGGGCCGGGTGGTCTCTGCCGGGCAGGTTCGAGTTGCCGGGGAGGTCGGGGTGCGGTCGCGCAGTGAGCTCGGCGACGAGGGGCTGAGTCGGTCGCAGAACTTCACGAGCCCGGTCAAGCTCGTCGCGAGCGTCACGGGCACGTCGGCGCGCGAGAGCAAGGCGCGGCTCGAGATCGGGCGCAAGCTGCGCGGCGCCGTGCTTCTGGGTGGCGGCGAAGGTCCGGCTCCGTTCCCGGTCGTCGCACAGGGCCTCGACGAGGGCATCCTCGCCGTCGAGACGGCGTCGATCATCGTCAGCAAGTGCGCCGAACTCGCGGAGCGCGGATGCTCCCCCGACGTCGTGGCCAGTGCCGAGCAGACGCTCGTCGACGAGACCGTCACGCTCCACCTGACGACGGATCAGACGCTCAAGCTCGCCATCCACCTGCGCGAAGTGATCGACCCCGACGGAGCCGAGCCGCGGGATGAGGTGCACCAGCAGCAGCGCTCGCTCACCATCGCGCAGGCGAGCGACGGCATGATCCGCGGGCGGTTCGCCCTCACGCCCGAGCAGGGCGGAATGTGGCTGTCGAGCATCCAGGCGATGCAGAGCCCGCGCGTGTCAGATTCACTGGCCGGTGGCCCGCGATTCCTCAGCGAAGACGAGTTCGTTGCCCAGACCGCCACTGCCGACACCCGCACTCAGGCGCAGAAGAACGCCGACACCGTCACCGAACTCATCACCCGTGCCGCCGGCGCCGCCGACATGCCCCGCATCAACGGCGCCTCCACTACGGTCAACGTGCACATCTCGCTCGACGACCTCGAGGCAGGGCGCGGCGTCGGGTGGATCGACGGCGTCGACGAACCTGTCCCCGCATCCACCGTGGCGCAGCTGCGCTGCTCCTCCCCCATCACCGCGACACTCTTCGGCGACCGGGGCGAGGTGCTCTACCACGGCAAGACGAAGCGACTTTTCAGCGCAGCACAGAACCGGGCCCTCGCAGCCCGAGACGGCGGATGCGTCTCGCCCGGATGCGACCGGCCCCCGTCGTTCTGCGAGACGCACCATGCCGACGAATGGGTCTCCGACGATCATCCACCCGGCCGCACCGACATCGACAACGGGGTGCTGCTCTGCCACTTCCACCACAGCCACCTCCATCGGGCGGCGTGGAAGCTCATCATGCGCGAAGGCGTGCCCCACCTCATCCCGCCACGGTGGATCGACACCACGCAGACGCCGATCCCGACCACCCGCCGACGCACGATCCAGCGCCCAGCCGCCTGAGAAGGCGCGCCCGTCTGCGTGAACCAGCCACGGTCATCGAGGGCAAGCGCGAAGCGCGCGGCAGCCCGCCGCCGAGCCAACCACCCAGACATCCGGACATCCAGACATCCAGCCAACCACCCCCCAGGCATCCGATCGTACGCGGCTGCCGCACGCTTCGCGCTTGCCGACGATGGCCATGGCTCGGTCGATAGGTACCGCATCCCACACGGGCTGGCAATCGGCAAGCCGGTCGAGCGGGCCCGACTCAGATCTGGTGGAGTAGGCCACCGTGCCAGGGCCGCGGCGCTCACCAGGCATGCACCGCGATCTCGGCTCAGCGACCGCCTTGCGCTACGCCAAAGCCCCCGTTCGAGCGACGATGCCGGGGTCTTCTCCCGCGGATGACCGCCCGGCGCCTATGCCGACAGCTCGGCCCGGAGGAGCGCTGCGCCGGCGCCCAGGGCAGCGAGCTTTCCACGAGCCACCGTTCGAGGCAGGGGCGCCATGCCGCAGTTGGTGGAGGGGTAGAGCTTGTCGGCATCCACGAACTGAAGCGCCCGCCGCAGCGTATCGGCCACCTCATCCGGCGTCTCGATGGTGGTCGACGCCACGTCGATAGCTCCCACCATCACCTTCTTGCCTCGGATGAGCTCGATCAGATCGATGGGCACATGCGAGTGGTGCGATTCGAGCGAGACGATATCGATGTCCGACGCCTGGAGCTTCGGAAAGATCTTCTCGTATTGACGCCACTCCGAACCGAGGCTCGCCTTCCAGTCGGTATTGGCCTTGATGCCGTAGCCGTAACAGACGTGCACCGCCGTCTCGACCGTGATCCCTTCGATCGCCCTCTCCAGAGCGGCCACTCCCCAGTCGTTCACCTCGTCGAAGAAGACATTGAACGAGGGCTCATCGAACTGGATGATGTCGACGCCCGCATCCTGCAGATCCTTCGCCTCCTGATTGAGGATGGTGGCGAACTCCCACGCCAGCTTCTCGCGACTGCCGTAGTGAGCGTCGTAGAGGGTGTCGACCATGGTCATCGGGCCCGGCAACGCCCACTTGATGGGCTGGTCGGTCTGCGCTCGGAGGAACCGGGCATCATCGACGAAGACCGGCTTCTCGCGGGTCACCGCACCGACCACCGTGGGCACGGATGCGTCGTAGCGGTCGCGAATCCTGACCGTCTCACGCTTCTCGAAATCCACCCCATCGAGGTGCTCGATGAAGGTGGTGACGAAGTGCTGCCGGGTCTGCTCGCCGTCGCTCACGATGTCGATGCCCGCCTGCTGCTGGTCGGCCAGCGACAGACGCAGAGCATCCTGTCGCCCCTCTGCCAGAGCGTCGCCGTCGAGCTTCCAGGGCGACCAGAGCTTCTCGGGCTCCGCAAGCCACGAGGGCTTGGGCAGGCTACCCGCGGTGGATGTCGGAAGCAGCTTGCTCATGACCGTTCTCCTTGCAGATCGAGCTGATGGGCCGTGAACTCTGTCGACCACTCCTCGAGGGCGGCCTTGTGCGGCTCGATGAAGTGCTCCTCGGCGAACTTTCCCTGCTCGACCGCCAGCCGGCTGCGCTCCTCCCGGTCGTATTCGATCGACGTCGGCGAGAAATCCGGATTCGTCAGGCTCGCTTGATAGCTCGCCCCGGCTGTGGAGTTGGCGGTGTAGATCTCGGGGCGGTAGATCTTCTGGAAGGTCTCCATCGTGCTGATCAGCGCGGCCAGCTCGAGGTCGGTGTACTCGCCGAGCAGGTCACCGAGGTGGTAGAAGGCCAGAGGGGCCACGCTGCCCGGCGGCATGAAGAAGCGCACGCTCAAGCCCATCTTCGCGAAGTAGGCATCCGTCGGCGAGTAGTCGCTCTGCCGATACTCGACACCCAGAATCGGATGCTCGACCTCGGTGCGACTGTAGGTCCTGCTCGTCGAGACGCTCAGGCAGATGACGGGGGGCTTGTCGAAATGCTGCGCGTAGGCATCCGAGGCCAGGAAAGCCTTGAAGAGGTTTCCGTGCAGTTCTCCGAAATCAGCCGGCTTGCCGGCGGGGAGCACGATGCTGAAGTCGTAGTCGCGCACGTAGGAGGAGAAGTTGTTGCCCACGATGCCCGGGATGCGCTCACCGGAGCGCCGGTCGACGATGGTCGTCTGCAGCACCTCGATCAGCGGCACAGCGCCTCGGATGCCCTCGCCGTCGATGTCGACGCTCACCGAGATGATGTCGAGTTCGACCGTGTAGGGATCGCCGTCCTCAGCGTGTCCGTGAGCCAGTCGCGCCAGTTCGTTGAAGCGACCGTCGATCATCGTGAACGTGTTGCGCAGGTTCTCCTGGCGCTTCTCGCCCCGGGCGAGGTTCGCGAAGTTCGTCGTGATGCGGGAATTGGCGAGAGGGCGGTAGTTCTCGTCGAAACGAGTGCTCTCGATCGAGAAAGCGAGGTTCGTCATCGACAGAAGACCGCCCGGGCAAGAAGGGCGTCTCCGCCGACGAGGTGAGTTTTCATGGTTGCGACCATAGTGGTGTGCTCTTCGAATAGAGAAGCCGCGATGGCGCGACTCCACGGAATAGGGATATCGCAGGCGTGTCCCTGATCGGGACGCGAGGCCTCGTTGTGCGCACTGCCCTACCAGGCTAGGGCAATGCTGAGCGATCTTGCACCGAATGACCTTGCGTTTCGGTGTGCGTTCCTTGTACGGCCCCCGCTCAGGTCGCGAGCCGGTCAGCTCGGCTCGTAGGGCGGCGCTTCGCCCCAGCCCCAACGGGGAACAGGCGCCGCCGGCACAGGCTCGGCGCCGGGAGCCGAGTTGGCCACGGCGATTCGGGTGCCCCACTCGGCGTAGGCCATCAGCGCCGAGCGCGCTTCCGGATCGCTCGGAAGGTTCGCCTCATCCGCAGCCCGGCTGAGCAGGGTCACGAACCGGAGCCGCTGCTCCGCGCTGATGTCGAGGCCGAGGTGCTTCGACATCATGTGGGGGTAACCCCCGTGCTCGGCCGTGTACGTTGCAGGACCACCCAAGACTTCAGACCACCAAGCCGTGACCCCATCCCGATGCGCTCGGGTGACCTTTCCGCCGAACACCGGCGCCAGAAGATCATCGCCCTCGACGGCGTCGTAGAAGCAGTCCAACCAGCGCCCGACCGCGGCCGAACCACCGATCCACTCGAAGATGCTCGGGGGTTGAGCCATGGCAGAAGCCTACGCCTCGATGCACTTCTGATCGAGCTCCTACCGAAGCTCGGCGGCCGCCGCCCGGAGCTCCGCGAAGGCCTCGCGCGTGTAGGTGACCAGCTCACCCGGCGCCTCATCTCGCGCCGGAGCCGACCAGCGACGGTAACCGATGCCGAACGCCAGCACCCCGAGCTCCGCCGCCACCCGCGCCACCGACTCGGCCGCACCCCGTCGCTGCAACGCCTCCGCCATCGCCGCCGCCAGACCGATGCTCTTCATCGCATTGCGAGCTCGGAGCTCTTCGTTCGCCTCGATCGCCGCGTGCATCCGCGGGCCGATGCCGCGATTGAACTCCGTCATCGCCCCGGCCGCTCGATCGAGCCCCGCCGCGACCGCCTCGAGGGGGGTGGCGTCATCCGGAGCCGCAGCGATGCCCTCGGCCAGCAGAGCACTGAGCATCTCCTGCCCGGCCGAGAGCAGCTCGCGCTTGTCGCTGAAGTGCCGGAAGAAGGTGCTGCGGGTGAGCTCCGCACGCTCGGCGATCTGCGCCACGGTCGTCTCGTCGTAGCCCTGCTCGGTGAAGAGATCGAGAGCGGCCTCGACGAGCCGCTCGCGCGCATCCGGTTTCCATCTCGGCATACCCGCAGTCTACGCGATGCGACACTTGTCTCATCATCGTGTTACCTTGATGGGACATTAGTCGCATCACATCGTGGAGGTCACCCATGCGCGTATTCATCACCGGCGCCACCGGTCTGATCGGATCGGCCGTCGTCGCCGAGCTGCTCTCGGCCGGACACTCCGTCACCGCCCTCACCCGCTCCGAGACCTCGGCCGCCAAAGCCACAGCGGCCGGCGCCGACACCGTTCGCGGAGAGCTCGTCGACCTCGACGTGCTCCGCGCCGAAGCCGAGCGAGCCGACGGCGTCATCCACCTCGCGTTCGGCAACGACTTCAGTTCGGCCGAAGCGCTCACCGCGAACATCACCGAAGAATCCGCCGCACTCGCCACCCTCGGTGAGGCACTCATCGGCACCGGCAAGCCGCTCGTCACCGTGTCCGGCACCCCTCAGGCGGTCGGCCGACCCTCGACCGAAGACGACCCGCTGCCCACCGACGGCCCCGTCGGCGGCCGCAGCATCTCGGTGAACCGCACCCTCGCCCTGGCCTCACGGGGCGTGCGCACCGCCGCCATCCGGCTCCCCCGCACCGTGCACAACGACGGCAACGGAGGATTCGCCGGACTGCTCGCCCAGATCGCCCGGCAGAGCGGTGTCGCGGGATACCCGGGCGACGGCACCCAGCGTTGGCCCGCCGTGCACGCGCTCGATGCCGCCGTGCTGTTCCGGCTCGCACTCGAGAATTCTCCCGCCGGCCGCGCCTGGCACGCGGTGGCGGATGAGGGCGACGCCGTTCGCGACATCGTCGCGGTGATCGGACGCCGGCTCGGCCTACCGGTCGAATCGCTCCCGGTCGAGAACTTCGGCCCCATCGGGCCGGTCTTCGCGGCCGACCAGCCGGCCTCCAGCGCACTCACCCGCGCCGAGCTGGGCTGGGTGCCGACCCACCCGAGCCTGCTCGACGACCTGGAGAAGATCGAGGCCTGACCCCGGCTCCGCTCACACCCGAACGGCGAGCGCCTCCGCGTAGAACTCGGCCGGATCGTTCGCGAGCGAGGCCTTCACCAGGCGCGACCAGTCGTCGGCCAGCACCTCGATCACGCCCGCCTCCACACCGTCGAGCGAGGCGGCCGCGACCGAACGCGGGTCGATCATGGGCCCGTCGTAGCCGGCCATCATGTCGGTGTCGGCCGCGCCGAGGTGCACTCCCTGCACGAGGGTGCCCTGGCCGGCGAGCTCGAGGCGCACGCCGTTCGTCATCGCCCATTCGGCGGCCTTCGCCACGGCGTACGCGTTCGCGCCGTTGGTCGAGAACCACGACAGCGCCGAGTGGATGTCGACGATCGCTCCCCCGCCGTTGGCTGCGAGCACCGGCGCGAACGCCCGGATCACGCCGAGCGTTCCGAAGAAGTGCGTGTCGAGCTCCAGGCGGATGTTCTCGAGGTCGTTCTCACCCAGCAGGTTGGCACCGGTGGTGATGCCCGCGTTGTTGATGAGAAGGGTGAGGTCAGTGGCTCGTGCCGCGGCATCCGTCACCGACGACGCGTCGAGCAGATCGAGCCGGAGCACCTCGACGCGGGGATCGATGAACTCGCCCTCGGCCACGCGTTCGGGGCGGCGCACGGCCGCGTAGACCTTCGCCGCTCCCCGCTCGAGCAGCTCGTCGACGAAGCGCCGGCCGATTCCGCGGTTCGCTCCCGTGACAAGGGCGACGGATCCTGCGATGTTCATGGTTGTCCCTTCGACATGGGGCGGCCGCGGTCGCGGACGCCATCCGTCTTGTAGGCTAAGACCTCACGTTGACGTCAAGGGCAAGTCCACTCAACACGATTTCAGCGAACGAGAAGGATGCGCGATGCACGACATGCGAATCGGCGAGCTGGCCGAGCGCGCCCGGGTCAGCACCCGCGCGCTGCGCTACTACGGGGAGCAGGGCATCCTGCACTCCGAGCGCACGCCGAGCGGCCAGCGCGTCTATGGGGAGTCGGCCGTCGAGCGGGTGCGCCTCATCCAGCACCTGTTCTCGGCCGGGCTCGCGAGCCGCACGATCGCGCTCATCCTGCCCTGCGTCGACACCGGTCACGCGCCGCCCGAGATGCTGAGCAGCCTTCGCGCGGAGCGCGATCGCATCACGACCGTGATCGCCGATCTCGAGCAGGCCCGGCAACGCCTCGACGACGTCATCGAGCTCACCGAGCATCCGGATGCCGAGCACTGCGACCGGGTGCGGGATGCGGCGGGGCGCACGAACGCGATCCTCGCGGCGTCGGCCTAGCGCCCTCCTCCGAGCCGACGAAGCACGCACGCTCCTTACCCAGCCTCCACGACTACAGTCGAGTAGACACGATGTACCCCGTTCGGGGCACTCACGATCAAGGAGGATCACGTGTCGAGCAACAGAGCAGTCGCCTACAAGAGCCCCGGTGTCGTCGAAGTCATCGACACCGACTACCCCACCTTCGAGTTGAAAGACGGACCGGGGGTGAATCCGGCCAACGTCGGCCGGAAAGTTCCCCACGGCGCCATCGTCAAGACCATCGCCACCAACATCTGCGGCTCCGACCAGCACATGGTGCGCGGCCGCACCACCGCACCGAAAGACCTCGTGCTCGGCCACGAGATCACCGGCGAAGTCGTCGAGGTGGGCCCGGGCGTGGAATTCATCAAGGTCGGCGACATCGTCTCCGTTCCGTTCAATATCGCCTGCGGCCGCTGTCGCAACTGCAAAGAAGGCAAGACCGGCATCTGCCTCAACGTCAACCCGGATCGCCCCGGCAGCGCCTACGGCTACGTCGACATGGGCGGCTGGGTCGGCGGACAGGCCCAGTTCGTGCTCGTGCCCTACGCCGACTGGAACCTGCTGAAGTTCCCGGATCGCGACCAGGCACTCGAGAAGATCATGGACCTGACGATGCTGTCCGACATCTTCCCCACCGGATTCCACGGAGCCGTCACCGCCGGCGTCAAAGTCGGCTCGACGGTCTACATCGCCGGCGCAGGGCCTGTGGGCCTCGCCGCCGCGACGGGCGCGATGCTCCTCGGCGCCGCTGCCGTCATCGTGGGCGACATGAACGCCGAACGACTGGCCCAGGCCCGCAGCTTCGGCGCCGAGACCATCGACCTCACCAAGGGTGACCCGGGCGAGCAGATCGAGCAGATCCTCGGGGTTCCCGAAGTGGACTGCGCGGTCGACGCCGTCGGATTCGAAGCCCGCGGGCACGGCAGCGACTCGGGCCACGAAGCCCCCGCCACCGTGCTGAACTCATTGATGGACATCACCGCCGCCGGCGGAGCCCTGGGCATCCCGGGCCTCTACGTCACCGGCGACCCGGGCGGCATCGACGAGGCCGCCAAGAAGGGCTCGCTCTCGATCAGCCTCGGCACCGGATGGGCCAAGTCGCTGTCGTTCACCACCGGCCAGTGCCCCGTGATGAAGTACAACCGGGGACTGATGATGGCCATCCTGCACGACAAGGTGCAGATCGCCAAGAACGTCAACGCCACCGCCATCCCCCTCGAGGATGCGCCGCGCGGCTACGCCGAGTTCGATGCGGGCGCCGCACAGAAGTTCGTGCTGAACCCGAACGGGTACCTCGACGCCGACTAGGGCGGGCTGGGCTGGGCTGGGCTGGCCCCGCGCATCCGTCGACGGCGGGCTTCTTCTCCGGAGCCCGCCGTCGATCCGCGTGTGCGGCACGCCGACGCGGGCGGATACTGGGGCATGAGCGAGCGGATGCGTCGCGGGTTCTTGTGGGTGTTGAAGAACACCCTCAATCGACTCACGCTGCGCCTGGCGCGCGCCGGCGTCGGACCGTTCAGCCTGCTGCGGCACACCGGGCGGAAGAGCGGAAAGACGTTCGAGGTGCCGTTGATCCTCGCCGAGACGAGCGACGGCGACCTGGTCGCCGAACTCACCTACGGCACCGGTGTCAACTGGTACCGGAATCTGCTGGCCGGGGGCGATGCCGTCGTGGTGCGCGGGCGCCGCGAGTGGCGCATCGTGGGGGTCAAACACCTCGATGCCGATGAGGGGTTGCGGGCGTTCGGCAACCCGGCCGCGGTCATCCTGAAGCTGCTCGGAAAACGTGAGTTCCGGGTGCTGGGGTCGCCGCCGTGCGCTGAACCACGTGGGAACCGCCGCGATCAGCTCCGCGTATCCTCACCCGTCGGCATCGGGGCCCGGTTCGTTGGAGCTCGCCGCCGACGTCAGCGACTCGAGTCGCGGCCCGGGGCGGCCGCACAAGCGAGCGCCGCAGCCGGGAAGGCATACGGCGCATCGACATCCGGAAACTGGAGGACCGGGGCCGACGAGATGGTTGCGGTCTGGCTGCCCACCGAACGGAGGTTTCCATCGAAGGCGTCCTGCGTGGGGTCGCCCGTGGTCGCCCACGACACCAGGTAGCCGTCAGTCCTCGACGTCGACGCGATCGCTCCGGTCAGCAGCCAGACCGCGTGCTGCGGATCGGGAGCGGCGGTGAGAGCGTCGACACGTCCTGCACCACCGGGCAGAGGGTTGTCGATCGTCGCGTTCACCGCGGCCAACACAGCGGATGACGCGTCCTGGCACTCGGGGGTGTCGGCCGAGGCGCCGTCTGGGTAGTGCAGAGTTTCTGAGTCTGCGACTGCGTCCATATTCGCGTCCGCGTCGGCCGACGAAGTCGCTGGCCCCGATGTCGGCGATACGGATGCCGCATCGGAACCCGAGGCCGTCGACTCGGCCGTGCAGCCCGCGAGTGCCCCGAACAGGATGACGGAACCCGCACAGATCGCCAGCCGACTCCATCGGGGGCTGAATGTCGGAGGTCGCATGCTCACTTCTTCACGTTACCAACTCGGCGACATCTGTAGAAGCTGCCGTGCAGGTCGCGCTCCGCTCGAGACGACACAGAGAGAGATCCGCGACCGGCCTGGGCGACGGCCACCGACTTCAAACCCGGCTCTCGCCGCAGCTAGGGTGAGCGCATGCGCACCGCCGGAGTCGATCTCGCCGCCGAACCCAAGGGAACAGCGCTCGCCGTCATCGAGTGGGCTCAGGATGCCGCACGACTCGTCGAACTCCGCCTCGGTGTTGCCGATGCAGCGATCGTCGAGACGGTGGCCGGCGTGGACAAGCTCGGCATCGACTGCGCGTTCGGCTGGCCCGACGCCTTCGTGGAATTCGTCTCGGCCCACTCGGCCGGCCGCAGCGACGGCGCACCCGTCGACGGCGGCATGGAGTGGCGCCGCACGCTCGCCTACCGCGAGACCGATCGCCGTGCGCGCGCGAGCACCGGGCGGTGGCCACTCAGCGTCTCCACCGACCGGCTCGGGCTGACCGCCATGCGCTGCGCGGGTCTGCTCGCGCGGCTCGGTGAAGCGGGCATCGACGTCGATCGGTCGGGGTCCGGGCGCGTGGTCGAGGTGTATCCGGGCGCATCCCTTCGGCTATGGGGTTTCGATACGAGCGGATATCGAACGGATGCCGACTCCCGCCGGCGCGTTCTCACCCTGCTTTCCACAGAGGCGCCCTGGCTCGACCTCGCCGGATTCGCCGATCTGATGGTCGTATCCGGAGACGCCTTCGACGCCGTGATCGCGGCTCTGGCCGCCCGCAGCGCCGCTCTCGGGTTGTACGAGCCGCCGGCATCCGGAGTGCTCGAGCAGGCTCGTCGCGAAGGGTGGATCGCCTTGCCGACGGGCGCTCTCCGTGACCTGAAGACTGGTGCACACCGCCGACACCCTCACCTCGACCGTTCCGTCATCTCCCCTCCGCTCCGTTGACGCGTTCTGCTACCCGCGTCACCCGATCCCGAACACGCGCCCCTGCGACAAGCCCACGAGATAACCGCCGGCGAACTTCCAGCGCTCGTCGTAGAACGCCGGCACACTCCACAACGACGCACCCGTCACCGCGTCGAACGCTGTTCCCGTTCCGCTCTGCGGCATCGGCGACGGTGGCACATCCTGCCCCTTCTCGCTGTAGAGACCTCCCGTTCCGAAGGCGCCTTCCAGCCGATAGCGGGCGAGCTCTCCATCAGAGCCATAGTTCATCGAGGGGCGCTGGGAGACATCCACTGCCGCTCCCGAGGCATGATCGAAGCCGCATTTTCCGCCCTCGTCGTCGAACTGCACGACCACATCATCAGCGGTGAGCCAGAAACCGTAGGTGCTGAGCGCCGGCGCATCGAGTCCACTGCCGGGGCTACAGGCAGCTCCGTCGACGATCCACCGCGACTCCCCCGTCGCCCCGTCGACGAGCTCGAGCTGGGTGCCCGGTCCGACCAACAGCACCTCCGACGCGAGCTGGCTGTAGGAGCCCGGCAGCCGGGCGATCTGCACCACCGGCGCCACCGCGTAACCCGAGTCGAGGGTTCTGCTCCACATCTCATTCCCCGCGTCGTCGATGCCGGCGATCGTGCGGGCCCTCTGGTAGTCGAAAGCATCGGACGCGCGGATGGTGAACCCGTCGTAGTAGCTGTAACTCCGGTCGGTCGTCGACCCCACCATGAGTGCCCCCGAGTCGACGTCATAGACATCCACCAGACCGGGCTGCCCCGTTGTCTGGTGCGTCACCTGCAGCATCGAACTCGCGTTCGTGATCGGTTGCGTCGTCGCCTGATCCGCCTCGAACGCTGCCGACCACAGCGGAGTCGCCAGGTCGCCCGGGTTCGCCCTCATCACCGCCCACGACGTCGTCGGTTGCCCCTGCGCATCCTGTTTCTGCGCCACGAACGACACATCACCCGAATCGCCGGGCACAGGATAGAGGTCTCTCACCGTGAAGCCCTCCGGTGCGGCCACCGATGCGACAGTCGATCCAGTCGCGAGATCGAGCACCTCCTTCGGCCCGGGCCCACCACGCGGATCCCACACCAAGACCCGGCCCGAGGTTCCGAGCAGAGTCGCGGATGTCTGATCTCCGTAGGTGAACTCCCACGACCACTCCCGGCTCCACACCTCTGCACCGGTGCTCGTATCGACCAGCGTCAGCGAGAAACGGCTGGCGTCGAGATCGCAGTCGTAGTTCGAGTCCTCCGGCGGCTGCGTCGGCCCGGTCTGAACGAGGGCGTACCCCTCCGCCACGTCGGAGACCCGCGGATATTCGCACATGTCGCGCCCGCCCGGCAGCTGCACCGACCAGGTGGGCGTCACCGCCGGCTGCGTGAGAACGTCGTGGGGCGTGATCGGTTCGCCGGTGACGACGAGCGGATGCGGAACCGGCCCGGCCGGCGCATCCGTCGGCGGCGTCGTGGAAGCGGGTGCCGCCGGGGTCGGCGACTGCGACGGCGCCGCGATCACAGCCACGCCACCGAAGGGTGAGACGCCGGTCACCGCGAAGGCCACAGCCGTGCCTCCGAGCCCCAGCCCGAGCGCAGCCAGAACGGCCGCCACGGCGATGCGCACCTGACGACGGCGATCGCGCCGCGGCGACTCCTCCACCGCATCGATCAGCAGGGAACGGATGGCGGCGCTGCGCGCCTCATCGAATCGAGGTCGGTCGTTCATTTCACACCTCCGGTGACGCTCGTGTGCCCGTCGAACAGCTCGCTCGTCTGCACAGCCAGGCGCGCTTTGGCGCGGGACAGTCGCGACTTCACCGTGCCCGCGGGCACACCGAGCACCTGCGCAGCCTGCTCCATGGTGAGTTCCTCGAGCACGCAGAGCGTCATCACGTTCTGGTCGGCCTCCGTCAGCCGCGAGAAAGCGTCGCGCACCTGGGCGTCTCGCACGTTCTGATCGAGGCGGTCGCCGACGGCTTCGGCCGGGTCGGGATGATCGCTGACCGACGGTTTCGGGATGCGCTCCAGCACCGCCCGATAACGTCTCGTGCTGCGCTCCAGGTTTCGCACCACGTGGTTGGTGGTCACGAGAAGCCAACCGATCACCGACCCGTCGACGACCCTCACCGCTGAACGCTTGCGCCAGGCCTCGAGAAAGACCAGAGCTGTCACGTCTTCGGCGTCGTGCGGATCACGGATGAGCCGCAGCGCCTGCCCGAACACGCGATCACGATGCGCGTCGAACACGCGGCCGAACGCGGCGGAGTCGCCTGCCGTGGCCGCGGCCCAGTCGGCCGCCTCGCGGTGAGATTCCGTTCCCATACCCTCTAATGTCCGTTGCTCCCCAGAGGGTTCCATTCCGACTTTACCGGCGCAGAATGGCGGGGAAGCGATGGCAGGCAATCCCCCGCCCGCCGTCCGAAAGGAAGGAGACCGGCATGACCTTCACTGAAGTCATCCCCTACCTCTACTATCCCGATGCCGACGCCGCCCTCGACTGGCTTGAACGGGTGCTCGGATTCGGGCCTTCGACGCGGTGGCGGATGGGCGGCGCTCAGACGAAGGAGGCCGACATCCACGTGGGCGACAGTCGCGTCTCCGTGTCGGGTCGGGCGCCCGCGGCCGACGAAGGGGGTGGGGCACTGCTGATCGTCCACGTCGACGACATCCGGGCGCACTACGAACGCGTCCGAGCCGCCGAACCGACCGCCGCGGGGGATCCGCCCTCCAAACAACCCTACGGGCCGACGACGTTCACGGTGATCGATCCGTGGGGCTATCGATGGAACTTCTGGGAGGGCGAAGCCGACCCGCCCTAGGCCCGGCCCGCCTGACGCGAACCTCAGGTCGCGACGAAGAAGAACAGCAGAATGAACGGCACCACGGATGCCGCGATCGCGACCGTGCTCACCCACCGCGCAGCAGAGGGGCGCGAGCGGAGCACCGAGACCATGCCGAGGAACAGCCCGATCACGGCGAACCACAGCGGAATCCAAGTCGGGATGCCGACCGCGAGCAGCACGACGGCGGCGATCCCCGCGATCAGCGAGATGATCGCGAGGGCGCCGACACCTCCGCTCGGCCGCTGAAGGGTCTGCGGACGCTGTGTGGGATCGTCGAGTGCGCTGCTCATCGGGTGCTCCGTCTCGTCAGGGTGCTGCTCTCGACCCTACGACGGGCGCCGTCACGCCGGGGCGTACACGACCGCGACATCGAGAATCCACGTCACCCCGAAGCGGTCGGTGAGCATGCCGAAGCCGGGGCTCCAGGCCGACGCGGCCAAGGGCTCGACGATCGTCGCCCCCTCGGAGAGGGCTGCCCAGTAGCGCTGCACCTCGTCGAGCGCCTCGCCCCGCACCGACACGAAGAATGGCTGGTCGGTAAGGGTGACACCGTTCTCGCGAGAGGTCGAGCCTGCGACATCCGTCGACGACGCTGCCGCTGCCGACGCCGACGCCGCTGCCGGCCCGGGGATGTCGTACGCCATCACCCGGAAGCCCTCGGCGCTCTCGACCTGACCGAACACGACGTTCTGCGCTCCCGGCACCTCCGCGGGCATGCCGAAGTCGCCGTAGGTGGCGATGGTGACCTCGCCTCCGAAGACCGACTGGTAGAACTCCAGCGCCGCGCGGGCATCACCGCGGAAGTTGAGGTGGGTGGTTGCCTTGATGCTCATGACTGCTCCTAGTGAGGGATGGATGGAAGAGGAGTGGATGCCGGACTCGTGCCCGCGACATCCACTCTCGCAGTGGTGTAGGACGACTTTGGTCCTCGACTGAAACTAGGATCAGGACATGCCCTCCACCACCTCGCGACTGCTGAATCTGCTCTCACTGCTGCAGACCCGCCGCGACTGGCCGGGCGCGCTTCTCGCCGAACGCCTGGAGATCAGTCACCGAACCGTGCGCCGCGACGTCGAACGATTGCGGGAGATGGGCTACCGCATCCAGGCGACGATGGGGCCCGACGGCGGCTACCGACTCGACGCGGGCAGCGAACTACCACCCCTGCTGTTCGACGACGACCAGGCCATCGCCCTCGCCGTCGCACTGCAAGGCGCTTCCGCCACCGGCGCGGGCATCGAGGAGGCGGCACTCCGGGCATTGACCACCGTGCGGCAAGTGATGCCCCCACGATTACGCAACCGGCTGCAATCGCTCGAGTTCACGACGATCCCCGACGGGCACGCGGGTGGCGGGGGCACCGAGCAGGTGGCTCCGGATGTGCTCGTCGCGGTGTCGACGGCGGTTCGGGCCCGTGAGGTGCTGCGGTTCGACTACGCGAACCGCGCGCCGGTCAGTGGCCCTGGCCACGAGCCCGACACCACCCCACCACCACGCCGCGTGGAGCCGCACCACCTCGTCACCTCCCGCGGACGCTGGTACCTGGTGGCCTGGGATCTCGACCACGACAACTGGCGCATCTTTCGAGCCGACCGCATCCGCCCCCGCATCCCGACCGGGCCCCGCTTCGCACCGCGGGAGGTGCCGGGCGGCGACGTGCGGGAGTATGTTTCCGCCCGCTTCAAGGGGTCGGACACCCGTGACCGGTGGCCGTGCACGGGCAAGGTCGAGCTCGGCCTTCCGGCGAGCGCCGTTCTCCCGTTCGCCGGCGACGGGATCGTCGAAGATCTGGGGCCCGATCGATGCAGCCTCGAGGTCGGCTCCTGGTCGTGGATCGCTCTGGCCGCCTCGCTCGGCCGGTTCGACACGGGCATCGACGTCGTCGGTCCGCCCGAGCTGACGGCCGCCTTCGGCGAGCTCGCTGAGCGCTACGCACGCACCGCCGCACGGCGCATGTGAGACCTGCCTTCCGCCCTAGAAGCAGGCGTAGCGTTGACCCATGGCACGCAGATGGGTTGCAGAAGACTACGGAGACCTCGACGTCTTCGCCGAGATCGACGCCGAGGTTCCGGCGCCGGGTAAGGGCGAAGTGACCATCGAGGTCAGAGCCGCCGGTATGAATCCGGCCGACTACAAGCGCGTGGCCTACGGCGACGACCGCAGCCTGCTGCCGATGCCCGTGGGCTACGAGTGCTCCGGCGTCATCTCCGCGCTGGGCCCCGACACCGAGATCGCCTCCGGCGGCGGTGCCGTGGGCGACGAGGTGCTGGCGTTCCGGGTGCAGGGCGCCTACGCCACCGAGCTCACCGTGCGCGCGTCCGACGTGTTCGCGAAGCCCGCGTCGCTGCCCTTCGCCGACGCCGCCTGCCTCCTGCTCGTCGGAACGACCGCGGCCGAGATGCTGCACGTCACCGGCGTGAAAGCGGGTGACACCGTGCTCGTACACGGCGCATCCGGAGCGGTCGGCGTCAGCGTGCTGCAGCAGGCCGCTCTGCTCGGCGCCCACGTCATCGGCACCGCGAGCGTCGCCAACTTCGACCTGGTGGGCCGGTTCGGCGGCGAACCCGTCACCTACGGCCCAGGCCTCGAACAGCGGGTTCAGGATGCCGCGCCCGGCGGTATCGACGCGGCCCTCGACACCGTGGGCACCGCCGAAGCGGTCGACACCTCGCTCGCGCTCGTGAGCGACCGCGGACGGATCGTCACGATCGCGGCTGCAGGCCGGGCCGCTGCAGACGGGTTCCACGCCATCGGAGGGTCGATGCCGGCGAGCCTCGCGTTCCGCGACGGCGTTCGGGCGCGGCTCATCGACCTCGCCGCTCGCGGTGAGCTCGTCGTACCGATCGCCCGAAGTTACCCGCTGTCGGAGGCCCGGGCGGCCCTTGCGGAGCTGAAGGGGCAGCACCCTGGCGGCAAACTGGTGCTGATTCCGTAGGCCGGCGCGGCAGTCGGGGAACTGCCAGGTTCGCAAGCCGTGAGCGGGAATACCAGAGCCCCCTGAGCGTTGAACTTGAGCGTAAGGCACTCAAGTTTGACAACCCAGGAGGTTTCGTGCCCGAGAACTTCAACCCCACCGAGGGTAACAACGCCGAGGGCGGCAGCAACTCGTTCGACGAGTTCCTGGCCCGCTACCTCGAAGGCGAGCGCGCCGCCCGCGCCGGGCGCTCGATCGACCTGAGCAAGCTCATCAGCCGGCGCACCCAGGAACTGCTGGCCGAGGCCGGACAGTACGCGATCCAGCACGGACACCGCGAGCTCGACGCCCTCCACATCCTGCGCACCGTCGCGCCGCAGCAGCCCGCTTCCGACGCCATCCGCGGTGTCGGCGCCGACCCGGCCAAGATCGCCGCGGCCGCCGAACAGCGACTCCCCGCGAACAGCAGCGAGCGCATCACCCAGCCGGCGCTGACACAGTCGGCCCAGCGCGCGCTCTTCCACGCCTACCAGGTGGCTCGCGCCGCCGGTTCGACCTACATCGACCCCGAGCACCTCTTCTTCGCGCTCGTGATCAACCAGGACTCCCCCGCCGGCCAGGTTCTGGCCCAGGCGGGCGTCACCCCCGACGCCCTTCAGGAAGGGATGCGCCAGAACGTGAACGCAAGCCCCGACGGCGCCACCAACGGCGACCCGACCCAGACGGCCAACGGAGCGACAGAAGACGCATCCGAGACCCCGACGCTCGACAAGTTCGGCACCGACCTGACCGAGCTGGCCCGTAACGGCGAGCTCGACCCGGTGATCGGCCGCCTCGACGAGATCGAGCAGACCATCGAGATCCTCTCTCGCCGCACCAAGAACAACCCTGTTCTGGTGGGCGAGGCGGGCGTCGGCAAGACCGCGATCGTCGACGGCATCGCCCAGGCGATCGTCGACGGCGTCGTGCCCGAGCAGCTGCGCGACAAGCGCGTCGTCTCGCTCGACCTGCCCGCCATGCTGGCCGGAACCCGCTTCCGCGGTGACTTCGAAGAGCGCCTCACCAACCTGATGGACGAGATCTCGGCCCACAAGAACGAGATCATCGTGTTCATCGACGAGATCCACACCGTCGTCGGCGCCGGAGGTTCGGGCGAGGGCGGAATGGATGCCGGAAACATCCTGAAGCCCCGCCTCGCCCGCGGCGACCTGCACCTCGTGGGCGCCACGACGCTGAAGGAGTACCGCGGCATCGAGAAGGACCCGGCGCTGGAGCGTCGCTTCTCTCCCGTGACCGTCGGTGAGCCGTCGGAGGCCGATTCGGTGCTCATCCTGCAGGGTCTCCGCCCCGCCTACGAGGAGCACCACGGTGTCTCCTACACCGACGCCGCGCTGACCGCTGCGGTCGAGCTGTCGGCCCGGTACGTGAGCGATCGCTTCCTGCCCGACAAGGCCATCGACCTGATCGACCAGGCGGGTGCGCGACTGCGTCTCTCGCTCGGCAAGATCCCGACGGTCGTCGACATCTCCGCTCTGCAGGCCGACCTGGCTTCGCTCGAGAGCGCGAAGAACGCCGCCGTCTCGGCCGAGCACTACGAGGAGGCGTCGCGCATCCGTGACGAGATCGAAGACGTGCAGCAGCAGCTGGCCGAGGCCACCACGGTCTCGCGTCGTGTGGCTTCTGAGCGCGCCGCCGGTGGAGTCGATCTGGATGCCGTCGTCGACGAAGCCGAGATCGCTGCGGTGATCTCGCGGGCCACCGGCATCCCGGTGTCACGCATCGGCGAGGTCGACCGTGAGCGTCTGGCCGCCCTCGAGGGCGAGCTGCACGAGCACGTGGTCGGGCAAGACGACGCCGTGACCGTCGTGGCCAAGGCCGTGCGCCGCAACCGCACGGGCATGGGCGACGCGCACCGGCCGATCGGTTCGTTCCTCTTCCTGGGGCCCACGGGTGTCGGCAAGACCGAGCTGGCGAAGACCCTCGCGGCCTCGCTGTTCGGGTCGGCGTCGAACATGATACGTTTCGACATGTCAGAGTTCGGCGAGCGCCACACGGTGTCCCGTCTGGTCGGTGCCCCTCCCGGATACGTCGGCTACGACGAGGCCGGTCAGCTGACCGAGCGCGTTCGTCGCAACCCCTACTCGGTGGTGCTGTTCGACGAGATCGAGAAGGCGCACCCGGATGTCTTCAACCTGCTTCTGCAGGTGCTGGACGACGGACGCCTGACCGACGGTCAGGGTCGCACGGTCGACTTCCGCAACACGGTCGTCATCATGACCTCGAACCTGGGGTCGGAGTTCCTGGCCTCGCGGTCGGGGGCCATGGGATTCGTGGCGGCCTCGGCCGACGGCTCGGACGGCAACGGTTTCGGATCGGACAAGGCTCTGCGCGACCGCGTGATGGGCAAGCTCCGTGAGGCCATGCGGCCCGAGTTCCTGAACCGGATCGACGAGATCGTGCTGTTCAGGAAGCTCGAGAAGGCGCAGCTGCGTGAGATCGTCTCGCTGCTGCTGGGCGCCACCCGCGCTCGGCTCGACGCACACGAGATCACGCTGACGGTGACGGATGCGGCGATCGACTGGATGGCTTCGAACGGGTACGAGCCGGAGTACGGTGCGCGGCCGTTGCGTCGGGTGATCCAGCGCAACGTCGACGACGCGATCGCCGATCTGCTGGTGACGGGTTCGCTCGTCGACGGCGGTGCGGTCACGGTCGACGCGGCTTCCGGGTCGCTGTCGGTCACGGCCGATGCCGAGGTCTTCGCCCAAGCGGCGTAAGCACTCCCACAATAAGCACTCCCTCGGGGGCCGGGCACTCAGGTGCCCGGCCCCTTCGTCGTGTCTGGACGGATGTCGGTGGTGCGCGCCATACTCGGGGCATCGAGACGAAGGGACACCCCATGAGCACGCACCTCACCTCCATCGACCCGCCGTCGATTCCGCAGAGCCCCGTCTTCGCGCAGGGCATGATCATTCCGGCCGGGCCGACCCTCTACGTCGGCGGCCAGAACGGCATCGACAGCGACGGCACCCTACTGAAGGGGCTCCGAGCGCAGACCGAGCAGGCGCTGCGGAACGTGCTCGCGGTGCTGGCCGAGGCAGGCACGGGCCCAGAACACGTCGCCAAGCTCACGATCTACCTCACCAGCGGCGTCGACCCGAACGAGGCCTATGCGGCGAGCGCCGCTGTCTGGACCGAGCGCACCGCGGTCACCGTGGTCTCCGTGGTGATGTCGCGCCCCGGCGTCCTGGTCGAGATCGAGGCGGTGGCGGCGATCCCGGTGAAGTGACCGCTTGCGCTCGTGGCACCTGGGTACCGCGGATGGGGTTGCTGGGGCGACGGATCTCCACCTTTAGGAGGATTCGCACGCTCGGGCCGCACGCGACGATGGAGGAACCGGCAGGGAGCCGGCCGGAGAGCGTGAAGCGTGGAGGTTCGACATGGCACAGGTGTGGTGCATCGTGAGCGACGACAACGAGACAGCTCGAGAACTCGCCGAACCGCTGCTGCGCGACGGACGCCAGGTGGCCCTGCTCTCGCCCGACGTCAGCTCGTTCGCGATGCTCGTCAACGAGTGGGGCGATGCGGTGCTGTCGGCCGAGATCCGTGAGCCGAGCATCCTGTCGCTCACCGACGCGCTCTGGCAGATCGAGGAGAACTTCGGTTGCGTCGACGTCATCGCCCTCGTCGACGACTCCCGCGAGCCCGCCCGGGTGCAGGATGCGGTGCACTTCTTCGCGTCGCGCTGGCCCGGGGCCGACGTCGTGATCGTCGCCCCGGCCACGGCGCCGCACTGATCCGCCGGCGCCGGCGTTCGCGTCAACTCAAAGCGCCCACGGGTTGACGATGTCGATCCCGAGGTCGTCGAAATCCCGCTCGTTCCGGGTGGCGAGCGTCGCGCCGTGGGTGCGGCAGATCGCGGCGATCATCCCGTCTTCGACGCTGAGGGCACGGCCCGCGCCGCGCCGCTTTTCCGACAGCTCGGCATACGCCCGCGCCGAGGCTTCGCCGTAGGGCAGGATGTCGTGCCGAAAGGCTCGCACGATCGATTCGATTCCCTCGATGAGCTCAGCACGACGACGCCCATTGGGGAGAAAACGGGCGCCGCAGAGAATCTCGCCGACACTCACCGCCGTGATGGCTGCCGGCTCGTCGAGGGCGGCGAGCCAGTCGAGCACGGCCGGCGACGGCCTCGGCCGTAGCGGCTCCGACAGAACGTTCGTGTCGAGGACGATCACGAGAGGTCGAGGTCGCGCGGAAGAGAGCGCGCGGGAAGATCGAGTTCTGGCACTCCGTTCGCGTCGGACCGTAACTGGTCGGTCAGCGACAACCAGGCATCGACGAACCGGTTCTGCGAGACGGCCGAGGTCAGGATCGCGCGCGCCTCCGCCTCCATGGAGCGGTTGTTGGCGGTTGCGCGCTCCTTGATACGGCGACGCACCTCGTCGTCGAGATTGCGAACGATGATCGCAGCCATGGCACTCCTTCGTTCCCCGGAACGCTATCAACGCTAGCAGTTCGTGATGCAACATGGGAGTGGGAGTCCCATTGCGAAAGGACTAATCTCGATGCGACCGGGCGACGACTGCCCGTCAGCGGATCGGGGGGCGACACGTGGAACCGATCGGGCGCGCCACCCTCCCCCTGCGCATCGTGGGCGTCGCGGGGATCGTGCTGGGCATCCTCGCGCTCCTCGGCACAATTCTCATTCCCCACAGCATGACCTGCACCAGCGCCGGCGACTGCCGCTCAGGCAACGACCTGCTCTACGTGATCGCGTCGCTGGGCCGAATCGTCGGGGCACCCTTCGCCGCGGCCGGCACCTTCGCCATCGGGCTGAGCCTGCTCACGACCGCCTTTCGGCCCAGGGCCGCTCCCGACCTCGATTCCGACCCACGCCCGGAGGCGACCGTGACCACCGAACCTGCACACGCCGACTCCCCCGCACCCGTCCTCGCTCCGGCTCAGGCCCTGTGGACGTTCGCCGGCGTGCTCTTCACGTTCTGCGCCGCAGCCGCCGTGTTCTACTCGCTGCCCATTGCACAGCTCGCCTTCGGCGCCGATTGCGACGAGAACGGATGCTCCTACTCGCCCCTGGCGCTCGCCGCGCAGATCGCCGGATTCCTTGCCCCGAGTGTGATGATCGCCTCCCTGCTCATCGCCGTGCTGGCCGTCGTGGCGAGCACGGTCAATCGCCACGGAGGCATCCGGGTCGGCCGGGCCTCCGAGCGCGACAGGCGAGACGGAGGTGGGCGCGACGAGCACGACCGCCATGACCGTCGTGACCGTCGAGACCCGGACGCCGAGCTCGACGAGCTCCTCGGCACGGCCACCGACGACCTCGACCAGGCCCGCTCCCGCGGCACGATGACCTGGCGCGGCCGCGACCTCAGCCCCTTCATGCGCCCACCCGCCGGAGACGGGCACGACGGCCGCGACTGAGCGGCGAGGCATGCGAGGCGCGCGCGGCATGCGCGCGAGGCGCGACGCCCGACGGGTGCGTACGACGCCCGGCTGAGCCTCAGACCCGCGCCATGCCCATGTTGATCGGCGCCACCACGCGCAGCACCGATCCGAGCGACTCGTCGGAGTAGAGCACCACCGCGTAGGCGTTCGGCGCCTCGAAGGCCGGCTCGTCGGGGCCCCGACTCGCCCCGAACTCCACCGCCACCTCGTAGGGGAAGGCACCGATCACTGTGCCTTCGCTTTCGAGAACGGTGCCGAGATCCTGACCCACCACGAAGCCCGGCGCCGTCGTCACCGACACGTCGTCGGCCACCGCGGGCGCGGTCGCCACCACCGAGAACTCGTGGCCCTGACCGTCGGCCGGGTTCGCGGGGCGTTCGTCGTCGACCACGCTGAATCCATCCCAGCGGTATTCGACCCCTGGATGCGTCTCGAGACTCCCCTCGAACGGCACCTCCTCGGGCTGTCCGCCGAACACCACCGCGAGAGCCTCGACCACCGACACCACGTCGTCGTCGTAGGAGAACTCGGCGAGCAGGTCACCGGATGCCCCGGCCAGTTCGAGCTGGTCGGGCCGGATCACGAGGGTGGTCACCGCCGTGAGCGGATGCGCAGGCTCATCACTTGCGAACGGCGCCGGCGTCCCGGCACCCGGGCCGGTCGTCGCACCGGCCGTGGCAGTGGAAGCGGGAGAGGACGGCGAGGACGACTCCGCGCATCCGGTCAGCACGACCGCGACGAGGGAGGCGAGCACGGCAGCTGCGGAAGTCGAGCGCATGAGCCCTCCTGTCGAGTGTCGAGTGTGAGTGCCGGAACGAGTGTCGAGTGTCGGAGCGAGAATCGGGAACGAGGAACGATCCGATCAGTCGTCAGTATGACGGGCCGCGACGCCGATCGACACTGCTCGCCGATAACGAATCCACATCATCGGAAGCGCCCGGCGGCCGTGCACCCGGTGCCCGGAAGGCCAAAGGAGAGCGATCCGCCCCCGCCGCCGGCAGGTGCTCGAGAGCCGGGCCGATGCCGGCCGAGGCCGGCACGCGCCTCCGCGGCGTCTCCATCCGATTCGGTCGCCACACGCGCCGCGCCGCGCCGAAGCCGCCGGCGGCGCCCGCAGCGGCGGCCACCACGATGGTGATGGTCGTGCCCTGCCACGATCCGAGCAGCAGAGAGAGCACGATCCACGGAACGGCCGTGCCGATGGCCACGATGTGCAGCACCGAGAATCCGCGGCGACGGAGGGCGCGCACCGGCGACCCCGCATCGACAACGTGCCGTTGCGCCCGCCGCCTCGCCTGCCCGTTCAGCACCGGCCAGGCGAGCAGGGCGACGAGCGCGGTCCACACACCCGCGCAGAGGCCCACCACCAGGCCCGCGAAGTTCACCGACGGCCGGGCGTTCGCCGCACCGTCGGCGACCAGCATCACGGCCAGCTGATAGGAGAGCAGGGCCGCCACTGCCGACGCGGCCGCACCGTGCAAGACGAACCAGCCGCTCCGGTTGTCCGAGCCGGTGTCGGTTGTCGTGCGGGACTCCGCTGCCGCACCGGGCGCATCCGTTCGTCCACCTGTTTTCGGGAACCCCTTTGTTCCGCGCATGTGTTTCCTCGCTTCTTGCCCCGGCGACGCTGCCGGTTCGGGTCGACCCCGTGCGAAACGGGGCCGGAACGGATGCGCACCAGGGTCGGCACGCATCCATCCGTTAACCCAGTCTTACCGCGCGAGGAACCCGGCGTCCACCGGCAACGCCACGCCGGTCACGTATCGGGCTTCGTCGCTGACCAGCCAGGCGATGGCATTGGAGATGTCGACGGCCTCGATCATCGGCACCGGCAAGAGGTTCGCCATGGCCGCCCCCATGCCCGGATTCGCCTGCAGGAACGCCTGCATCGCGTCGTTCACCACCATGGGCGTGTTGACCCCGGTCGGATGCACGGTGTTCACCCGGATGCTGTATTTCGCCAGCCAGTTCGTGTAGGTGTGCATGAGACCCACGACGCCGTGCTTCGCAGCCGCGTAGCCGGAGCCGCCTCCGCTGCCGTCGCCGCCTGCGCCGCTGAGGCCCTGCGTGGAGCTGGTGAGCACGATCGCGCCGCCCTCCCCCTTCTCGATCATCGACGGCACCGCCGCTTGCACCGTGTTGGCGACGCCGACGAGGTTCACCTCGATCACGTCGCGGAACGCCCGCGCGTCGTCGGCTTTGTCTCCGCCCATCGGGGCGATGCCGGCGTTGGCCAGGATGATGTCGACCGGCCCGAGTTCGGCGATGCCCTTCGCCACGGCGGCGTCGAGTGCGGCACGATCGCGCACGTCGGCCTGCACCGCCACGATCCGGCGGTCGAGCGCCTCGACCTGCGCCACGGTCTCGTCGAGATCGGCCGGGGTGGCCATCGGATACGGCACCGAATCGATCTGCTCGCAGATGTCGACGGCGATGATGTTCGCGCCCTCCTGCGCGAGACGGATGGCGTGACTCCGGCCCTGCCCGCGAGCAGCACCGGTGATGAAGGCGACTTTGCCCTCCAGCTTTCCCATTGCGTATCCCTTCCTCGAACGTCCTCGACAGCACGAGGGCTCGCCCGATGGAAGATCGAGCAACGCCGCTCGTTTCGGCACTGAGTGCCGTTATAGGGAGGCTAGCGAGGTGGCGCGAGGGTTACAAGGGCCGCCGATTCAGTGCAGCCCGCAGGAATCCCGCACCGTCAGCCCGACCGGCACGACCGTCGAGTGCTCGTAGCGGGCATCCGGAGCGTTGAACCGCTGCAGTGCCCGCGTGGCGGCGAGTTGCCCGAGTCGGGCCGGATCTTGATCGATGACGCTGACGGCCGGGGTGAGCCGGTCGGCCATCGGAAAGTCACCGAAGCCGACGAACGCCAGCCCCGCGGTCTTCAGTCCGGTGAAGGAGTGCATGGTGACCCGCGCGTTCGACGAGAACGCGGCCGTGGGCGGATCGGCCAGCCGCGCCAGGCGCTCGAGTTCACGGCCGGCGCCGTCGTCGCTGCCGGCGTCGAAGGCGATCAGCTGTTCGTCGAGCGGCAGCCCGGCATCGGCCAACGCCTCGGTGTAGCCGTCGAGACGACGTCGGGTGCTCGGCGGATGCGTTTGGTCGCCGAGGAAGGCGACCCGGCGGTGCCCGTGCTGCAGCAGGTGATGGGTGGCCAGGTAGGAGCCGTGGCGGTCGTCTTCGACGAACGAGTCGGCGTCGAGATCGACCGGCGCCCGGTCGACGAACTCGATCGGGGTGTGTTCCGTCCACGGGGCGAGCCAGGCGTGGTCGGCCGCCACCGGGGCGAGGATGAGCCCCATCAACTGCGTGCGCAGCAGCGCCTCGAGCACGGGGCGCTCCCGTGCGGGATCGTCGCCGATGCTCGCCACGAGCGTGGTGATGCCGCTCGCCGAGCAGACCCGCTCGACCGCCCGCACGATGGCGGCGAAGAACGGGTCGACCACGTCGGGCACGGCGACGCCGACGCTCGTCGACCGCCCGGCCCGGAAGGTGCGTGCCAGCACGTTCGGCACGTAGTTGAGGCTGCGCATCGCCTCCTCGACCCGGGTGCGGGTCTCGGGGAGCACGTGCGGGTCGTCGTTGAAGACGCGCGAGACGGTCTTGGCACTGACGCCGGCCCGTTGGGCCACGTCTTGCATCGTCGCCACTCGCGCTCCGTCCGTGCTGTTTCGGCGCGGTCCCAGCTCGGTCGCGCCGTCTCCCGCGGGCGACGACACGCATCCGTCGCCGCCCGTGAGAGTCTACGACGCGACTACCGGCGTGAAGCCCCGACCGGTCCGGCGAGCACGCCGTCGATCACGGCTTCGAGTTCGAGCAGGCGCGGCAGCGCGAGGCCGGTGAGGCGGTCTTCGCGGGTCTCGGACGAGATGGAGAGGCTGTCTTTCCAGAGCGAGCGGCCGGCCATGGCGCCACGGGCGCCGCACTCGACGGCGGTGCGCACCTGCACCACGAAGGTCTCGTGGTCGACACCTGCCGACAGCACCGCCCACGGAACGCCCTGGGCAGCGGCGGTGACGGCGGAGCATCCGTCGGCCGATCCGGCGTACTGCAGCTTCAGCACCTTCGCACCGGCAGCCACGGAGAGCTCGGCGGCACCCTCGATGAGCGAGGGGAAGACCGCGGCGTACTCCTCGTCGGTCTCGCCGTCGAGCTGGTAGGTGAGGATCTCGACGATGAGCAGCACGCCCTCGGCCTCGCACTCCTTCACGAGACGCGCGATGTCGTCGAGCACGACGGCCTCCTCGTCGCGACGGTCGGCGCGCAGGTACCAGAGCATCTTCGCGGCGTCGCCTCCGAGGTCGCGCACCTTGCGCGCGCTCATGCCCTCGACGTAGCGGGTGCGCTTGAGGCCGTTCTCGGTGGCGAAACCGGAGGCGTCCATGCCGACCACGAGGCCGGTGTCACGGCCGAGGGTGCCGTCGTCGACCACGCGGGGCAGGGCCACCTCGGGGTCGAGCAGGATGGCGGGAGCTGCGTTTCCGAGGTGGCGCAACAGGTCGGACTTGGCGTCGGCCAGTCCGTCGACGGTGATGGAGTCGGCGCCGCCGGGGGCGTCTTTCATGACGGCCTTCATGCCGTTGCGCTGGTCGGCGGCGACGATGAGCATGCCGCCGCCGGGCGTCGAGATCTTGGCCATGGCGCGGCGTTCGAGAGAGGTGAGTTCGTTCACGGGAGGTTCTCCTTGGTGAGGGGGTGGGACAGGATCGGGGTGAGCAGGCGGCCGGCGAAGAGCGCGGCGCCGTAGGCGGTGTCTTGCGAGCGGTCGGAGACGCGCACGTTCGGCAGCACCTGTTCGCGGGCTCGGCGAACGGAGCGCATGCCCGCCCAGCCGCCGGTGAGCAGAGCGGATGTCGCGGGCGGCACCTCGCGGTCCATCGCGTCGATGAGAACGGCGATCTCGTCGTTGCCGTGCCGGAGCACCGCGCTGAAGAGGTCGGCGGGGCCCGCACCGTCGGCGTGCATGGAGAGGCGCAGCACGCCGTCGTCGTTGCGGGCGCCGGCCACGTCGACGTCGCCTGATTGCAGCGTGCCCTCGAAGGGCTGCTCCATCACGGCGGCGTCGAGGGCGTCGCGTCCGGCGCGGTCGTTCACACCCACGAGGTGCAAGGTGCGGCGCATGAGCAGCCCGGTCTTCACGCCCGCGACGAGCACCCAGCGGTCGGGCACGACGTGCCGCACGCAGTTGATGAAGTGCTCGGCCAGGCGGTCGCGGGCGTCGAACGGGAGCGGTGCGTCCAGCACCCGCAGCAGAACTTCGGCCGTGCCCATGGAGACGTGGTAGCGGTCGTCCGCGAACTCCCCGGTCGACACGGCGGAGACGAGGTGGTCGTGGCCGGCCACCGTCAGCCGGGCGCCGGCGACGGAGGCCGGGAGACCGGCGGCGCAGGCCTCGCCGAGGGGTGTGCCGGCGTCGACGAAAGGGGGCAGGAAGTCGTCGGTCACGCCGAGGTGGGCCATCAGCTCGGGCCAGGGCGCGCCGGTGTCCTGGTCGAGGAGGCCGGTGCGAGAGCTCAGGGAGTACTCCGCGGCCGCCCGCCCTCCGAGACTCGCCACGACGAACTCGGGCAGGTTCAGCCATTGGGCGCCGCACAGCTCGAGACCGTTGTCGCGCAGGTGCAGCAGCTTGATCGCGGAGACCTGCACGCCGAGCGGCAGCCCGGTGCGGCCGGCGAAGGAGCTGCGGATGCTCGCGGGCAGCGCCTCCACCTGCTCGGAGCCGCGCGGGTCGAACCACGCGATGGCCGGCGAGATCGGGGCGCCGTCGGGGCCGAGCACGATGCCCGACTCCCCCATGCCCGACACGGCGATGGCGTCGATGCGCGCTTCCGGGCCACGGAGGTCGGCGAGCCCCTCGGCGGCGAGGGCGAGCAGCGCGTGCACGGTGGCGAGGAGGTCGGCGGCGTGCATGGTGGTGGTGCCGCCCGCTCCGGATCGCCACGGGGTGGGGAGCTGACGGATGAGCACCTCGGCGCCCGCGTCGTCGGCGACGAGGATCTTCACGCCGGTGCTGCCGAGGTCGAGGCCGGCGACGATCGTGCTTGTCACGTGAGCTCCCTTGGTCATGTCATCGATGTCATGGCGACACTAACACACCCATGTCATCGATGTCATGCCTTTTTTTCGACCGCTCAGCTCGCGTTTGCCCGAGGCGCATCGGTTTCGGGAGGAGCAGCGTGAACCGACGCCCAAATACGGGCGTCGTGTCACGCAGCTCCTCCCGAAAACGCGCCAGTCGGGCTGGTGCCGGGTCAGACGGCCGTGTAGCCGCCGTCGATCACGATGCTCTGCCCGGTGAGGTACGACGAGACATCCGACGCGAGGTAGAGCGCCAGCCCGTGCAGGTCTTCGGGCTCCCCCATCCGGCCCGCCGGGATCGTGCTGATCCACTGCGCCGCCAGGTCGGGATTCGCTTCGGTGAACTCCCGCGTCATGTCGGAGAGGAAGTAACCCGGCGCGATCGCGTTCACCCGGATGCCCGCGGGCGCCCACTCCACGGCGAGCGACGACGCGAGGTGGCTGACGGCCGCCTTCGACGCGTTATAGGAGGCTTGGAACTGCGGCTGGTTCACGATGAACGCCGACATCGACGAGATGAACACCGCGGAGGCCGGCCGACCCGCGGCCAGCGCCCGGCGGCCGAACGACTGAGCCGCGAAGAAGGTGCCGTCGAGGTTCACCGAGAGCACCTTGCGCCACGTCTCGGCCGGCACGTCGACGCTGTCGCCCCAGATCGTGATGCCCGCCGCGGTCACGAGGAGCGACGCGGTGCCGAGCTCGTGCTCGGCCCTCGCGAACGCGGCGTCGACGGCAGCAGCGTCGGTCACGTCGACCACGTAGCCGCGGGTCTGCACCCCCGAATCCGCTGCGAGTCGCTCAGCCGACTGCTCGACGATCGGCAGCAGGTCGAGCAGGGCGACGTTCACGCCCTGCCCCGCCAACGCGCTCGCCAGCGAGTAGCCGAGCCCGCGGGCTCCGCCGGTGACGACCGCGGTGCGGCCGGTCAAGTCGTCGAACATGGGGTCTCCTTCGTGAGCGTGGCGATCGCGGTGGTGGCAGTGGCGGCGGTGGCGGTGGCGGTGGCGGTGGCGGTGGCGGTGGCGATTCTGGCGGATGTGGGGCGCACGGCTCAGATCTCCTGATCGGTCGGCAAGATCACGAGATCGCGAATGGTGACGTGCCGCGGACGGGTGAGCATGTAGAGCACCGCGTCGGCGACATCCTCCGACCGGATGCCCGTGCGATCGCCGACCTTCTGGTTGACGCCGTCGGCACCCTCCGCGAATCCCCACAGCTCGTTCAGCACCACGCCGGGCGCCACGGCACCAGCCCGCACCCCGGTGCCCACGAGCTGTCGCCGGAGCGTGTGCACGAACGACTGCATCGCGTGTTTCGTGGCGGAGTAGACGGGCTCCCAATGGATGTCCTGGTGGCCAGAGACCGAGCTCGTCACCAGCACGTCACCGGTACCCGCCGCGATGAGGTGCGGCACTGCGGCGCGCACGGTGGCCATGGCTCCGAACACGTTCACCGACACCAGTTGTTCGATGGTGGCCGGATCGGTGTCGACGAAGTCGCCGCCGGTGTAGAGACCCGCGTTCGCGAGCACATCGTCGAGCCGGCAGAACTCGGCGAGCGCCACGCGAACGGCCTCCTCCGACACGGAGAAATCGGCAACATCACCGGCGACGAACCGCGCCGGCGACGGGAGGGCGTCGGCCACCTGCCGGAGCCGCTCCTCCGAGCGACCCACGAGCACGAGCTGCGCCCCTTCGGCCGACAGCGCGTGGGCATACGAGCGCCCGATGCCCGAACTCGCCCCGGTGATCAGGGCCACCCGGCCGCGCATTCGCCCCGGCAGATCGGTGGGTGCGGCGGATGTCGCGGTAGCAGCGGAGGCGTCGTGCGCGTTCGTGGCGGTCATCGGGGGGTCGCTCCATCCAGGGTGGGGTCGGGCGGGTCGGGCAGGTCAGGGGTCGCCGCTCGACGCAGCGCCGCCCGACGCAGGAGCTCGTCGGGACGGGTGTCGATGCGCGCCACGTCGGCGGCGTCGAGGAAGGTGGGGCCGCCAGCGGCGAGGGACCCGAGGATGACGTCCGCCACTTTCACCGCCATCTCGGTGATCCGCAGCACTTCGGCGGTGTCCGCGCCGAGGGCGAACATGCCGTGGTTCTGCAGGTACAGCACCTTCGGGGCCGCGCCCGTCTCGGCGATACGGTCGTGGAGCGTCCGTCGCACCACCCGGGCGAGTGTGAGACCCGGGTCGACGTACGGCACCAGAAGCGGATCGGTGCCGAGAACCACGATCTGGTCGGGGAACAGCGACCCCTCCACCAGCAGCGACGCGCGCGGGGAACAGAGCAGCGCGTTCACCGACACCGGATGCGTGTGCCCGACCGCCTCGACGCCCGGGATGTCGAGGCACACGGCGTGCAGCAGTGCCTCCACCGAGGGGCGTCGCGCTCCGCGTGCGGCCACCGCGAAGAGCGCCCGCACGGCGTCGTCGTCGTGTGCTGCCGATGACGAAGCGCCGCCGGCGGGCGCATCCACCAGTCGCAGCACCTCGACCCCGTCCATCTCCACGAAGTCGCTCGCCTCGGCGATCGCCATCGATGCTCCGGATGCTTTCACCAGCATCCGCCCGTCGCCGAGCGCCACCGAGGTGTTGCCCTCGGCGAGCACGGCCCAGCGGCGGTCGGGGCGGCCGAGCTGCCGGGAGAGGTCGACGAGGGAGGCGAGCGCGGCTTGCGGAGCTTGCGACGCGGGAGAGGGGTGCGGGGTTTGCGAGGCCTGCGACGCGTGGGGGGCTTGCGACGTGTGCGAGGCATCCGACGTGGGCGGGGCGAGCCCGGTGCGCGAAGCGGGCCCGACGGATGAGGCCCCAGCGGCGTCGCGGGAAGCAGCGGCGGGTTCGTAGCGGAGCGTCCCACCGCCCGCCGACCCGCCGGCCGCGTAGACCGCCGCGACGGTCGGGAACTCCCCCGCCGCCACGAGCTGCACGGCGAGGTTGCCGAACGCCGACGCCTCCGCAGGTCCCGCGATCACGGGCAGTCCGGTGCGCTCCGCGGTGCGGCGGCAGAGCAGCTCGTTGCGCGATCCGCCGCCGACGATCCGCACCTGACGGACCGGCGATCCGGTCAATCGCGCGACCGACAGCGCCACATCGGCGTAGGCCGCGGCCAGGCTCTCGACGATGCTCCGCACCGTTCCGAGCCTGCCCTCGGGCGGTGTCTGGCCCGACTCCGCGCAGAGCCGCGCTATCCGGGCGGGCATGTCGCCGGGGGCGAGCAGCCGCTCGTCGCCGACATCGAAGACGGGCGCCGCGAGGTCGTCACGCGTCGAGGCCTCCTGAACCAGCGCGATCGGATCGCGCGGATGCCCGAGCTCGCGCGACCATTGCCGCGCGCACTCCTCCAGCAGCCACATCCCGGCCAGATTGCGCAGCACGAGAGTGGTGCCGCCGACGCCGCCCTCGTTGGTGAAACCGGCCTGGAGAGCTTCCTCGCCGAGCACGGGCGACGCCAGACTCACCCCGGCGAGCGACCAGCTGCCGCTCGAGACCAGCAGTTGCCCGGCATCCGGTTCGGCGAAGGCCAGCGCCGAGGCGGTGTCATGCTCCGCGACGCGGAACACCGGCACGGCAGCGTCGGCGCCGATCCGAGCGGTGATCGACGGCAGAGTGACGCCCGCGACGGTTCCGGCGGCGATCGGATGCGGGAAGTCGAACGCACCGAGATCCCAACCGTCGAGAAGCTGCGGCGACCAGCGACCCGAGCGCGCGTCGAGCAACTGCGTGGTCGACGCGATGGTGCGTTCGGCACCGACGACACCGGTGAGGAGGAACACCCAGAGGTCGGGCACCAGCAACACGGTGCCACCGGATGCGCCCGCGCGCCGCTCGGCGCGCAAGCGGTAGGAGGTGTTGATCGGATGCGGCGGGATGCCCGTGATCGCATACGCCCGAGCGGCGGCGACCGCCGTCTCAGCTTCGGCGGGGCCGGTCGGGTCGGCGCCGCGGTGGTGGTCGACCCTTCCGGAGAACGGCACCGAGGCGTCGTGCCCGGAGTTCTCGAGTACCGTGCGGTCGAGCACGGTGTAGTCGACGCCCCAGCTGTCCACACCGATGCCCGCGAGCACCCGGCCCTCCGTGTCGGCCGCTAGCACCGCTGCCGCGAGGCCGACGAGCGTCTCGTGGAACAGTCGCTCGATGTCCCAGCCCAGCGGGACGCCCGGGCTCGGCGAAGCGCCCGGGCTCGACGACGCGCGCGGGCCGTTCGCGAAACGGTGCACCTCTGTCATCCGCACGACACCGCCGTCGACCGTGCCGAGCATCACCCGACCGCTCGTCGCTCCCAGATCGACTGCCGCGTAGGCGCGGGGCGGGGGTGCGGCGGTGGGCATGTCACTCCCTCGTGAACGGCGTTGTCAGAACGCGGGATGTTATTTCTTGTGAAATGTAGCATTGACGCACAACCAGCGGCAAGGTAGATCGACGGCGGAATCACCATCGGAATCGACACCACGACCGACGAAGGAGCATCGGATGGCACTGAAGGGCACCCTCGACGGCGAGACCCGCCGCGCGGCTCTGCTCGACCTCACCGACGAGCGCGGCCGCCTTCAGCTGGCCGAGGCCGCCGAGCTCTGGAACGTGCATCCGATGACTATCCGCCGCGACTTCGAACTGCTCGAGAGCCTCGGCCGGGTGCGCCGGGTGCGCGGCGGCATCGTGCCCGTGCAGGTCGATGCGTTCAGCACGCGGCAGGGGCGCAACCCACGGGCCAAGGAGCGGATCGCGGCCAAGATCGTGCCGCTCCTGCCCGACGGCGGGGCGATCGGACTCGACTCCTCCACCACAGCCTTCGCCCTCGCCGATTCGCTGCCGCCGAGCAGCCGGTTCACGATGGTGACCAACGGTCTGAGCGCGTTCGAGGCGCTCTCCCGTCGACCGGAGGTGCGCGGCTACCTCACCGGCGGCGAGCGCGAGGAGCAGAACCTCAGCCTCGTCGGCGCCCTCACGCTCTCGGCGTTCTCGGCGTTCCACTTCGACTGCTCGATCATCTCCGCGCTCGGCCTGCACGGCGAGAGCGGCACGAGCGAGAGCACGCTGGCGCAGGCGGCGGTGAAGGATGCGATGGCTCGCGCATCCTCATCGGTAGTGCTCGCGGTCGACGCGTCGAAGCTGCAGTCACGGGCGCGCGTGCGCGCGCTGACGCTCGACCGCATCGACGTGCTGGTGACCGAACTCGACCCGGGCGACGCCCGACTCGACCCCTACCGCTCGGTGGTGCCGCGCATCCTGTGACCCGCATCCTGTGAGACGCACTGCATCGAGTGGGCACGATTTGTCGCCCGAGCGGCGTTTCGGCAACGAAACGTGCCCACTCGATGAGATCGGGACCGAGATCGGGACGGGATCGCGCGAGCGAGCGCGCGAGCTCAGGTCGCGGGCTCGGTGAGCGGCGTCGCGGGGTCGGGGTCGAAGGTGAGCAGCGCCGGGGCCGCCTCCGCGACCGAAGAGAGCAGCGTCGTGGCCTGCGACACGGCGAGCGCGCCCCAGGATGCCGCGAGCTGCACGCCCGCGGGTACGTCGACAGTGCCGTCGTCGCGCCACGATCCCACCAGAAATCCGGCCAGCGACGCGTCGCCCGCCCCGGCCGTGTTGACGACGGTCGCCGCCGCCTTCGCGTGCTGCACCCCGGCGGCTGAGACGCAGAGCGCACCGTCGGCGCCCATGCTGACGTAGACGAACTCGCACCCGGCCTCGTGCAGCCGGCGGGCGCCATCCGTCACGTCGCCGATGGTGCGGAGCGGTGATCCGGTGAGCTCGGCGAGCTCGTGGGTGTTGGGTTTGATCAGCGACACCGCGCGGAGGTCGGCCGCGACCGCGCTCAAAGCCGCGCCGGCCGTGTCGACAGCGACGCGCACGCCCCGCTCCGACGCGCGCCGCACCAGATCGAGGAAGGGCACCGGATGCCCCGACTCCGCGAGCGGCGGGATCGAGCCCGAGATCACGAGCCACGCGGCGTCGAGGCGTTCGAGTTCTGACTCGGTGCGATCGACCAGTGCGGCCCACAGGGCGGAGTCGACCGGCACGGATGCCTCGTTGACCTTGGTGGTGACCCCCGACGCATCGAGCAGGGTGGTGTTGACGCGGGTGCGGCCCTCGTCGGGCACACCGGCGACCAGATCGGCGAAGCCGCCTTCCTCGGCGAGCGCCGCTCCCTGCGCTCCCAGGGCGAGCACGGCCGAAACCGGAACCGGCGAGAGAGCGATGGCCCGAGCCACGTTCACACCCTTACCGCTCAACTCGGTGTGCACGGCCGTGGCCCGATTGACCTCGCCGAGCTGGAGCCGGCCGAGGTGGTAGGTGAGATCGATCGCCGGCGCCGGCGTGAGCGTGACGATGCCGCTCATGCCCCGACCCCTTCGAGAACGCGCACGTCGACGCCGTGTTCGGCGAGCGAGCGCACGATGGTCGGCGTGCCCGCCGCGGGGTCGAGCACGGCGCGATGCACCCGGGAGAACGGGATCGACCCGGCGAGACCGGTGCCGGCCAGCCCGCGGGGTCCGGAGACCATCAGCACGGTGTCGGCCGCGTCGGCCGCGGATTCGGTGACGGCCGCGCGATCCGGATCAGCCGCGAGCAGACGGCCCCCCGCTCCGATGCCGGTCGGTTCGACGACAGCGACCTCGAGGTTGAGAGCCGAAGCGAGTTCGCGCGGCCCGTGTCCGGTCGCCGTGCCGTCGGCGCCCACGACGCCGCCGAGGAAGTGGATCTCGGGTGGGTCTCCGAGCGCCGCCGCCGCCAGGGCGACCGGCACCGAGGCCGTGACGATGCGGATGCGCCGCCCGACGGGTAGGAGCGCCGCGAGCGCCTCGCTCACCGGTCCGCCGTCGAGGTAGACGCCGGAGGCTACGGGGAGCAGTTCGAGAACGGCTGCCGCGACCGCGCGGATACCCTCGGCTTCGGCAACGACGCCCGCACCGGCCGGGATCGCCCCGCCGTGCGCGCGCACCAGCAGACCCTCCGACTCGAGCGAGCGGAGATCGCGGCGCACTGTCTCCTCGGCCACGCCGAGCGTGCGTGCCAGTTCGCCCACGTCGACCCGGCCCGCTTCGGCGAGGGCGGTGAGGATGCCGGCCCGTCGCGCCTGCATGGAGCCCGTCGTGGTCGCGGCGACGCTCATGCCCCGGCCGCCCTTGCCGTCGGAGCCGCCGCATCCGCCTGGCCGGTGGCTGCCGGCCCCGCAGTGTCCGCCGGCCCCGCAGCATCCGCCGGCCCTACCGCATCCGCCGGCCCCGCCGCATCCGCCGAACCGGCCGCGTCCGCCGCCTCGGCCCGGGCGCGCGCCGCCCACCAGGGCACGAGCGCCTCCGTCGCCTCGTCGAACGACAGGATCACCCCGGCCCAGTAGCCCGCCGACGCCTCGGTCGGCACGACGGGCGCCGAGCGCTCCACGAGCTCCTGCGCCGCCTCGACCGACTCGAACAGGCCCACCGCGGTGCCGGCGACTGCGGCCGCACCGAAAGCTCCCGCCTCCTCGTTCTGCACGACCGTCACCGGGGAGCGCAGCGCATTCGCCACCAGCTGCACGTAGAGCGGTGCCCGGGCGATCCCGCCGCCCAGCACCACGGGCTCCTCCCAGTCGAAGCGTTCGGCGAGGGCGCGGGTGTGCCAGACGTGCATCAGCACGATGCCCTCGAGGGTGCCGCGCAGCACGTGCGCGGGCGTGTGCCAACCCCGCACTCCGGCGAGGGCGGCCGAACTCGCGGCGCCGAGCGGCGAGTCGAAGAGGAACGGCAGCACGAGCGGAACCTGCTCCTCCGGATCGAGCGCGGCAGCCTCGGCGAAAAGGCGGTCGCGAGCCGCATCGTCATGAACCCCCAACAGGCGCAGCACCCAGTCGAGCGACGGCGAGGCGGTGGCGGATGTCGACATGGCGATGCGCAGATCGGGCCGGATGGACAGCCGCGACTGCCAGCGCGGGTCGACGTCGGCGCGCGTGGTGGTGACTCCATTGGTGCTGAACGAGCCGGCCACGAGAGCGAGTCGGCCCGGAACGAGCGCACCCATGCCGATCGATGCGGCCTGCACGTCATGCATGCCGGCGATGACGGGGGTTCCCGCCGCGAGCCCGGTGAGTGCCGCCGCCTCCGGCAGCACGTGCCCCACGATGTCGCCGCTCGAGTGCAGAGCCGGCAGCAGGCGCATGAGGTCGGCGGGCAGACCGTAGGCCTCGAGAACCTCGGGGCTCCAGCTCGCGGTCGCGGTGTCGAGGAACGAGGCGGTGGCGTCGGAGTAGTCGGTGGCGATTCCGCCGGCCAGCCGCAGCCGGATGACGTCTTTGCTGAAGAGCATCGCCTCCGCCGCCCGCACCCGCTCCGGGTCGTGCCGCAACAGCCAGCGCAGCAGGTTTCCCGCGGCGCCCGGCGTCGGTTCCTGGCCGGAGCGCTCGAGCACGACGCGCATCCGGTCGGCGTCGGCGGAAAGCTCGGCCGCTTCGGCATGGGCGCGGGAATCCATCGCCGTGATCGCGGGGCCGACCGGCGCTCCGGCCGCGTCGACCAGATGCAGCCCGTCGCCGTGGCCGGTGATGCCCACCGCGACGATCTGCCGCGGGTCGACGCCCGACGACGCCACGGCTTCGGCTATGGCCTCGGCCGCCGCACCCCAGAGCGCATCCTGGGGTCGCTCGGCGTGGCGAGGTACGGTTCGATCCACGGGGCTCGAGCGCCGACCGATGCCGACCGCACGCAATCGCTCGTCGTGCACCACGGCCTTCACGGCGGTCTGACCGGCGTCGACACCGAGCACGTACCGTTCCGTGCGATCTGCAGCCATGCCGTTCTCCGATCGATGCACAGCGGATGCCCGCAGCCCGAGCACGACGCCCGACCTTGCCCGCTTTGCTCAGCATATCAACCCATTCGGGCATTTCAGAGGGATATTTCGGGCACATTCGGCTAGAGTCGTCGCATGTACCCCGCGGAACGGCACGCCGCCATCCTGGCCGCCGCGCACGCACAGGCCGGCGACGTGGGTGTGCAGGAACTCAGCGAGGCGCTCGGCGTCACCCCCGAGACGGTGCGGCGCGACCTCGGCACGCTCGAACGGCGCGGCCTCGTGCGCCGCCGCCACGGCGGCGCGGTGCTCGTGCCCCGCGCCCCGTTCGAACCCACCCTCGAGCAGCGCGGTCTCGCCGAGGCCGACGAACGCCGGTCGGTCGCCGACGTCGTCGTGGCCGAGCTCCCCGACGAGGGCGTGCTGCTGCTCGACTCAGGATCGATGACGCTCGAGATCGCCGCCGTGCTCGCGGCCGGCCGGCGGTCGCTCGTCGTGGTGACCAACAGCCTGCCGGTCGCCGCCCTGCTCGCACCCCACCCGACCGTCACCGTGCTGGCCCTCCCCGGCAGCGTCCGCGCCGTCACCGACGCCGTCGTCGGGCCGTGGACCGAACGCCGACTCGCCGAGCTGCACGCCGACGTCGCCGTGCTCGGAGCGAACGGCGTCGTCGCCGGCGAGGGCGCCTTCACGACGCTGCCCGACGAGGCGGCGGTGAAGCAGCGGATGATCGCGGCGGCTTCGCGGCGCATCCTCGCCGTCACCGCCACCAAGTTCGGCACGCGCTCGCTCTGCCGTTTCGCCGGCCTCGACCGTTTCGACCTGGTCGTCACCGACGCCCGCCTCGACCCCGCGACCGCCGAAGCCGTCGGTGCCGACGGACCCGTCGTGGTGCGCGCCCCCGTTCTGACCCACCCCTGAGAGGAACCCGATGACCCTCGTCTCCACCGGCGACATCCTGAACCATGAGCGAGCCGTTCTGGCGTTCAACGTCATTCAGCTCGAGCACGCCGAAGCGATCGTGCGCGGCGCGGAAGCCGCCCGGAGACCCGTGGTGCTGCAGATCTCCGAGAACGCTGCCCGCTACCACGCGGGACTCGCGCCGATCCTCACCGCGACGCTTCGGCTCGCCCAGGAGTCGCGCGTCGACACCGCGGTGCACCTCGACCACGCCGAAGACGAGGCGCTCGTGCTCGAAGCGGTGGAACTCGGGGCCACCTCGGTCATGTTCGACGCGGCCACGCTGCCCGATGACGAGAACATCGCCCGCACCGCCGCGATCGCCCACACCGCCCGGGCGCGCAGCGTGTGGGTGGAGGCCGAGCTCGGCGCGATCGGCGGCAAGGGCGGTGCGCACACCCCCGGCGTGCGCACCGATCCGGCTGAGGCCGCCTCGTTCGTGGCGGCGACCGGCGTCGACGGACTCGCCGTGGCGGTGGGCAGCTCGCACGCGATGACCTCGCGGAGCGCCACCCTCGACTTCAGCCTCATCGCCGATCTCGCCGCGGCAGTTCCGGTGCCGCTCGTGCTGCACGGATCGAGCGGTGTGAGCGACGCCGACCTGGTGCGCGCGATCGAACACGGGATGCGCAAGATCAACATCTCGACGCACATCAACGGCATCTTCACCCGCCGCATCCGCGAGATCCTCGACGCCGACGACGCGCTGGTCGACCCGCGCAAGTACCTGGGCCCGGCCCGAGACGCGGTGGCCGAGGAGGTGCAGCGCCTCCTCCAACTGGTGGCCTGACCGGCCGGGTACCGCCTCACCGCGTTCTCCGCGCCCGGCAGGCCTTCGGCCTGTCAGGCGCTCATTGCCGGCGCCGCTACTGCTTTCCCGCGATGCGCGGCCTGCGGTCGCACGTCGCTCACTGCTCGCGCCGCCGCTACTGCGGCGCGAGGCGACATGTTCGCGTGAGGTCGCTGACGCGGCCTCGCGCTCACCCTGGGTCGTCGAAAAAGGCCCGCAGCGTGCATTGCCGTCCCAATCGTTCTGGGAAGTGCAATGAAAGCGGCGGGCCTTTTCGACGGCACGAGACCGAACGCGACAGGCCGCTCCCGGACGACCCAGGGTGACGGCGAGGCCGCGCAAGCGACCTCACCGTCACATGTCGCGCGGCGCCGGGCAGGGACCGGCGCGGCCCGTGGACGCCGCGCGAAGCACGGCGCCCACGGCAGCCAACTCAGCAGCTGGACTTGTAGACCGCGTCGGCTCCTTCACCGTCGATGTTGTCCTTCGTGAGGATGGTGAATCCGGTCTGGATCTCCGCCTCGGTCGGGTCGCCGTTCAACGCGGCGATGGCCTGCTCCACGCCGTCCTGGCCGATGGTGGCGGGCTCTTGGGCGACGAGCGCCTGAACCGTGCCGGCCTTCAGCTGCTCCACCTGGGCGGGGCCTGCGTCGAAGCCGACGATGGTCACGGAGTCCTGCTTGCCGGCCTGCTGGACACCGGTCGCGGTGCCTTCAGCGGCGAACAGGTTCGCGGCGAAGATACCCACGATGTCGGGGTCCTTCTGCAGCGCGGCCGTCACGATCTCGGCAGCGGTGGCCGGCTCGTTGTGGCTGTACTGCACACCGAGGTAGTCGAATCCGTCGGCTGCTTCAGCGGCCTTCTGGAATCCCTCGACACGGGCGTCGGTGGTGGAGATGCCGGGGTCGACCGAGACCACGAGCACCTTGCCTCCGTCGGGGTGGGCTTCCTGGATGGCTTCAAAGGCGGCCTTTCCACCGCCCACGTTGTCCGATGCGATGGCTGACACGGCGAACGACGGGTCTTCGACCGTGGTGTCGACGAGCACGACCTTGATGCCCGCGTCGGCCGCAGCCTTCAGCGGTGCCTCCATGGCGGTGACGTCGGTGGGTGCGATGAGCAGCGCATCCGGCTTGGAAGCCACGATCGAGTCGACGATCGGCTTCTGCAGCGTCGGGTCGAACTTCTCGGGGCCCTGCGTGGTGACCGTCGCGCCGGCTTCTTCGGCCGCCGCTTCGATGCCGCACTGCATGGAGATGTAGAACTCGTCGCCGGCGACGCCCTGCACGAAGGCGATCTTGAAGCCGTCGCTCGCGCCGGCGGTGCTCGAAGACGAGCCACCTCCGCCGCTCGAACAGCCCACGAGTGCGAGACCGACGGTCGCGCCGAGGGCGACCACGCCGAGAGCCTTTTTGTTCCACTTCATTGTGATACCTGTCCTTCTTCTCGTGATTCCTTCTAGTGGTGCATTCAGGAGTGGTGCTGTATTCACTTGTTCTTCCGTCTGGCGAAGTGCCGCCAGAGGCTTGTGGAGGCCCCTCGGGCCGCGGAGGCCCTCCTGACCTGGTCGACGTAGACCGCGGCGATCAGCACGGCGCCGACAGCGACCTGCTGCCAGAACGGCTGCACGCCGGTGATCACGAAGCCGTTCTGCAGAACGGCCGGGATGAACAGACCCACGACGGTGCCGAAGATCGTTCCGTAGCCGCCGAAGAGCGAGGTTCCGCCGATGACGACCGCCGCGATGACGTTCAGGTTGGTCTGCGACTGACCTGCGATCGCGGTGGTGCTGAACTGCGAGAGCGAGAGGATGCCGGCGAGACCCGCGAGCGCACCCGACATCCCGTAGACCTTGATGAGGTGCCGGTCGACCTTCACACCGACGCGTCGTGCTGCTTCCTCGCTCGACCCCACCGCGTAGGTGTAGAGGCCGAAGCGCGTCTTGTGCAGCAGGAACGCGCCCAACAGGATGATGACCAGGGCGATCACGGAGATCACCGGGATACCGCCGAAGATGTTGCCGTAGCCGATGGTGGTGGTCAGCACCGAGGGCACCTGCCGGATGTCGACACCGCCCGTGATGATCTGCGCGAGACCGAGCGCCATTCCGAGCGAACCCAGCGTCACGATCAGCGGAGGCACTTTGGCCTTCGAGATCAGCAGGCCGTTGAAGATGCCCCAGGCGAGGCCCGATGCGATCGCCACCAGGATGCCGATGGTCGCCACTCCCCATCCGTCGCCACCGATGGCCCGCATCACCATCGCCGACACGACGCCGGAGAACACCAGCACCGAGCCGACCGACAGGTCGATGCCCGAGGTGATGATGATGAAGGTCATGCCGACGCCGAGCACCGCGAGGATGGAGGCGTTCTGCACCACGAGGCGCAGGTTCGACAGCTGCGCGAAGGTGTCGGGCGCCATGATGCTGAATATGATGACGATCACGATCAGAACGATGAAGATCTGGAACGCCTGCGCCTTGAAGATCCGGGGAACCCGGCTCTTGCTCTCCCGGTCGACGGCCATGTTGATCGACGTCGTCTCGGGCCCGGCTTCGGGGCCGAACTCGGCCTTCTTGATGTCGTCTTCTCTGACGTCGTCGCTCATGCCACACCCCTTGTGCTCGCGCCGGTCATCAGACCGACGAGTTCTTCCATGTTCGTGTCCTTGGTCTCGATCGACGCCGCGCGGTGACCGAGGCGGAGCACCTGGATGCGGTCGGAGACGTCCATCACGTGCGGCATCGAGTGGCTGATGAACACCACGGCGATGCCTTTGTCGCGAACGCGGCGGATGGTCTCCAGCACGTTCTTCGTCTGCCGCACGCCGAGGGCGGCGGTGGGCTCGTCGAGGAAGACCACCTTGTTCGCCCAGTGCACCGCACGGGCGATGGCGATGGCCTGTCGCTGGCCACCGGACATCGACCCGACGGGCGAGGTGAGCGAGCGCACGGTGGCGCCCAGTTCATCGAACGCGCGGCGCGACTCCTTGGCCATCGCCTTCGTGTTCATCGTGCCGAGAAACCCGCCGAGGCCCTTGTTCATCACCTCGCGGCCCAGGTACATGTTCTGCACCGGGTCGAGGTGGGGCGCCAGAGCGAGATCCTGGTGCACGGTCTCGATGCCGAGCGCGCTCGCCTGCATCGGCGAGGTGAGCTGGATCTCCTTGCCCTCGAACTTGATGGTGCCCGTGTCGATGGCGAGGTTGCCCGACAGGGCTTTCACCAGGGTCGACTTGCCGGCGCCGTTGTCGCCGATCAGGGCGGTGACTTCGCCCGGGTAGACCTCGAAGTCCACGTCGTCGAGCGCTCGGACGTGTCCGAACGCCCGGGAGAGGCCGTGTGCCTCCAATACCGGTGTGCTCATGTCAGTTCACTCCTTTCCGGCCGTCGTCGGCCTGGGGGTGGTTCGTGGTGTGGTCATGGGGTGCTCCGTGGTCCGAGTCGCCGGGAGAGATCATGTGACCACCCCTTCGGCGAGCGATCGGGGCCAGCCGACACCGGGGGTGGCGATCAGCACGCTTGTCGGGCCGACCACCTCCCAGGCACCGAATCCGGCGGGAACGGCGAGGGCTTGGCCGCTGTGGACGGGGATCTCCTCGTCGCCCGCGAGCACGCCGTCGCCGGCCAGCACGAGAACCACGGAGTATCCGGCGGCGATGGGTACGCCGCGCGATCCGGGCGCTGCGTGCAGCACCCGGAAGTAGGGGTCGGCGGCCGGCGCGAGCATGCTCTCCGCGCGGTCGCTCCGGCCGTCGAGGTCGGATCGGGTGATCAGGCCGGCGAGCGCTTCGGGGCCCAGGGCGGCGGTCGAGACGGCCGGCATCACCTCGTCGAAGCCGAGCCCGAGGTGGGACTCTTCGCGTGTCGAGGTGGTGATCGACCACTCCAGCACGATCGAGAAGTCGGTGGGCTCCTGCACTTCGGCCACGAAGATGCCGGCGTCGATCGCGTGCACGGTGCCGGCGGGCACCACCACGCCCATGCCGCGGGAGACCTCGATGCGGTTCATCCGCGAGAGCATCCACTCCGAATCCTGCGCATCGCGGCGGCGATCGAGTTCGTCGCGATCGACCGCTTCCTTCCAACCGAGGTGAACGGCCGAGCCGGGCTCGGCGTCGAGCACGAACCACGCCTCGGTCTTGCCGTAGGGGCAGTCGAGGTGGGTCGCAGCGAAAGCGCGCGCGGGATGCACGTGCACGGGGAGGCGCTGACGGGCGTCGAGCAGCTTCACCAGGATGCCGGTGTCGGATGCGTTCGCCGCGTCGGCGTGATCCGCTCCCACCCAGCCGGCCGGGTCGTGCGCCACGAGGTCGCGCAGCAGCTCGCCGCCGTCGGTGCGGGCCAGCCCGATGTCGCTCTGGCCGGCGCGCGACACGGTGGCCGCCAGCCATTCCTCGGGCTGGTGGTCGGAGGTCTGCTCGATGCCGCGAAGGCGCGCGATCCGGTCGCCACCTCGATAGAAGTGGTCGATCAGGTTGGGGGCCAGGAAAGCCGGTCTCATCGAGCGCCTCCTCGGGTCGCGGTTGCCGTTGCGGTTTCGGTTGCCGTTGCGGTTCCGGTTTCGGAGGTGGTCACGGGGGCGGGGATCTCGCCCGAGCCGCGCTGCAGCAGTGCGGTCGGCACGATCCATTCGCGGGGTTCGTCCGACGACGATTCGCGCCGGGCGAGCAGGCGCTCGAAGGCCGCGTTGCCGATGAGGAACGGGTCTTGGTCGATGCAGCTGACGCCCGGGCGCACCACGTCGGCGAAGGAGAAGTCGCCGAAGGCGATCATCGCCGTGTGCTGACGGTGGCTGCGGTGCAGGGCAGCGGTCAGCCCGATGGCCGCCTTCGCGTTCGAGGCGAAGAACGCGGTGGCGGGCCGGTCGAGCCCGAGCAGCCGGTCGGCCTCGCTCCGGTAGTCGAGGCTGCCGTCGACGGTCTCAGACACCAGCTCCGGGTCGAACGGGAGCCCCGCCTCGCGCAGCACGTCGAGGTAGCCGCTCATCCGTCGTTCGATCGTGGAGAAGCGCTGGTCGCGGTCGAAGAAGGCGATGCGTTCGTGGCCGAGGTCGACGAATTGCTGCACGGCGAGCACCGTGGCGCCGCGGTCGTCGACGACGATGCTGTCGAAGCCGGCGCGGGAGCGGTCGACGGCCACCACCGGGGTGACGGTGCGGTAGGCGTCGAGGTAGGGATGCTCGGCCGCCACGGGGGCGAAGATGACGCCCGCCACCTGGTGGCCGGCGACGAGGCTGAGGAGCTGGTCGCGCTCCTGATCGCTGTCGAGGTTCGACGACGCCACGAGCACGCTGAGGCCCTCAGCGAGGGCGCGGGTCTCGATGGCGCTCACCAGGGCGGCGAAGAACGGGTCGGCCAGGGAGTCGATGACCACGCCGATCGCTCCCCCGGTGCCCGACTTGAGCGAACGCGCCGCCGTGTTGGGCACGTAACCGAGCACCTGGATGGCGTGCAGAACGCGGGCGCGGGTCTCGGGGTGCACCGCCTCTTCGGCGTTCACGACTCGCGAGACGGTCTTGATACTGACCCCGGCGCTGGCGGCCACGTCTTTGATGCCCGGGCGGCGGATCATGCGACCACCTCGCGAGCGCGGCTCCGCGCTGACGGCAGTGGGACCGCGCGGCGCGATCCGTGAATCTCCGTCATTCGGTCCACCTCCTGTGACAGCGTTGTCATTACCGGTCGGATGGGAATTCCCACACCGCGTCCTTGCGTTGTCCGCCTATACTGGCCACACGGCGACAACGTTGTCAAGTGGTCGCCAGGTCTCGATTCGATAACCCCGGGAGCTGCATGATCGTCATCGTCGCCGGCGCAGCGGGCAGCGGCAAGAGCACCCTCGGCCGGGAACTGGCCCGATCGCTCGGCGCCGCGCTGCTCGACCTCGATTCGCTCACCAACCCGCTGCTCGAAGGTCTCGGTTCCGAACTCGCGGGCGACGCCCACTGGAACGACGCCCGACTCCGGAGCGTCGTGCGGCCCGCCCGTTATGCAGCCCTCCGCGCCATGGTGGCCGACCAGGTTCTGGTCGGCGGCAGCGCGGTGCTGGTGGCACCGTTCACGGCCGAGTTGCTCGGCGGCATCGAGTGGCAGCACCTGGTGGGGGCAGCCGGCACGCCGCCGCGCGTGGTATGGATGCGGGCCAGCCCGGAGCTGCTCGCCGAGCGTCGCCGCATCCGTTCGGCCGAGCGGGATGCGCACGTGGTCGACCCGCCGGCCGACCACGCGCCGCTCGTGCCGCACCTGAGCGTCGACGCATCGTTGCCGACAGCGGAGCAGCTCGCCGACGTGCTCGGGCAGCTCGGTGTCGACCCGCGGCGCGACGACGGCCACGACCGCCACGGCCGCGTCGACGGCCTCGGCACCCCGCCCGTCGGCGGCCTTGACGCCCACGGCCGCGCAGACCGCCTCGACGCTCGCGGCGCCCCGCCCGTCGAGGGCGACCGGTCGCTGCCGGCCGACTCCCCCGTCTTCGCCCGCACCTTCGCTGCGGGGCTGTTCGATCTCGACGGCACGCTGATCGACTCGACGCCCGCCGTGCTCCGCTCCTGGGCGCAGCTCAGCGAGGAGTACGGGCTCGAGACCGACCTGCTCGCCTCGGGCCACGGCCGCCCGGCCTCGCAGGTCATCGCCGCCGGCTTCCCCGAGCATCTGGCCGCCGAGGCGCTCGCCCGCGTCACCGAGATCGAGGCCGCCGATCTCGACGGCATCGTCGCGCTCGACGGCGCGGCGCGCCTGCTCGATTCCCTGCCCGATTCGGCGCGCGCCATCGTCACGAGCGGCACCCGCCTCATCGCGGGCAATCGCATCGGCGCCGCCGGCCTCACGCCGCCGGCCGTGCTCGTGACGTTCGACGACGTCACGAACGGCAAGCCGCATCCGGAGCCATTCCTCCTCGCCGCGTCGCGTCTCGGCGTCGACCCCGCGAACTGCGTCGTGTTCGAAGACGCCCCCGCCGGTCTCGCCGCCGCGAAGGCCGCCGGATGCGCGACCGTGGGCATCGTGGGCACCCACGACGAGCACGAGCTCGACGCCGACCTGCTGGTCGACGGCCTCTTCCAGCTGCGGGTCGTGCTCCAGCCCGGCGGCGGGTTCCGCCTCGCGCCCGCTCACCTCGACCCCCACCACCCCTGAGCTTCGCGAGGTCGCGCTAAGTCGGCTCTCGACGCCCCGCAGGGGCGACATAGCGCTACTTCGCGATCAACGATTCGAGGGCGCCTCTGGCGCCGAGGGCGGCGAGGCGGGCCCGCGCCTCCACGAAGGCGGTGCGGAGGCGTTCGTCGGAGCCGAGGTCGCCGAAGACCGCGGCGTAGTCGAGGAACGAGCCCGGCGCATCCGATTCGCCTGCCACGGCCGCCTGCAGGTCGTCGAGGCGTTTGTCGACCGGCTCGAGGATGCGGCCGTTGTCGGCGACACCCTCAAGAAACCGGCTCCAGGCCGCCAGCACGAGCACCGTGCGCTCGATCGGGCCACCGGTGCGGAGCTGCTCGCGGAGCACCGGCAGCAGGAACTTCGGGATGCGCTCGGAGCCGTCGACGATCTGCCGCATCAGCGTGTCGCGGATGGCCTCGCTCGAGAAGCGTCGCATGAGCTCGGCCGTGTAGTCGTCGAGATCGACGCCGGGCACGGGCGCGAGCGTGGGCCGGGCCTCTTCGTTCATGTAGCCGAGGAGGAAGTCGGCGAACAGCGGATCGCGGGTCACCTCGTGCACGTAGTCGGCTCCGGAGAGCAGCCCGAGGTAGCTCATCGCCTGGTGCGAGGCGTTCAGGAGCCGCAGCTTCATCACCTCGTAGGGTTCGACGTCGGCGACGAGCTGAACCCCCACCTCGCCGAATTCCGGCCGCCCGGCCGTGAAGTCGTCTTCGAGCACCCACTGCACGAACGATTCGGAGAGCACGGGCCAGCGGTCGTCGATGCCGAACTCCCGCGACACCCGTTCGAGGCCCGCCTGAGTGGTGGCCGGCGTGATGCGGTCGACCATGGAGTTGGGAAAACTCACCTCGGCGGCGATCCAGTCGGCGAGCTCCGGGTCGATCCGCGCGGCGAAGGCGAGTACGGCCGCGCGGGCCACTCGGCCGTTGCCCTGGATGTTGTCGCACGACATCACGGTGAACGGCGTCGCCCCGGCGTCGCGACGCTCGCGGAGCCCGATCACCAGAAAGCCGAGAGCGCTCGTGGGGGCGGCCCCTTCGGGCAGCGCCTCGAGGTCGGCCAAGGTCGAGGGGTCGCGGGGTTCGAACGCGCCGGTCGCGTCGTTGATGCCGTAGCCGCCCTCGGTCACGGTGAGTGAGGCGATGCGCATGCGAGGGTCGCGGAGGGCCGCGAGCACCGCATCCGCCTGTTCGGGTGCGAAGAAGTAGTCGATGATCGAGCCGATGACGCGCACCTCGGCCACGCCCTCGGGGTCGGTGGTGACGAGGGTGTAGAGCCCGTCTTGCGCGCCGAGGGCGTCGCGCATCGCGCGGTCGCCGGGCAGGGTGCCGACGCCCACGATGCCCCAATCGGATGCGCCGTGCCGCAGCACCCGGTCGACGAACATCGCCTCGTGGGAGCGGTGGAAGGCGCCGACACCGAAGTGCACGATGCCGGGGCTCACCGCGCTGCGGTCGTAGCCGGGGAGGGCGACAGCGGGGTCGAGGGAGCCCAGGGTGTGGGCGTCGAGGGTGGTCATCGTGTCCTCCGGTCGAGGTGGGTCGGCGGGTGTGGTGGCGGGCGGGTGGTCGGGGTGGCGGGAGGCGGCGGTCGGGAGGTCGGGTGGCGGCTGGCGGGAGTCGGATGCGGGCGGGCGGCGCGCTCAGAGCACCGTGGTCAGGTGCAGCAGCAGGCCGGCGTTGCCCCGGGTGGCATCGACCACCGTGGCGTTCTTCTCGTCGACGTCGTGCACCCACCGGGCGGAGTCGGCCGGCGAGTGTCCGTAGGAGACGCGGCGGCGAACCAGCCTGTCGTGGCGGAGCTCCGGCGAGACGTCGACGAACCACGACTCGTGCAGGTGCTCGCGCACGGCGCGCCAGCCGTGGTCGTCGGCCAGAAGGTAGTTGCCCTCGGTGATCACGAGCGGCACGGATGCCGGCACCGGAACCGCGCTGCCGATCGACTCCTCGAGTGCGCGATCGAAGACCGGCGCGTAGACCGTGCTACCACCGGTGTCACCGAGCCGACTGAGCAGAGCGACGAAGCCGCCCACGTCGAAGGTGTCGGGGGCGCCTTTGCGGTCGCGGCGGCCGAGGCGTTCGAGTTCCTGATTGGCGAAATGGAAGCCGTCCTGCCCCACGAGCACCGCCTGCCCCTCGAGGCCGGCGATGAGCGCGGCGCAGAGTGTCGACTTGCCGGCTCCCGGAGTGCCGGCGATGCCGAGGATGCGTCGCTCGCCGCTCGCGATGAGCGCGCGGCAGCGGTCGAGCAGCTCGTCGAGGGTGACGGCGGTCGCCTCGGTCTGATCGCTCACTGCTGTTCTCCTGGTCGTCGTCGACGGATTCGGAACGTGCCGGGATGACAGTCCGCCGGGCCCACCGTACGCAGGCTACTGCTCCGCTGTCAATCGAAATGACACCGGTGACACGAATATTCATGACACGGGTGTCATCCGCGTCATTCCGTGGTTATGATGGTGCGGCCATCACCTCTCGTTCGAACGGAAGAACCATGACTGACTTCAACGGCCGCACCATCCTCGTCACCGGGGCATCCGGCGGCATCGGAGGCGCGACGGTGCGCCACCTTGTCGAGGCGAACGCCACGGTGCTGGCCGCAGGCCGCAACGTCGAGCAGCTCGAGAGGGTGGCCGCCGAGACCGGCGCGACGCCGCTGCCCTTCGATCTCACGAGCGAGGAGAGCATCCGCGACGCCATCGAGGGCCGCGACATCTGGGGCGTCGTCAACTCGGGCGGCTGGGGCGGCGAGATCGCCACTCCGCAGGAGTCCGACATCGAAGTCTTCGACAAGGTCATGGCCATCAACGCCCGTGGTTCGCTGCTGGTCACGAAATACGCGTCGCGCGAGATGATCCGGCAGGAGAAGGGCGGGGCCATCGTCAACATCTCGAGCCAGGCCAGCCTCGTCGCCCTCGTCGGCCACATCGCCTACGGCTCGTCGAAGGCCGCGCTCGACAACATCACGCGCGTCTCGGCGCTCGAACTCGGGCCGTTCAACATCCGCGTGAACAGCGTGAACCCCACGGTCATCATGACGCCCATGTCGGCCTGGTACTGGGGCCGGCCCGAGATCGAGGGGCCCTACCTCGAGCAGATGCCCCTCGGCCGGTGGGCGACCGTCGACGAGATCGCCGCCCCCGTGGTCTTTCTGCTGAGCGACGCCGCGACCATGATCTCGGGCGTCTCGCTGCCCATCGACGGAGGGTACACGGCCCGCTGATCCGCCGATCCACTGGGCTGCTGATGCAGATCCGCAGATTCACTGATCCGCTTATCCGCTTATCCGCTTATCCACTCATCCGCTGACCCGCCCAACGAGGTGACCCCGCCTCGCCACTGAATCGAACGGATGCCCACCAGCCGGCGGGCGCCAGACCCCGGGAGGTCGCATGGCCACGATGCGTGAGGTGGCGGCCGCGGCGGGCGTGAGCCCGAAGACCGTGTCGCGCGTGCTCAACGACGACCCCCACGTGCTGCCGGCCACCCGACGGCAGGTCGAGGAGTCGATGCGCGCGCTCGACTACGTGCCGAACCTCTTCGCCACGGCGTTCCGATCGGGGCGCTCACCCGTTGTGGGCGTGGCCGTTCCCGACATCGTCGACCCGTTCTTCGCGGCGATCGTGAACGCGGTCGAAGAGGCGGCCCTCGCCGAAGACCTGTCGACGCTCGTCACGAGCCTCGGGCACGATCCGGCGCGGGAGCGGCCCGCCCTCGAGTCGGTGCTGCGCCGGCAGCTCTCGGGGCTGGTGGTGGCGCCGATCACGAACGACCACGCCTTCCTCAAGCCCTGGGCGGCACGCATCCCGATCGCCTTCGTCGACCGCGCGCCGGGAGGGCTGGTGGCCGACGCCTTCCTCCAAGACGACCGCGGCGGTGCCCGGGAAGCCACCGCGCATCTGATCGGGCACGGGCACACGCGCATCGGCTTTCTCGGCGACGCGCTCTCGGCCCCCACCATCGCCGCGCGTCTCGAGGGCTACCAGGAAGCGCTGGCCGACGCCGGGCTCTCGTTCGATCCCGCGCTCGTGGCGCTCGGTGCGGCAACCCGCCCCGGCGCGGCCGACGCGCTCGCCCGCCTCCGCGCTACTGGGCTGGGCGTGACCGCGGTGTTCTCGTCGGATGCCCGCTGCACGATGGCCGCCGTGCCCGCCATCACGGCGCATCCGATCGCCCTCACGGCCTTCGGCGACTTCCCGCTCGCCGATTCGCTCACCCCCTCGATCACCGTCGTCGCCCAAGATCCGGCGACGCTCGGCCGACTCGCCGCCGCGCGTCTGGTGGAGCGGGCGGCGCATCCGGGCCGCCGCCTCCGCCGGCGCACGGTGCTCCCGGTCGCCCTCGTCGAGCGCGACTCCTGCCGCATCCCGGCCTGACGCCCGCCCTCGTCGAGCGCGACTCCTGCCGCATCCCGGCCCGACGCCCGCCCTCGTCGAGCGCGACTCCTGCCGCATCCCGGCCCGACGCCCGCCCTCGCCCTCGTCTTGGCCCCGCTCCCCTCCTCTCCCCGTTCCCTCTCCCCCAGTTCCGCCTCTGTCGCCCGAAACGACGGAGGAATCGGACGGGGAGACGAAACGACGGAGCCTGCGCCCGTCGTGGGCGCAGAACTCCGTTTCGACGCACGCCGCCGGCAGGGCGGAGCAAGGCGGGCCGGGGCGGCGCGTCACAGGGTGACCGCGCGGCCCTCCTCGTGCGACTGGAGCGCGGCCCGGTAGATGTCGTGCGTGAGCGCCGCCTCCTCGGGGCGGGCCGCCCCGAATCGGTCGCCCAGCGAACCGTGCCGCTCGGCGAGGAACGCGGCCCACATCTGCAGGATGGAGTCGGAGAATCCTGACTCGAAGATGGCGCCAGTCACCGTCGGCCACACCGACTGGCTCCCGACATCGATCTGCTGCCACACCTGCTCGCGCCCACCGCCCGGGATGTCGCGCACCGCGAACACCTCCACCGACTTCGGGTTCTTGGTGCTGAATCGCACCCCGCCGTCGAGTCCGATCGCCTCGAACTCCCAGGTGTTCTTCTGCCCCGGAGCGATCCGTTTCGTCTCAGTGGTCAGCGGGAAACGCACCCCGTCGTGCCGCGCCCAGCTGTGGAGCACCGCGTTCTCCCAGGTGTCGCAGGGCACGAGCGTGCCGTCGGGGCCGGGCCGTTCGGGCACGAGATCCTGCAGCACCGCGTACACCGACTCGGGCGCCCAGCCCAGCCGCAGCGGAACATGCCAGGTGTGCATGCCGAGGTCGTTCATCACCCCGGCCTCGCCGCAGAATTTCACCTGCCGCTTCCAGTTCACGGGCTTCGAGAGGTCGAGATCGCTGGAGTGCAAGAAGCTGTTGCGAGCCTCGATGATGGTTCCGAGCGCGCCGGAACGCACGTAATCGATGGCCAGCTGCGCGCCGGGGAAGAAGGGCATCTCGCTCGAGCAACGCACGAAGCTTTCCGGATGCGCGTCCAGCTCCGCGAGAACGGCCTGCGCCGCCGCCCGGTCGATGCCGAACGGCTTCTCGGCGAGCAGGCTCTTGCCGCTCGCGATCACATCGCGGTAGATCTTCTCGTGCAGGTCGTGCCGCACGGCGACGTACACCACGTCGATGCTGTCGTCGGAGAGGATGTCGGCGTAGTCGGTGGTGGTCGTGACCACTGTGTCGATCTCTTCGAACCAGCCCAGCGCGGCGGGGTTGATGTCGCACACGGCGGTCAGCCGTGGACGCACCGGATGATCGATCAGCGCGGGCCAGCGCTGGATGGCGGCGGCGATCTCACGCCCCATGAGCCCCCCACCGACGATGGCGACGTTGACACGTTCGGCGGTCATGCCGACGCCCCGTTCCGCCCGGCGAGCGACGCATCCGCGTGCGACGCACCCGCGCGCGACGCATCCGCGTGCGATGCATCCGACTCGGCCAGAATCGCCAGGCCCTGTTCCACATCCGCCCCGTCGTGCAGCACCGCGAGCAGTGCCGCCGTGATTCCGGCCGGGTTCTCGTGCTGCACGATGTTGCGGCCGTAGACGATGCCCCGCGCGCCCGCCGCGAGCACCGCGACGGTGCGCTCGAGCAGCGTGCGGTCATCCACTCGCCCGCCGCCGCGCACGAGCACCGGCACGTCGCCCGCCACCTCGATCACGCGCCCGTACTCGCCGAGGTCTGTGCTCGGATCGGCCTTGATCAGGTCGGCGCCGAGCTCGACGCCCTGGCGCACGAGGGTCACGATCTTGTCGATGTCGCCGTCGACCATGTAGCCGCCGGCCGTCGAGTTGTCCTGCATCACGAGCGGCTCGATCATGAGCGGCATGCCGTAGCGCGTGGCCTCGCGTCGCAGTTCGAGGATGGAGCGGATGTTCGCCTCGCGCACCTCCGGGTGCCCGGGCAACTCCATGAGGTTGACGCATACGGCGACGGCGTCGAGCCGCACGGCCTCCTCGATGGCGTGCGGCACATGGATGCTGAACAGCTGCGCATCGAGCGGATTGCCGTAGACGTTCGCGATGTCGGTGCGGAGTACGAGGCCCGGCTTCTGCTTGCCGGGCACGCTCTGCAGGCGCCTGGCCTGCCCGATGGTGAGCTGCACGGCGTCGGGGCCGGCGTCGACCAGGGTGCTCACGACCGCATCCATGTTCTCGATGCCCGTGAGGAAGGAGCGTTCGCCGAAGAAGCCGTGATCGACGGCCACGTCGAGCGCTCGGCCGGAGCGGGGATTGAAGAGGCGATTGAGGCGGTACAGCGTCATTGCGGTGGCTCCTGCTCGTGGGGGTGGATCGCGGATCGATCGTCGGGGGTTTCGTCAACCCCTCTCGATGTGCCACAGTAATCGTGTGAGACAACGTTGTCTAGCCGGAATTCCGGCCCATCTCGACCCGGAAGGAGCCCCATGACCGCGATCGTGGTGGCCGGGCACATCTGCGTCGACCTGACGCCGCAACTCGGCGCGAGCGCCCATTCCGACTCCGATCGACTGCTCGAGCCCGGCCGGCTGATCGGCGTCGGCGCCCTGCAGATCGGGCTCGGCGGATGCGTTGCGAACACCGGCCTCGCCCTGGCCGACCTCGGAGCCGAGGTCAGCCTGCACTCGACGGTCGGAGACGACGACCTCGGCCGCATCGTCGCCGACACGGTGAACCGGATGCCGCGTCTGCACTCCGATCTCCAGGTGACGCCTGATCACGCCACCTCGTACAGCCTCGTGCTCGAGCCCGCCGGACACGACCGCACCTTCTGGCACCACACCGGCGCCAACACCGACTTCACCGGCGAGCACCTCGACGTCGGTGACGCACCCCTGCTGCACCTCGGCTATCCGCCGCTGCTGCCGGGCCTCCTCGCCGATGGCGGAGAGCCGCTCGAGCGGATGCTCGCCCGAGCCCGCGAGCGCGGCGCCACCACCTCGCTCGACCTGGCCGTCGTCGACCCCTCGTCGGAGGTCGGCGCCGTCGACTGGACCACCATCCTGCGCCGGGCCGCTGCGGTGACCGACATCCTGAGCCCGAGTCTCGACGACCTGACCTCGGCGCTCGGTGCGACATCCGGCATCCCACCCCTGCCCGCCGCCACCGCCGCTCTGGCCTACGCCGACCTGCTGCTCGGCTGGGGCGCCGCCGTGGTCGCCATCTCCGCCGGCAGCGACGGGCTCCTCATGCGCACGGCCGGCGCCGATCGCCTCGAGCGCGGCGGTCGCCTCCTGGCGCCCCTCGCCGCGCGCTGGGCCGACACGTCGCTCCGGGTTCGCCCGTTCGCGGTCGACCGGGTCGAGACCACGAACGGCGCCGGCGACGCGTCGACGGCGGGCCTGCTCTTCGCCCTCTCGCGCGGGGCGTCGCCGACCCTGGCGGCCCACGCCGCCACCGCGGCTGCCGCGGCCGTGGTCTCGGGACGGCGGCCGACACCCGAGGTGATGTCGGGCATGCTCCCGGCCGGGGTGCATCTGTTCCCGGCGACGGAGGCACCATGATCGACCGGCGCAAGCCGCCCACGATGAACGATGTCGCCGCGGCCGCCGGGGTGAGCCTCAAGACGGTGTCACGCCATGTGAACGGCGCCACCAACATCGACCCCGCGCTGGCCGAGCGCATCTCCGCGGCCATCGTCGCGCTCGGCTACCGGCACAACCTGGCGGCGGCGAGCATCCGTCCCGGGCGCTCGGCGAAGGTCGTGGGCCTCGTGATCAGCGACCTCGCGAACCCCTACTGGGCGGCGCTCGCGCGTTCGGTCGAGCGGGTGCTGAGCGCGAACGGCTATCTGCTGATGACGGTGAGTTCGGAGGAGGACGAGGTTCAGCATCGCCTGCTCGTCGACCGCCTGATCGCCCAGCGGGTCGACGGATTGATCGCGGCTCCTCCACGGCGCGACGGGATCGACTGGGCGGTGTCGGCGGCCGAGGCGCTGCCGCTCGTGGCCGTCGACCGGCCGGTGCTGGCGGTGGGGGCCTTGCCCGCGCAGGCGGTGGGGGCTCTGCCTGCGCAGACGCCACCCCTTTCCGCCCTCGCAGTTGCGACCGTGCTCGCCGACAACGCCGGCGGCGCCGAGGCAGCCACGCGCGAATTGCTGCGCCACGGCGCTCGACGCGTGCTCTTCCTCGGCGACTCGCTGGAGCTCTACACGATGCGCGAGCGCCTCGAGGGGTATCGCCGCGCCCTGCGGAGCGCCGGCATCGCACCCGAAGACGAGCTCGTGGTCACGTCGGCGCATTCCGCCGCGGAGGCCGCCGAGATCGTGCGGTCGCTCCTCGGCACCGGCCGCGTCGATGCCGTCTTCGCGGCGAACAACCGGTCGTCGATCGGCGCCGTCGACGCGTTCACGCGTGCCGGCATCCGTCTGCCGCTGATCGGATTCGACGACTTCGAGTCGGCGACGCTCGTGCGCCCGGGCGTCTCGGTGGTGGCCCAGGATGTCGCCCTGATGGGAGAGACAGCGGCCCGCGCGGTGCTCGCCCGCCTCGCGGGCACGGCCCCGCCCTCCGCGGTCACGGTGCTGCCAACGCACCTGGTGCTGCGCGGTTCGGAGCGCCCCTGACGGGTGCCGCCTCCCGCCCGCACCCGGGCGACTATTGGCGCTCGCGAGGGAGCGTCCGGCGTGTCGAGCGGAACGGTGCGCTCGCGGGCGGGGGGACTCAGGCGGCCGCGGCGACTCGGGCGGAACGGTGCGCTGGCGGGCGGGGCGACGCGGGCGGGCATGGCAACTCGGGCGGGCGCGGCGACTCGCGCGGGCGCGGCGACGCGGTCAGGCGCCGTCGACGTCGAGGCGGATGCGCCCTCCCGCGATGCCGCGATCACCGTCGGGCGTCGGAGCGGGTGCCACCAGCCGCTGCTCCACGTCGATCGATTCGCGCGCCAGCATCGCGTGCGGGTTGAACACCTCGTCGTAGGCGGCCGTCATGAGTCCGGCGCCGGGCGCGCTCGCCCCGCGCCTCGACGGGTGCCGCCGATACCAGGCGCCAAGCGCGAAGAGGCCGACCACGACGGCCGCGAGCGCGACCAGCACTCCGACGACCACCAGCGTTCCCGACATGACACGAGGGTACCCCGACGTAACAATGACCTCAGCCTCCCTCCGCTCGGCTAGTGTCGACCGAACACCTCCCCGGCGCCTTGGCGGAGTGGCTACGCAGCGGTCTGCAAAACCGTATACACGGGTTCGAATCCCGTAGGTGCCTCTGATTGATCTCGTTTCGTCCGCAGAAGCGGCGGTATCATGGATTCCATGTCGCAGATTCGGATCAAAGACGCCGCCGCCTTCCTCGGCGTCAGCGACGACACCGTGCGTCGCTGGATCGACTCGGGCCTGCTCGCCAGCGACAAAGACAGTTCCGGTCGCAGCACTGTCGACGGCCTCTCCCTCGCGCACCTCGCCCGCACGAACGCCGTGCTGCCGGCCGACCCGTCGGAAATCGGCCGCAGTGCCCGCAACCGTTTCGTGGGCCTCGTCACCGAAATCACCCTCGACACGGTGATGGCCCAGGTGGAGCTGCAGTGCGGTCCACATCGCGTCGTCTCGCTCATGTCGAGCGAGGCCGTGCGCGAGCTCGGGCTCGAACTCGGCTCCGTCGCCATCGCCGTCGTGAAGGCCACGACCGTCATCATCGAGACGCCGGGGGGCAACGGATGAGCAGCTCGGTCAGGCGAAACCCGCGCGCCCACTTCGCCATCGGACTGCTCGCCGCATCCGTCATCGCCCTGCTGGCCGGATGCGCCGGGTCGGGTGCCGCTTCAGGCTCCGGAGGCGCCGACCCCTCGTCCGCGACATCCCCCTCCCCCACCGGCCCTGCCCTCGAGGGCTCGATCACCGTCTTCGCCGCCGCGTCGCTCACGCAGACCTTCACCGAGCTCGCCGCACGCTTCGAGGGCGAGAACCCGGGCACCACCGTCGCACTGAACTTCGCCGGATCGAGCGACCTCGTGACCCAGATCACCGAGGGCGCCCCCGCCGACGTCTTCGCCTCGGCCGACGACAAGAACATGGCCAAGCTGACCGACGCTGCACTCGTCGACCCGGCAGCACCCATCGGCTTCGCCACCAATGTGCTCGAGATCGCCGTGCCGCCCGCGAACCCGGCCGGCATCACGTCGTTCGCCGACCTCGCCGCGCCCGGCGTGAAGCTGGTCGTCTGCGCCCCGCAGGTGCCGTGCGGGGCGGCCGCTGCCGCCGTGGAGCAGGCCGCCGGCGTGACACTCAGCCCGGTGAGCGAGGAATCGTCGGTCACCGACGTGCTCGGCAAGGTCACCTCGGGCGAAGCGGATGCCGGACTCGTGTACGTCACCGACGTCAAGGCCGCGGGTGACGCGGTGAAGGGGATCGAGTTCCCGGAGTCGAGCGGAGCGGTGAATACGTATCCGATCGCCGTGGTGAAGGACTCGAAGGCGGCCGACGTGGCGCAGGCCTTCGTCGACTACGTCGCCGGACCCGTGGGTCAGGGTGTGCTCGCCGACGCCGGCTTCGGGGTGCCGTAGGCCGCGCTGCGACGGGATGTCGTAACCGCGACTCGACGAGCTGCCCTAGGCCGCGTCTCGATGAGGCTCCTCCGATTCGGGAGGACGTACGACGAACGAAGCCCGTATACGACCGTCGTTACACGCTCCTCCTCCCGAAAATCACCGCAACACCGATCGTGAGGCTCCGATGACCGCCACCGCTTCCGCCACCGCCCGGTATTCCGGCGTGCCGCGGTGGGTGGCGATGGTGGCCGTGCTGGGCGCCCTCTTCGTGGTGGTGCCGCTGGTGGGCATGGTGGTGCGGGTGAACTGGGCGGATTTCATCCCGCTCATCACCTCCGAGTCTTCGATCGCCGCCCTCGGGCTCAGCCTCCGCACCTCGCTCACCGCCACAGCGCTCTGCATCGTGCTCGGGGTGCCCATGGCCATCGTGCTGGCGCGCACACAGTTCTGGGGGCAGAAGATCCTGAGGTCGCTGGTGCTCTTACCGCTCGTACTGCCGCCGGTGGTGGGAGGCATCGCGCTGCTCTACACCTTCGGACGACGGGGCCTCTTGGGGTCGACGTTCGAGGTGCTCGGCATCCCGATCGCGTTCTCGACCACTGCCGTCGTGCTCGCGCAGACCTTCGTGGCCCTGCCGTTCCTCGTGCTCAGCCTCGAGGGGGCGCTGCGCACGGTGGGCACGCGGTACGAGGCCGTAGGGGCGACGCTCGGGGCGGCGCCCACGACGGTCCTGCGCCGGATCACGCTGCCCCTCGTGCTCCCCGCCCTCATCTCGGGCGCTGTGCTGTCGTTCGCACGCGCGCTCGGCGAATTCGGCGCGACGCTGACCTTCGCCGGAAGCCTGCAAGGGGTCACCCGCACGTTGCCGCTCGAGATCTACTTGCAGCGGGAGACCGATCCGGATGCCGCGGTGGCGCTTTCTCTGGTGCTGGTGGTGGTGGCGATCGTCGTTGTGAGTATCGCGCACCAGGCCGGGGAGTCGGGGGCGCTGCGGGGCGGGCCGCGGGCGGCGGCTTCGGCGGGGGCACCAGCGCGGAAGGGAGCGGCGCAATGAGCCTCGAGTTCACCGCGCGGCTCGACGACCGCGGGTTCGACGTCTCGTTGACGGTCTCCGAGGGCGAGACGGTGGCGGTGCTGGGGCCGAATGGCGCCGGCAAGTCGACTCTGCTGAACGTGCTCGCGGGGCTCGTGCGCCCCGACGCCGGGCGGGCGGTATTGGGCGGCACGGTGCTGTTCGACGTGGGCGCGCGCTCCCGCACCCGCGCCCGCACAACCACCCGCTCCCGCTCAACCACCGACTCCCGCTCCGAAAAATACGACGGAGATTCTGCGGGACGCGCCGTCGCCGTGCAGGCGGGCGCAGCGGGTCGGCCCGAGTCGCCGTCGTTTTCGACATGGGGGGCTCCGCCGTCGAGGAGCCGGTGGCTGCCGCCGCACGAACGTGGGGTGTCTCTTCTCGCGCAGGAGGCGCTGCTGTTTCCGCACCTGAGCGTGCTCGACAACGTCGCGTTCGGGCCGCGCAGCCGCCACGGAGGCGCCCCAGCCGGCCGCGCCGGCCGCACCGCACGCCTGAGCAAACCCGCGGCCGACGACCTCGCCGCGCGGTGGCTCGACGAGGTCGACGCCGCCGACCTCGCCGACCGCAAGCCCGCCCAGCTCTCGGGCGGACAGGCCCAACGCATTGCGGTCGCTCGCGCCCTCGCCTCCGACCCCCGCCTCCTGCTGCTCGACGAACCGATGGCCGCCCTCGACATCGCCGTGGCACCGGCCCTGCGCCGCATGCTTCGTCGCGTGCTCGAGGAGCGCACGGCGATCATCGTCACCCACGACATCCTCGACGCCTTCATGCTCGCCGATCGGGTCGTGGTGATGGACGGCGGCCGCATCGTCGACATCGGATCCACCCGCGCCGTGCTCGAACGCCCCTCGAACCAGTTCACCGCCGGATTGGCCGCTCTCAACGTGCTCATCGGTGTGGCGGATGCGTCGCGGGTGGATGCGCGCCGTGCCGGCCCGGAATCCGGCGGCGCGGGTTCCCGCACGCCGGAGTGGGGAACGATCGTCATCGAGGGCGGCCGGCGTATCGTCGCGGCGACTGACGCGCCCCTCGTGCCAGGCGCGCGGGCGGCCGTCGCGGTGCGGCCGGCACTCGTTTCGGTGGCAACGTCGCCGCACTCCACGACCGGCACCAGCACCGGCACCAGCACCAGCACCAGCACCAGCACCAGCACCAGCACCAGCAAGCGCAACGGCGCGGGCATCAGCCCCGGCACCGCCACCGGCCTCGGCACAGGCACGAACGTCGTGCCCGGCACCGTTCTCGACCTCGAGCCCCGGGGCGACGTCGTGCGCGTGCGCACCGAACACATCGCCGCCGACCTCGCACCCAACCGGGTCGCCGAACTCGACCTCGCCCCGGGCACGCCCGTCTGGTGCGCGTTCGAACCCAGTGCGGCCGTCGCCTACCCCCTCTGAGCACCGGCTGCACCTAGGCTCGACCCGTGGAAATCGGTGTGCAGGTGGCGAGTTGGGAGCAGCAGTGCTGCGGAGAAAGGTTCGCAGTCGGCGACCGGATCGAGTGGCAGATCTTCGCCGCCGACGCCGTCGGATTCCTCGGACCCGAGAAAGGGCACGACGTGCGCTTCGGCGAATCACACCACGGCGGACTCGATTTCGAAACCATGGCCGTGGCCGGCGAGATCACCGGCATCCGTGAGGTCCGGCAAGCCGTGCGGCGAGCCGGCGACGGCGAGCCCTGGACCACCGTGATCGGTTCGTCGACCGGGATCGACGTCGACCACGTGGCGGGCCGGGAAACGATCGATCCCGGCGAGCCGGAATCCGCACCCGCGATCGCCCCACCCGCATCCGCATCCGCTCGCCCAGCCGCGCCCAACAGACCCGCCCCACAGGGCACCTGGACGATCGGCCCGTCCCGCCGCGAGCGCCCCGATCCCGCCGACGCGCACGTGGGCTGGGTCGTGCGCCTGCGCGTGGACGACGGAACGCCGCTTCCGCGGGCGGGCGGGGCTCGGTAACCTGGGGCCAGCCGATCGAGGAGGATCGCATGCCACGCGGATACGCAGCCGACACCGTCGAGGACTACCTCACCGCCGTGCCCGACGATCAACGCGCGACCCTCGCCACGGTGCGCGGGTCGTTGCTGGCGGCGATCCCGGATGCGACGGAGGGCATTTCCTACCAGATTCCGATCTTCTCCTACCGCGGCAAAGGCCTCCTCGGCCTCTCGGCCGCCCAGAAGCACTGCAGTCTGCACCTCATGAGCCCGCCGCTCGCGAAAGCCCTGAAGGCCGAGGGCGACCTCAGCGAAGGAACGCTCTCCGGTGCCACCCTGCAATTCCCCAACGACGCCCCGCTGAGCGACGCCACCGTGCGCCTGATCGTCGAACGCCGCATCGCCGAAGTGGATGCGCGATGAGCGCGGCCGACGCAGCGCCCACACCGCGCGCCACCGGCCACCTGGCCGAGGGTGGCCCCACCTCGCTCGCCTACGAACGCCGCTTCGCCGCCACGATCGCCGAGATCTGGGCCGAGGTGACCGAATCCGCTCGGCTCGGCCGCTGGCTCGGCACCTGGACCGGCGATCCGGCGAGCGGCCGCATCACCTTCCAGATGATCGCCGAAGGAGATGTGCCGGCCGAGGAGTACCGCATCCGCGAGTGCTCACCACCGAACCGCCTCGTCGTCGACACCGCCCTCGAACCGGGCCCGATGACCTGGCACCTCACCGTCGAGCTGGCCGAAGTCGTGGGCGGCACCGACGCCAGCACCGGCTCCGGCTCTGGCACCGGCCCCGGCCCCGGCCCCGGCCCCGAGACCATCCTCACCTTCTCGCACGAGCTCGAGAACATCGCCGACGCCGTGCACTACGGCTCCGGTTGGGACTACTACCTCGACCGGCTGGTGGTGGCGCAGGCCGGCGGCGACGCCTCCGTCGTCGACTGGGCGACGTACTCCCCCGCCCTCGACGAGCACTACGCTCGGCTCGGCCCGCGTTCCTGACGCAGCAGGGTGTAGGTGTACTCGAGGTTCGCGATGGCGTGCAGCACGCATCCGGTGCCCACCACGACGAGCGCGAACAGGTTGAGCCCTGCGTTACCGGGCCAGAACGACGCGATCACGAGCAGCAACGGAAACCCCACCATGAGCAGCACGGTGCGGAACCGGCCGATCCACCGCACCTTCACGATGCCGGGCTTCCGCACCAGGATCGTGATGCCGAGCAGCAGGTCGCTCAGCAGGATGACGATCGCCATCCACAGCGGCACGAGGCCCGCCACCACGAGCGTCGCGCAGACGACGAACTGGCTGATGCGGTCGGCGATCGGGTCGAGCTTCTTGCCCAGGTCGGTCTGCTGATCGAAGCGCCGAGCGATGAAGCCGTCGGCCCAGTCGGTGATGCCGAGCACGATGAGGGTGATGAGCGCCAGCAACGGATTGCGGAACACCAGCAGCAGCACCACGAACAACGGGGTGAGGATGAGGAGTCGCCCGAACGAGATGGCGTTGGGCACGTTCACGCGTCGGGCAGCGCCTCGGTCGTGATGATGGACCCCGTCCAGCCCTTCTGGGCCGCGATCACGCCGGTGAGTTCGGCGTTGATGTAGAGGATGCCCCCATCGGCCCCCGCGGTGTGGAAATAGGAGTCGGCGAAGACACTGTCGCTCAGCACGACTCGCACGTTCGGATACGTCTGCACGATGCGTGCGATGGCGCGTTCCGGGTCGGACATCACTCCCCCTCTCCGCAGGCAGCACGTTCGATAGCCTGGGGACAGCATACTTCCAGGGGGTACACATCGATGGAGTTCACGACCGAATCGCTCGGCGGCGGCATCGCGGTGATCCGCGGCGACGGGCGGCTGAACATGGTCTCCGGGCCGGCGCTCCGCGACACCGTGAAGCGCCGGATCGATGCGGGTGACTCACGGATCGTGGTCGATCTGAGCCGGGTTCCGTTCATGGACTCCTCCGGGCTCGGGGCGCTGATCAGTTGCCTCAAGACCGCTCGCGAGGCATCCGGAGACCTGCGGATCGTGTCTCCCTCGGCGCAGGTGACGATGGTGCTGACACTCTCGAACGTCGACAAGATCCTCACCCCCTACGAATCGGTCGAGGCGGCCTACCGTGACTGAGGAGCGCGCGAGCCTCGTGTTCAGCTCACCGCCCGACGGTGTCGACACGGTGCACGAGTTCCTCGAGTCGGTGTGGTCGGCGAACCCCGACGTGAGCGAGCTCGAGCGGATGGCGTTCGAGACGGCGCTCATCGAACTCGCCTCGAATGTCATCCAGCACGCCGGGGGCAGCGGCGGGGTGACCTGCGTGCTCTCGGTCACGGCCGACGAGACGGGCCTCGCAGCATCGCTCGCCGACACGGCCGACGAGGGCGGCATCGTGCTGATGGGTCGCGAGATGCCGGATGCGCTCTCGGAGTCGGGCCGCGGCATCCCCCTCATCCGAGCACTCGTCGACGAGCTGCGCTACGAGCGCCTCGACGAGCGCAACGTCTGGACCATCACCCGCGCCCGCGCGCACTGAGTTCGCGAGGTCGCGCTAAGTGGGCCCCGGACGCGCCGCAGAGGCGACTTAGCGCGACCTGGCGAGCTGTGGCGGGGCTGGCGGGGCTGGCTGGGCTCAGGGGCGGCGGGCGACGACGACGACGGTGACGTCGTCGGAGGCGCGGGTGGCCGCGGTGAGCTCGGCGAAGCGGGCGAGCGCGTCGTGCGGCGACGGAGCCGCGCGCACGATGGCCGCCACTTCGTCGAGGGAGGCCAGGGTGCCGTCGAAGAGGTCGAGCACCCCGTCGGTGAAGGTGACGAGCCGGTCGCCGGGGGCGAGTTCCGCGCGGCCGCGCGTCCACTCCCCCTCCGCCACGATGCCGATCGGCAAGCCGGTCGCTTCGAGGCGCTCGGCCGCGCCGTCACGGCGCACGATCACCGAGAGGCCGTGCCCGGCATCCGCGTAGTCGATGCGACCGGAGGCGGTGTCGATGGTGGCGTGGAAGAGGGTGGCGAAGCTGCCGATGCCGCCGAGGTCGTCGGCGAGTTGCGCGTTCACCCCGGAGACGGCGCCCACGACGTCGGCGCCGGTGCGCGACTGGAACGCCGCCCGCACCGCGGCGGCCATGATGGCGCCGGCCGCACCCTTGCCCATCACGTCGGCGAGGGTGAGCTCGATGACGGTGCCGGCACTCGCACCGTCGCCGTCTCCGTACCAGGCGTAGAAGTCGCCGCCGACGGTCTTCGCGGGCAGGCAGATGCCGGCCACGTCGTAGTCGGGCCAGCTCGGCTGATCCTGCGGCAGCAGGCCTTGCTGCACCTCGGCGGCGCGGTCGAGGTCGGCGGTGTCCTGCAGCTCGCGCTCGACCCACTGCCCCATCTCGTCGAGCAGGCGCATCTGATCGGCGCCGAACTCGCGCGGCGTGGTGTCGACCAGGCACAACGTGCCCACGCGCAGGTCGTCGCCGAGGCTCAGCGGCCGCCCGGCATAGAAGCGGACGTGCCGTTCGTCGGTGACCGGATGCCGGTGGGCGAACCGCTCATCACGCGTCGCATCCGGAACCACCACCATGTCGGGTTGCTCGATCGTGACCTCGCAGAACGATTCCGTTCGCACGAGGTTCGGTGACCTCCCCGGAATCTGGGGCGATTTCGTGAACTGCCGCTCGTCGTCGATCAGATTGATCGCGGCCATCGGAACGTCGAAGAGCTCGCGGGCGATGCGGGTGATGCGGTCGAAGCGTTCCTCAGCCGGGGTGTCGAGAAGGTCGAGCCGCTCGACGGCCGCCACCCGGAGACGCTCGAAGTCGTCGTGATCCCCGGTTTCGTGCGCACCCAACCCCATGGTCGCCAGCGTAGCCGGGGTCAGGGCCTCGGCGTGAGTCGGAAGATGCGCAGGGTGCGACCGGATGCGCGTTCGTAGCCTCGATATCCCGGCCACTGCCGCTCGATGTACGCCCACACGGCTTCCCGCTCGTCGTCGCCGATCAGGGTCGCGTGCACGTCGACGCGCTTTCCGTGGAGGCTCACCCAGGCATCAGGATGCGCGATGAGGTTCGAACTCCACGCCGGGTGGTTCGCGCCGGCGAAGTTGCTGCCGGTGACGAGCATCCGCCGGCCGGGCTCGGGGCAGTACATCAGCGCGGTCTCGCGCGGAAGGCCCGACTTCGCACCCGTGGTGTGGAGCACGAGCGAGGGCACGAGCAGCCCACTCAGTTGCACACGACCGCGGGTGAGCCAGGCCATGCCGCGTTCGAGCGGCGGCATGATCGTGGGGCCGACGCGACGGAAGAAGCGGCTGCGCGAGAACCGCGCCACCACCCTCCGCACACCCCGAACGACCGACGCCATGCCCTCACGGTAGCCTGAACCCGTGCTCTCGATCGTGACCCGCACACTCCGCCTCGTCGCGGCGCGCTGGCCTGTGCTCCTGGCCTGGTATCTCGCGGGCTGGCTCGCGCGCTACCTCTTCATCGAACTCGCCGCCTATTTCGGTGCCACGAGTGCTCTGCTCGGCTTCCTCATCCTGCCGCTCGCCATCCTGGCGCGGCTCGGCAGCTACATCGCCATGTTCCTGGTGCTGCGCGGATCGATGCCCGCGTTCCAGAGCGTCAGCGACAAGGATGCCGACGCGATCGACCGCACACCCCGCACCGAGGCCCGGCAGCGGGTGGTCGACATCTTCTTGGTGAGCATCCTCCCGTTCTTCGCGTTCTACGCCGCCTGGCAGCTGCTGAAAGACGACACGCAGCAGTACGCGTCGGCCGCCCTTGCGAACGTGAACTTCTTCGCCGAGGGTCCGGCCCCCACGGGCAACGTGCTCGACCTGCAGCTCGACGGCTGGAGCATCGCGGTGATCATCATCGCCTTCGCCGGCCGTTTCCTCATCAAGCGCTACAGCGCCAAGCTCCCCCGGTGGACGAACCTCGTGGCCGTCTACCTCGAGTCGGTCTGGGTGTTCCTCACCCTGTTCCTCATCAGCACCTACACCACCGGCATCCAGGAGTGGATCGGGAGCCGCGCTGCGATCCAGTGGTACGAGACCGTCAAGGCGGACGTGTTCTCGCTGTTCGCGCCGTTCGGCTGGATCTGGAACGGCATCGAGTGGGCGATCAACGAGACCGGGGCGCTCGTGCTGCTCCCGCTCGCCTGGCTCACCCTGGCCGGCATCGTCTACGGACGAGCGCTCGCGAAGCCGACCATCGCCTACCGCCCGGGCCACCGCTATTACACCGGCGTGCGCGACCGGGTCGCCGCCCTGCCCAACGGGGTGCGGCGACGGCTGAAGGATGTCGGCGACGACGTCACGGGTCGGTGGCGGCCGCTCGCCAACGCGTTCCTCCTGATCTGGCGGGCCGGCGTGGTGCCGATGGCGCTGTTCGTGCTCGGCTACACGGTGATCGAGGCGGCATCAGGATGGCTGCTGTTCGCGGGGGTGCGACTGATCGGACCGCACGACCTGAACTCGTGGTGGATGAACTTCGACGACATCCTGGTGTTCGTGGTGGGCGTCATCCTGGAGCCCGTGCGCTTGTGCCTGATCGCTGCCGCATACGACTTCTGCCTGCGGAAACTCGAGGAACGCCGGGAGGCAGCGGATGCCGCGGGCGCGGCGGCGGCACCAGGCGCGGCAGCGGCGGGCGCAGCGCCCGCTCCCGCCTAGAGCGCGAAGCGCAGGTAGCGGGGCAGTTCGTCGACGCTCTCCAGCTGCACCGCCAGCTCGTCGGTGGCGCCGCTCGGCACCACGAACAGGGTCTCGAAGGTGTAGTCGCCGGTCTCGTCGCTCGAACAACCCGAACCGACATCCGGATCGCGGTCGTAGTCGATGTCGGCGAAGGTGGCGTCTTTCCAGCTCCGCACCACCTCGGAGCCGCGCATCTCGTCGAGCTGCAGATCGCAGTAGGGCGACTTGCCGTCGGCGTCGAGTTCGCGGGGCGAGACCGCGACGGTGACGACCACGAGATCGGTGCCGGCGGGCAGGCGGGACGCGGCGCCCTCTTCGCTCGTGGCGGGGATGCGCCGCGAATCGAGCACCCGCCAGCCGGCGCCCGCGAAGTCGATGCTGTCGCCGGTGGCGACGGTGATCGGCTGGCTCGGGCGTTCGGCATAGTAGCGACCCCACTCGGCCTGGAAGGTCACGGCGATGGTGGTCGGCACGAGCACGGCGACGGCCACGAGTCCGATCGCATTGCGACGCCACCAGCCGCGCCGGAGGCCGGCGACCCGGGTCACGGCGCACCCCAGGAGGGCTCGTCGGTCTCGATCGAGGGCTCGACCGGTAGGGCCGTGAGGTCGACGGGAACCACGACCAGCGAGTCGACGCGGGGGTCGGAGTCGACCGCCAGCTGGATCTGCGCATCCCGGGCCGCCGCGTCGGAGAGGATGTCGCGGGGCACCTCGAACATCAGCGGTCCGGTGCTCGGGATGCCGGTGTAGAGCGACTTCTGCGCGATGGTGCCGTAGTCGGGGCGCTCCGACGCGCTGTAGACGCGGTCGCCGATCTGCAGCTGCGCGGTGCCGAGCAAGGTGCCGTAGTCGGTGACGACGGTGGCAACGGATGCGTCGACGACCACCCAGACGCCGGTGGTCTCCCCGGTCCATCCGGTGCTCGCCGTAACGGATTCGGCCGCTCGCACCCGGGTGACGGTGGCCTGGATGTTGCGGCCGGTCACCGGCTCGCCGAGGGCGCCGGTGACCGGAACCGGCGACTGCCAGAAGGCCTCGGTGGGCGCGGTGTGCGACACGACGCCGGCGACCACGAGCACCGCCACGAGGGCGAGAGCGTTGAGGGCGTGGCGCCACCAGGGGGTGCGGCGCGCGGGGGCGGACGGCTCGGGGGTTCCGTCGGCCACGATGGGGGCGCTCATCCGGCCGCCGCCGTCTCCGCGGCGTCTGCCGCGTCCGGCGCATCGGGCGCACCCGGCGAATCCGGCGCATCCGCGTCAGAGTCCGGCTCCGGCTCCGCTCCGGCGCCGACGTCGTCGATCGGCAGCTCGGCGTAGGCGGCCACGACCGGGTTGTCGAAGCGTTCGCCGAAGGTCACGAAGCCCTCGGCCTGGTAGCTCTTGTCGTAGACGTCGACGCGCACGGGGTCGCCGTCGGCGAGCGCATCCCTGTCGACGTCCCAGATGAACGCGAGCTGGATCGGCACGCCGGGTTGCAGCTCGGGGTACTGCGATCCGTCGCTCAGCACGGCCACCGTGCGCGGAGCGGAATCGGCGGCGATGCCGGTGACTCCCACCGGGCGCAGGTTGTCGGCGGCACCGATGGAGGCGAGGGTGGAGACCGGTTTGGTCCAGACATCCTCCACCGTCGCGACCACCACGAGCAGCCGCTTGCCCTCGTCGGGCACGATGTTCTGCTCGGGGAACGCGTCGATCAGCACGGCACGGTCGACTGCGATGCGCAGCTGGGCGCCGGTGAACGCATCGCCCGCCGCCAAGACGGGCAGGGGCGTGGGCGCCGCGTCATTCAGGCCGCCGAACGCGGCGGACACGATGAGGAAGGTTCCGACGAGCCCGGACACGAGCCATTTCGTGGGCACCTTCGCCGAGGCGGCGCTCGCGCGCGCCCTCAACCCCGACGGGGGCGTGGCGGGCGAGGGTGTCGTCACCCCCACATGCTAGCGGGGGCGCTGCCGACAGCACGAAGGCTCGTCCCGAATCGTGCCGAACCACGAGGGTTGAGACGATTCGGGACGAGCCCAGGGGTGATCAATGGATCAGTACCAGTTCACCGACTGCGAGTGACCCCACGCGGCGCAGGGCGTGCCGTAGCCGCGAGCGATGTAGTCGAGTCCCCAGGTGATCTGGGTGACGGCGTTGGTCGACCAGTCGCCGGCGATCGACGACATCTTGCTGCCCGGGAGCGACTGCGGGATGCCGAAGGCGCCGCTTCCGGCGTTCTCGGCCTGGTAGTTCCAGCCGGATTCCTTGGTCCAGAGCGAGTCGAGGCACTGGAACTGGTCGGAACCCCAGCCGTATTGCGAGGAAGCCATCTGTGCGGCGACGGTTCGCGCACCGTCGGGCGTGTTCGCCAGGGCCTGTGCCTCGGCGGCGGCCTGCGCGGCAGCGGCGGCCTGTGCGGCCTCGGCAGCTGCCTGTGCTGCGGCGGCGGCTGCGGCATCCGCTGCGGCCTTGTCGGCGGCGGCGGCCTGCGCCTGGGTCTGCGTGGTCACGGCGACGGCGGTGTTCGTGAGGGTCTGCACCGTGGTGGTGTCGAGGTACTGGTAGTTCGCGAGCGACGCGACCGAGGAGATGAGCGGGGCGGTGTCGACCTTGCCCTTCGCCGTGGCCACGACGGCGTTCGCCTGATCGATGGTCTTCTCGGCGCGGGTGTCGGCCCGCTCGGTGGTGCGCTGCAGCAGTTCTGCATGCTCGTCGACCTTCGGGGCGGTGGTCGCGCTGGCCGCGCCGGTCGCGCCGGCGGCGTTCTGGGCGTTGGCGACGGCCGGATTGGCGAAGGAGGCCAGGGTCACGAGCACGGCGGCCGCGGCGATTCCGGCGAACGGGGCGAAGGCCGAGCCTCGACGGGGGCGCAGCGAGCGCCGGGTTGTTTCGGGGGTGAGCGTTTCGGGCGTGGACTGGTGTGGAGCGTTGAACATGTTTTCCAATGGTTGAGCCAGTGGGTGCATGCGCACGGAGGCGCTCGGGAGCACTCCTGCCGCAGAAACTCGCTTCACGAGCGGGGGCGACGAACAGCGCGACGAATTGTCGGGGGTCCGCGCGGCAGTTGGCGGTGACGGTCGGTGTCGGGTGACTGCGAAGCCGTCACGGCCTCGCCAGCCGACGTTCGCGACGATTCCGGGCGGGTCAGGTGTTCAGGTTTCCCGGGGCGAACGATTGAAGCAACAAGTATGTGGGGCGTTCCTGAGAGGTTTCTCCATGCGACGGATCAGCTCAGCCGGTAGAACCGCCAGAAGTCGTGGGCGACGGGCAGGGTCTCGAACCCGCCGAACCCCGCTTCGGCAGCCCAGCGCCGAACGGTCGGCACCCGTAGAACGGTGCCGTTCGCGACGCTCGCCGACTCCGCCATCGTGGCGGGCAGGCAGTGCAACACACTGAACGCGTACTGCATCCGCTCCTCGTCGCTCGACGGCGCGGTGAACACGTCTCCGACCTTCTCGTCGGCCACGAGTACGGCTCCGCCGGGGGCGAGGGCACGGCGGAACGACGCCAGAGCACGCACCGGCTCCCCCATGTCGTGCAGCGCTTCGAACACGGTCACGAGGTCGACCGTCCCCTCGACGGATGCCGCCGCGTCGACGGTCTCGAACCGCACCCGGCGGGGGTCGAGACCCGCCGCGGCGGCGTTGGCGCGCGCCTCGGCCACCGAGGCCTGGTCGAGGTCGACGCCGATCACCGTCGCGTTCGGGAAGGCCCGGGCGAGAGCGAGGGTCGACCAGCCGAACCCGCACCCCGCGTCGAGCGCGGTGCCTCCGGCGTCCAGCCGGGCGGCAAGGTCGGGCAGGGCGTCGACCCACCTCCGCAGCTCATGGGTGAATCCGGGACGGTTGAGCGCGGCGATGCCGAAGCGGAGTTCGGCGCCGAAGGCGGAGTAGGGCACGCCGTCGCCGGTGCGGTAGGCGCGCTCGACCTGCGGCAGGGCGGCGGCGAGACTGTAGACGATGGGTGGCACCCCGAGGAGGTAGAGCGGATGCTCGGGGTCGAGCAGCAGGGGCTCGAGAGCGGCGGGCAGCGCGTACTCGCGCTCGGCGGCCGCGGTGTCGGTGATGCTGACGGCGGCGGTGTCGGAGAGGCTGACGGCGGCGGAGTCGGAGAGGCTGATGGCCGCGGAGTCAACAGTGGATTCGTCGCCACCACGGGCCCGGCCACCGGTGTCGCGGTGTCGGCGCCGGTGACGCTCATGGGCGGGAACGTCACCGGCAACGGCGGTGGAATGTCCGCGGTGGGGATGGTCGCGACGTCGGCGCGAGTGCTTGTCGTCCTGGGTCTGGTCGCGGCCGCCGTCATCCTCGACGTGGGCACGATGTTCACGGTGGGCGCGGCGACGGCGGGCGTGCTCGGCGAGCACGAGCGGTGCATCCGGGGGCACCACGTCGAGGATGCCGGCTGCCGCCTGCTGCTCGAGCCACTCCCGGGCGTAGCGCTCGGCGATGCCGGCGCGGATGCCGAGGTGCTCGGCGTTCGTGGGCGTTCCCCCGGCGAGCGCCTGGTAGAGGCCGAGGCGACGGCCGAGGTCGATGGTGAGGATCTCGGCGCTCGCGGTGAGTCCGCCGAGCATCCGCTCTGCGAACTGAGTCTGCCGAACCTCGTCGTCGGACATGCACCGAATCGTACTCGTTGGGCCCAGCGGGCACCACGACCGGTTCGGCTCCAGCGGTTGCGTCGATGCGGGGAGCGACCCAAGATGAGGGGATGATCCGCGGATACACCGCCCAGCAGGTGCGCGACGCCGAGAGGCCGCACCTGGCGGCCGGCGAGCCGCTCATGCAGCGGGCCGCCCGTGCCCTCGCCGAGCGCATCCTGGTGCTGCTCGATCAGCGTTCGGCTCAGGCAGGCCACACCTCCCCACCACGGGTGCTGCTGCTCGTCGGATCGGGCGACAACGGCGGCGACACCCTGTTCGCCGGAGCCCAGGTGGCGCGGTCGGGCGTCTTCGCCGGGGCCGACTTGCCGCGGGCGACCGTCGTGGTCGACGCGCTCGGCGTCGGATCGCGGATGCACGAAGCTGGCCTCGCCGAGGCCACCGCGGCGGGGGTGCGGGTGCTCGACGCCGATGCGGCCACGATCGACGCGCTCGCAGGGGCCGTCGCCCGCTACGACGTGATCGTCGACGGGATCATCGGCACCGGCACCTCGACGGGCTCCCCCGCCCTGCGGGGAACGGCCCGCGACGCGGTGCTGGCGATCCGGGCCGGTCTCCGCGACACCGGAAACGGCACCGGCACCGGCACCAGCACCAGCACCAATGCGAGCGACGCGGGCCGAATGGATGTCGCACCGATCGTCGTGGCCGTCGACATCCCGAGCGGGATCGACCCCGACACGGGCGCGGTCGCCGACGAGGCCGTGCTGCCGGCCGACGTGACGGTGACCTTCGGCGGCGTGAAGGCCGGACTCCTGCTCGGCGTCGGGGCCCGCCTGGCCGGAACCATCGACCTCGTCGAGATCGGCATCGAGGCCGACCTCGCGGCCATGACCCCGGTGGTTGACCTCCCCTGACCCGGCCGACCCCGGCGAGAACCGACCGACCTAACCCACGACGGCTGGCCCGCGTCGGCGCCGCACAGCCTCCTTGAACCAGGCCGTGTCGGGAATACGCGCCAGGAACGGCCCGACCACCACCGTGATCAGAACGTACGCGGTCGCGAGCGGTGCCAGTCGGGGCTCCACCCCCGCGCTCAGCGCCAGCCCGGCGATCACGATCGAGAACTCACCGCGGGGCGTGAGTGCCAGACCGGTGCGCCAGCGCCCGGGCACCCCGATGCCGGCTCGGCGCGCGGCGATGTACCCCGACGCCACCTTCGTCGCCATGGTCGCGACGGCCAGCAGGGCGGCGGGGACGAGCATCGAGACGAGCTCGCTCGCATCCGTGGTCAGTCCGAAGAACACGAAGAACACCGCCGCGAACAGATCGCGCAGCGGCGTCAGCACCTGGCTCGCCCGCTGCGCCACCCGACCCGACACGGCGATGCCGACGAGGAACGCGCCGACCGCCGACGACACGTTCACCTCGGCCGCGAGACCCGCGACGAGCATGGTGAGGCCGAGAACCCCGAGCAGGAGCGGCTCCGGATGCTCGGGAGTGAAGATGCGCGAGATCACCGAGCCGTGCCGCAGCGCGATGTAGAGGATGATCGCCACAACCCCCACGGCCACGGCCACGGTGATCGCCCCCTGCAAGAGACTCACTCCGACCACGAGCGCAGCGAGGATCGGCAGGTAGAACGCCATCGCCAGATCTTCGATCACCAGGATCGCGAGCACCACCGGTGTCTCCCGGTTGCTCAGCCGCCCGAGGTCGCGCAGCAGTTTCGCCACCACGCCCGACGACGAGACCCAGGTCACACCGGCGAGCGCCACCGCCGCCACCGGCCCCCAACCGAGGATCAGAGCGAGGAGAGCTCCCGGGAGCGCGTTGAACAAGCCGTCGATCAACCCCGCCGTGCGCGCCTGCCGGAGGTTCGTCAGCAGCTCCTGCGCCGTGTATTCCAGGCCCAGCAGCGCGAGCAGCAGGATGACGCCGATCTCGGAGCCGACCTGGAAGAAATCTTCACTCGCATCCAAGGGCAGGATGCCGCCCTCGCCGAAGAGCAGGCCCACCACGAGGTAGAACGGGATCGGCGAGATGCCGATGCGGATGGCGAGGCGACCCAGCAGACTCATTCCCAGCAGGAGCGCGCCGACCTCGATCAGGATGAGCGTCGTCTCATGCATGGGCGGGCCTCTAGCCTGGGCCGTTGGCGATGATGTGGCTGAGGGCGTCGAGCCCGTGCCGGGTTCCGACCGCGATGATGACGTCGCCCGGCCGCAGCACGTCGGCCGGCGTCGGCGACGGGATGACCCCGGCGTCGCGCACGATCGCCACGATCGAGACCCGTGTGCGGGTGCGCGCCTTCGTGTCGCCGAGCGGGCGGTTGAGGTAGGGCGAGTCGGTGGGCAGCTGCAGCTGCTCGGTGAACAGGCCCGCCGCGTCTCCCGCGAGGCTCGTGAGTCGGCTCATCGTCACCGAGCTGCCGAGCAGGTCGGCGAGCGCCGCCGCCTCATCGTCGGTGAGAGGCACGGAGTCGCTCGAGGAGTCAGGATCGTCGACGTCGAAGAGGGCGAGATCCCGGTCGCCGTCGCGATGCGACACGACGCTCACGCGACGCCCGTTCTCGGTCAGCAGGTCGTGCCGGACACCGATGCCCGGCAGGTCGACCTTCTCGATTCGTACGCCCACGAGGCAACGGTAGCAGCAGGGGCATGCCTCCCGATCCGTCACGAGACACGGTGTGGGGGTTGCGAACTCGGCGAAGGGGCGCACGATGGAGGGAGGCGCATCCCGCTCAGTCCGACGACCTCCTGATCGGAGACCTCATGAACAAGATCCTCCTCATCCTCGTATTCGCTCTCGGCTATGTGCTCGGCGCCCGCGCCGGACGCAAGCGCTACGAGCAGATCCGCGAGAAGGCGCAGCAGCTCTGGCAGGCCGACCAGGTGCAATCAGCCGTGCACAGTGCCGGCGATCTGCTCGAGAACGCCGCCGAACGCGTCGGCGAGAAGGCGGGCGACGTGATCGGCAAGGCGCGCTCGAAGGGTCGGGATGCCTGATTCCCGCCGCACGTCGACGAACGGCGCTGCGCCGCCCGTCGAGCCCGAATCCGAACCCGCCGCGGCCGACGAACGATCCACTGCTCGGCTGATCTCCGACCTCCCGCGCCTGATCGTCGATCTCGTTCAGGACGAACTGGCCGCCCTGAAGAAGGAGATCTCCGCCCGGATCGCCCGCCTCGGCATCGGCGCCGGGCTCATCGCAGGAGCGGCGTTCGTCGGGTTCTTCGCACTGGCCGTGTTCGTGGCCGCCGCGGTGATCGCGCTCTCACTGGTGCTGCCGGCCTGGGCCGCCGCGCTCATCGTGGTGGGTGGGCTGCTGCTCGTCGCGGCGATCCTCGCGGCGATCGGGGCGCGCACCCTCAAGAAGAAGACCGGGCCCGACGCCACCCACGATGCACGAGGAGACGGATGATGGCCGGCAAGAAATCGAAGAAGGACGCCGCGGCGAGCGACGAGCTGAGCATCCCCGCGGCGGTCGCCGAAGTCGCCAAAGCGGCCGTGGCGGCCCGCTCCGTGCGGCCCGATCCGCCCGAGCACGACCCCGATCCGGCGGCGGAGGCTGCCGAGAAGGTCCCCGAACGCTCGCGCGAGGAGGTGCAGGCCGACATCGTCGCCCACCGTGCCGAGCTCGCGGCCGTGCTTACCGAGCTCGAGCGGCGCCTCGACGTGCCGACCCGGGTGAAGACCTCGGTGGGTGAGATCGTGAGCGATCCCGTGCAGGGGGCTCGCAAACATCCGAAGACCGTGGCGCTCGCCGTCGCAGCGGCCGCCGGGCTCGTGACGGGCGTCGTCTTGCTCGTGCGCGCCATCGCGAAATAGCGGCGCGGTCAGTCGGTCACGCGCTCACGGCGCCCACCCCGCGCTGGGTGGTCAGACGCTCACGGCGCCCACCCTGCGCTGCGTGGTCAGGCGCCCACGGCTCCCGCCATGCGGTCGAGGAACGCCACCACGACCACCCGCTCCTCGGGGGTGAGCGACTCGGCCACCTCACGCATCCGATCGTGCGCCTCCGCGAGGGCCGCCCGAACGTCGTCATCGGCGTTCGGCGTGGGCATCAGGATGAGGGCGCGTCGGTCGGTCGGGTGCGGGCGCCGCTCGATGTGCCCCGACTTCTCGAGCCGGTCGATCAACGTCGTGGTGGAGGCGGAGGAGATGCCGAGCAGTTCGGCCAGATCTTTCGGGCTGATGAAATGACCGGTCTGCCGACCGCGGATCACGTGCCGCACGGCGAGGATGTCGTTCTCGCCCATCCGCATCTCCTGGCGGGTGCGTGCGCGCATCCGGGTCTCGGCGGTGCGGTACCGTCGGAGTGCCTGCAGCACGTCGACCGCGGCCTGGGACTCGGGGTCACCCGTGTACCAGAAGTGCGTGGCAGAATCTCGCTCGGGCGCATCCATATGCCCAAGAGTAGACCGATTCCACGACACTGCTTGTTTGTATCGTAATCAGTTTGTCTAGGGAGCTTGGCCGGGGAACTCTGCGACCGCCCCACTCCCGCGCCGGGGCTGTCGTGACCGGCCCGATCAGAGCATGATCGAGTCATGGCCTCCACCGCCCTCGCCACAGCCGCCGCCGTCTCCCCCATGCTCGCGAAGGCGGTCGACACCGTTCCCGAGCCCGACCGCGTCGACGGCGGATTGAGCTACGAACCGAAGTGGGACGGCTTCCGTGGCATCGTGTCCTTCGACGGCACGACCGTCGAGATCGCCAGCCGCGGCGCCAAACCGCTCACCCGCTACTTTCCCGAATTGGTGGAGGCCTTCACGCGACTTCTGCCCGAGCCCTGCGTTCTCGACGGCGAGATCGTGGTGCGCAACAGCTCCTCGGGCCGCGGTGAGAAGCTCGACTGGGAGCTGCTGACTCAGCGAATCCACCCGGCCGAGAGCCGCATCACGATGCTCGCCGAGCAGACTCCCGCGATGTTCGTGGCCTTCGACCTGCTCGCGCTCGGCGATGAGTCGCTGCTCGACGCCCCGTTCGCCGAGCGCCGGGCCACCCTCGAGCGGTTCGCGGCCGGCCTCGGCGACCCGATCCACGTGACGCAGGCGACCACGGATGTCGAGCTCGCCCGCCGCTGGCTGGTCGAGTTCGAAGGAGCCGGCCTCGACGGCGTGGTGGCGAAGCCGCTCGCCGCCGCCTACGCGCCCGGCAAGCGCCTCATGTTCAAGGTGAAGCACCACCGCACCGCCGACGTCGTGGTGCTCGGCTACCGCGTGCACAAGAGCGGACAGGGCGTCGGATCACTGCTGCTCGGCCTCTACGACTCCGACGGGGAGCTCCGCAACGTGGGCGGCGCCTCGGCGTTCAGCGACGCCCGGCGCCGGGAACTCGTCGACGAGCTGGCCCCGCTCGTGCTGCACGACGCATCCGGAGCGCAGGTCACGGGCGAGACCGAGCGCAGCCGTTTCTCGTCGGGCAAGGACGTGTCGTTCGTGCGGCTCGAGCCCACTCGGGTGATGGAGGTGCGCTACGACCAGATGGAGGGGATGCGCTTTCGCCACACCGTGCAGTTCGCGCGCTGGCGGCCCGACCGCGATGCCCGGTCGTGCACCTTCGAGCAACTGGAGCGGCCGATCGCCTACGACCTGAGCGACGTCTTGGTGTGAGAGGCAGCGGTGGGGCCGCGCGTCACTCCGCCGCGGGCTCCTTCTTCGCCCGGCTCGGTTGCACGCGTGGCGGCTCGCCCGGCATCTTCGGGTAGTCGGGCGGGAAGGGCAGTTCACCGAGGCCCGATTCGAGGTCGCGGGTCCACCAGCCGAGCGCTTTTTCGATGGTTCCCGGATGCGCGCCGAAGTCGGCCCACGGGTCGCCCACCGTCGCGAGCCGCTCGGGCATCGTGAGGATGGTGAAGGCGCGGGGGTCGGCGTTCTCCAGCTCGTCCCACGTGATCGGGCAGGAGACGGGGGCGTGCGCGAGTGCGCGCGGACTGTAGGCACCGGCCATGGTGCGGTCGCGATTGGCCTGGTTGAAGTCGACGAAGATGCGCTCGCCGCGCTCCTCCTTCCACCAGTTCGTGGTGACCTTGTCGGGCATCCGTCGTTCCAGCTCACGGGCGATCGCGATGACCGCGTGCCGCACGTCGAGGAACTCGTGGGTGGGCTCGATGGGCGCGAACACGTGGAGGCCCCGGTTGCCGGAGGTCTTGATGAAGGCGGTGAGACCGGCCTCCTCGAGCACCTCGCGCAGGGCGATCGCGGCCGGGATCGCGTCGTCGAAGTCGGTGCCGGGCTGCGGATCGAGATCGATGCGCAGCTGGTCGGGGAAGTCGGAGGTCTCGGCGCGGGAGGGCCACGGGTGGAACACGACCGTGTTCATCTGCACCGCCCACACCGCGGCGGCCGGTTCGTCGATGACGAGCTGCGGATGCGAGCGCGCGCTCGGGTAGACCACCATGACCGAGCGGATGTAGTCGGGCGCGCCCTTGGGCGGGTTCTTCGAGAAGAACTGCTCGCCGTCGATGCCGCTCGAGAAGCGCTGGAGCGACAGCGGTCTGTCGCCGTTCGCCGCCACGAATGCCTCGCCCACCGTGATGATGTACTGCGCGAGATCGCGCTTCGTGATGCCGACCTCCGGCCAGATCACGCGCGAGGGGCTCGACAGCCGCACCTCCCGCTCCCCGTGCGGCCCCGCCACGGTCAGCATCTCGACTTCGCTCGCCATGAGCACACGCTACCGGGCGCATCCCCATTCGTCACCGACTCGTCCCTAACTGAGCCAAAACCGGGCGGCCTGCCCCGTTAGGGACGAGTGGGTCTACTCGGCGGGAGTTGCGGGCGCGGGAAGGGTGGAGCGGGACGGGGTGGCGGGGGCGGGAGCGGGGGTGGCCTGCGCGAACGCGGCGCCGGCCGCGGCACCCGTGACGCGGCCCGTCACGATCTCGGCGATGTCGATGCCCACGAGGTCTTTCACGAGCTGCATCGACGTGGCGAGCTGACTCGCCACGTTGTCGCCGACCTGGCCCGCGCCGTCGCTGGAAATCACGGTCATGTTCGAGATCGCCGCGAGCGGCTCGGATGCGGCACGCACGATGGCGGGCAGCTGCCCGATCACCTGCTGCCGCAGCAGGTCGTCGGCACGCTCCTCGAGTGCATCCGCCTGCGCTCGGGTGGCCTCCGCCTCGGCGGCACCCTTCACGCGGATCGAGTTCGCCTCGGCCTCACCTTCGGCCCGCAGCGCCTCCGCGGCGGCGATGCGCCGGTTCTTCTCGGCGATACCTTCGGCCTCGGTCGCCTCCGCCGCCGAGCGACGGCGGTTGCGCTCGGCGATACCCTCGGCCTCCACGGCCTCGGCCTGCGCTTTACGACGGTCGCGCTCGGCGTTCGCGGCGGCGACGGCGGCCGCGGCATCCGCCTGCGCCTTCTTCTCGAGGGAGTAGGCCTCGGCGTCGGCGACCGCGCGGATCTCGGCGTCGAGCTCCTGCTTGCGAAGGCCGACGCGCTTGCCGGCGGTGATCTCCTGCTGGGCGATGACCTCCTGCTGCGAGATCGCCTCGGCCAACGGACGTGACGCGGATGCCTCGGCGCGGGCCTTATCGGTCTCCTTCTGGATCTCGGCGTTCCGCAGGTCGAGCTTGCGCTGCTGCTCGGCCACGGCCTGATCGGCCTCGATGCGGGCCTCCTCCGAGGTGCGGCGGGCCACCGACTCGGCCACCTCGGCGACCTGCTTCACACGGGCGGCCTCCGCACGACCGAGGTCGCGGATGTACCCGTTGTCGTCGTCGATCTCCTTGATCTGCAGCGTGTCGATCTGCAACCCCTGCACGTCAAGCGACTCCCGCACCGCGTCGAGCACCTGACCCTGCAGCGCCTGCCGGTTCGTGATGATCTCGGTCACCGTCAGCTGGCCGACGATGGACCGCACCGAGCCGCTGAGCACCTCTTCGGTGGAGGTCTCGATCTGGTCCTGCTGGTTGAGGAACCGCTGGGCGGCGGCACGCACCATCGACTCCGAACCACCCACCTTCACCACGGCGACGGCGTTGACCTTGATGGTGATGGCATCCTTCGTCTGCGCCGTGGCCTGCACGTTCAGCTGACGACTGCGGAGCGACAGCTTGAAGTGTGCTTCGACGATCGGCTTCACGAACACGCGCGATCCGAACACCACGCGCTGCCCCGCGTTCTCGGTCTCCTCCAGCGCGGTCTGGCCGGCTTTGACCGCCTTCTGGCGGGAGGTGACGATGATCGCCTCGTCGGGCTTGGCCACCTTGATGCCGCGGAGCAACGTGATCAGCACGATCAGCAGGATGATCACCGCCACGGCGACGAGCGCAGCGATGACGAGGGAGTCGAACGAGAACATGGGCGGCCTTCCTGGCGGGAGCGGTCGTGGCGGGGAAATCGTTCGGGGTCGATTCCAGTGCCTCCAGTATGTCGGGTCGTCGCGGCCGCGCGCCCGCCCTGTGCGTCGATGTGTGCCAAGATGGGCGCGCCACCGAACTGTTGGAGGACCGATGCCGAGCGATGAGACCGCCAGTGAATTCGTGCGGAGTCTCTCCGGCGCTCCGACACTCGAGGAGCTTCCCGAGATCGTCGACCCGGTGAGTCGCGCGCCGCAGAACCCACCCCGAGACATCCAAGAGAAGTTCGTCGGCGCCAACTACGAAGCCGCCTACGCCGAGGCCGAGCGCTTCGTCGACCGCGCCTTCGAGCAGTGGCCGGAGGGCGACGTCACCACTCAGGCGGTGCTCGACTTCGGCTCCGGCTGGGGCCGGATCAGCCGGATGCTACTGCGCCGGCTGCGTGCCGACCAGGTCTGGTCGAGCGACGTCGACTCGAGCATGTCGGTGCTGTTGCAGAGCACACTGCCCGGGCTCAATGCGGTCACCAACGCGCCCTGGCCGCCGACGGTGTTCCGTGAGGGCACCTTCGACGCCATCACCGCGTTCAGCGTGTTCTCCCACCTCTCCGAAGAAGCGCATCGGCAGTGGGCCACCGAGTTCGCCCGGCTCACGCATCCGGGTTCGCGCGTCTACATCACCGTGCTCGAAGCCCAGTTCCTCGCCGTCGTCGCCGGCGCGCAGGCCGCCGTGGCCGCAGGCGAGGCCGACAAGTTCGCCACCAACCTCGCCAAGGTGGTTCCGGATGCGACGGCCAGCGCCAAGGCCGCAGGGCACGGTCAGTTCGTGTTCGCCGGTGGCGGGGCAGACGACGACGGGCCACGGTCGCGCAGCTTCTACGCTTGGGCCGTCGCTCCGCGCAGCTGGGTGGAACAGGTCTGGGGCGAGGCCGGGTTCTCGCTCGAGTCGTGGGTGCCCACCGGCGAACTCTTCGACCAGGCGATGGCCGTGCTGGTGCGCCAGGACGACACGTGGAACGCCCCACGCGTGCGCCAGTCCGGCGGCCGCAGCGTCGTGCAGCGCGGCGCCCGCAAGGTCGGCCGCGGCATCTCGAAACTCCGCGGCCGCGGCTGACGGACGGCGCCGACCCACCCGGTCAGCCGCCCGCCCGCCAGCCAGCCCACTCCAGCGCCGCTACCGCGCCGTGGCTGTGCCAGTCCTGTCCACGCCGCTACCGCGCCGTGTACCCACCATCCATCGGCAGGTTGACCCCGGTCACCCAACTCGCCTCGTCGGAGGCCAGGTACAGCACCCCGTAGGCGACATCGAGGGGCCGCCCGAGCCTCCGGATCGACTGGTTCGCCGTCATCATCTCCTCATAGGCGAACAGCCCGCCCGGGTACTCGGCGGCGATGCCCTCCACCAGCGGCGTCAGCACCGTCGACGGGTTCACCGAATTCACCCGGATGTTGTAGCGCCCGTACGACGCCGCATCCTGCCGCGTCTGCATCGTCACCGCCCCTTTGGCCACGTGGTAGGGCGTGAACTCGTCGTTGCCGATGAGTCCGTAGATCGACGAGAAGTTCACGATCGACCCGCCGCCCCGCTCGATCAGGTGCGGAACGGCGTGCTTCGTGGCGAAGAACACGCCCTTCACGTCGACCGCGAACAGCGCATCCCATTCCTCCTCCGTCACCTCGTGGGTCGGTTTGTCGACCCCGATGATGCCGGCGCAGTTGATCAGGATGTCGAGGCCTCCGAACTCCGATGCGGCTGCTGCGACGACGGATGCGACACTCGCCTCCCGCGACACGTCCATCTCCCAGAACCGCGCCACTCCCCCGGCCGCCACGATGTCGTCGGCGACCGAGGCCCCGAGGGTGGCGTTGAAGTCGGTGACCGCGACGGCCGCGTCTTCCGACGCGAACAGCTCCGCGGTCGCCCGTCCCATCCCGGAGGCCGCGCCGGTGATCAGCGCGACCTTGCCCTCGAGACGGCCGGCGATGCCGCCGCCCGTCATGCGCGCACCGAGCCGGCCGGCTGCGACGCGGCGAGGAACGACGCGTAGCCCTCCTCGGCCACCCGGCGGCAGTGCTCCTGGTAGACCTGCCCGCCTCCCATGTACACCTGGAACGCTTCGGGCTTCCCGGGAACGTTGTCACCGAGGAACCAGGCCTTGGCCTTCTTGCCCTCGCTGTACATCACGGTGGCCTTTCCGGTGCGCTCGGTCTCGAGCGCCCACCACTCCTCCGACTCAGGGGTCGCCTCGAACGCGTCGACGCCGTTCTCCTCGGCCCACACCAGCGCCCGCTGCAGCCACTGCGCGCCGAGCTGGATCGGCACCACGAGGTTCGAGTAGGGCGTCTGCGGCCCGAGCGACATGAAGAAGTTCGGGAAGCCGTTGGCGTTGATGCCGAGGTTCGAACGGAGGCCCTCGGTGGCCCACTTCTCGCGCAGGGTGCGGCCGCCGCGGCCCACGATATCGATGTTGGTGAGGGTGCCGGTCATCGCGTCGAATCCGGTGGCGAAGATGATGACGTCGAGTTCATATTCGGTGTCGCCCACCTTCACTCCGCGCGGGGTGATCTCGGTGATCGGGTCGGTCGCCGTGTCGACGAGGTGCACGTGCGGCAGGTTGAAGGTGTTGTAGTACCCGTGCCCGGTCGGCACGCGCTTGCCGTTGAAGGAGTACGTCTTCGGCGAGAGCAGGTCGGCGACTTCCGGGTCTTTCACGATCTCGCGGATCTTCGACCGGATGAACTCCGACGCCAGCTCCGAAGCCTCGTGGTTGGTGGCGAGGTCGTTGAAGCACTCGTTCGCGAAATGGAATCCGCCCTCGTTCCACTTGGCCTCGAAGATCTCGCGACGCTGCTCGGGCGAGACCTCGAGCGCGCTGTACTGCGCCGGCTCCATGGCGACGCCGAAGGGATGGTTCGCCGCCTTCTCGAAGATGGCGTCGTAGTTCTCGCGGGTGTGCAGCATCTCCTCGGTGGAGACCGCGTCGTTGTTGGTCTCCACGATGAAGTTCGGCGTGCGCTGGAACACGTAGAACTCGTCGACCTCGGGCGCGATGACCGGAACGATCTGGATGCCGGACGCCCCCAGCCCGATCAGCCCCACCTTCTTGCCGGCCAGGTCGACACCCGACCGCGGCCAGTGCGCCGTGTGGTACTTCTCACCCTGGAAGCTGTCGATCCCCGGGATGTCGGGATAGATCGCCTGCGAGAGCGCCCCCATGCCGCTGACCAGGTATTTCGTGGTGAGCGACGAGCCGTCGGCGAGGTGCACGGTCCACAGGTTCGCGCCTTCGTCGTACACGGCGGAGTCGACGCGGGTGTTCAGCCGGATGTCTTTGCGCAGGTCGAGGCGGTCGGCCACGAAGTTGAGGTAATCGAGCACTTCGGGGCCCGAGGGGTAGCGCTGCGTCCAGGTCCACTCGTCGCGGACCTCTTTCGAGAACGAGAAGGAGTAGTAGCTGTACTCGCTGTCGGTGCGAACCCCCGGGTACCGGTTCACCCACCAGGTGCCGCCGATGCCGTCTTCGCCGTCGACCACGAGCGTCGTCAGGCCGATCTCCCGCAGGTGATGCAGCAGCGCGAGGCCGGAGAAGCCCGCGCCGATGACCACGGCGTCGAACTCAGGGGCGGCGGTGTCGCGGGTGGCTGTCTCGGTCATGTCAGTTGTCCTTTCGATTGTTCTTGTACCAGGCGGCGAGGTCGGCGATGGCCTGATCGGCCTCGTACAGGTTTCCCGCCTGCAACGGGTAGACGTGCTGCATGCCCGTGCCGACGTCGAAGGTGACGTCGACTCCGACGGCCCGGGCGAGCGCATCCAGTCGCTGGGCGTCGTGGAACAGCGATTCCGCGTCGCTGGCCACGATGTAGAGCGGCGGGAAGCCGGTGAAGTCGGCGTAGAGCGGGTTGACCAGCGGATGCGTCGGTGAGGCGCCGCCGGAGAGATAGCGATCGATGTTCCCCTGCAGGCCCTCCCGGGCGATCAGGAAGTCGGTGTCGTCGTTCGTCTCGATCGTGGTGCCGGAGTTCTCCATGTCGAGCCAGGGCGACATGGTGGCAACCTGCGCCGGAGTCGGCTCGCCCGCATCCCGGAGCCGGAGCACGGTCGCGATGGCGATGCTCGCACCTGCGCTGTCGCCCACGAGGGTGATGTCGGCGGGCGAGAAGCCGTCGTCGATCAGCTGGTGGTAGACCGCGACGGTGTCCTCGATCTGCGCCGGAAAGGGATGTTCGGGCGCGAGCCGGAAGTCGAGCACGAACGCGGTGGCGCCACAGGCCTTGGCGAGGTGGCCGGCCAGCTTGCGATGGCTCGAGGAGGAACCGAGCGCGAATCCCCCGCCGTGGAGCACCAGCAGGATCTGCGCCGGATCGGCGTCGAGCGGTGTCACGCGGATGCCGGGCACGCCGCCGATCGAGGTGGTCTGGTAGGTCACACCCTCGGGCTCCGTCGTGGCGCGCTGCCAGTCCTCGAAGACCCAGCGCAGCAGTTGCAGCGACATCTCCGGGTTGGCCTCGAACTCCACGGTCCACTCGGCGTAGATCTGGCCGAGCAGGTCGGTCGGCTGGTTCGCGGACATGCAGTCTCTCCTCATCGTCGGGGATGAGACCAGGATGACCGGGCGAATCCGCTCCCGAGCCGCTTGTCGCAAAATGACGCACCACTGTCTCAGGGTGATGCGAAACACCGGCCGCAAAACTTTGAGACTTCTAGAAACGCCCGGCGTCCGCCCGGCGTGCGTGTGCACGAGAACAGCAGCAGCGGTCCACTCAACGAAGAGAAAGCGGGACGATTCCCATGTTCACCAAGAAAGCGTCACTCGCCGCGATCGGCACGGTGGCGATCCTCGCCCTTGCCGGTTGTTCCACCGGCTCCCTCTCGTCATCCGAAGACGATGTCGGCTCCAGCGACTCGGCCGGCACCGAGTCGGAAGTCACCGTCGGCACCGTCGGCGTGCAGGGCGACATCCAGGACATCAGCAACTTCTGCGGCGACGGAGATCTCACCGTCGCTCTCGCCGACGGTTTCGGCGGCAACTCCTGGCGCAAGATCACCCGGGCCATCTTCGAAGAAGAAGCGGCCAAGTGCCCCAACATCACCAAGGTCATCTACACGGATGCGCAGGGCGACACCCAGAAGGCCATCTCCGACATCAACTCGCTGGTCGCCCAGGGCGTCGACGTGATCGTGACCTTCGTCGACGGCGGCGAGGCGCTGCTGCCGACGATCAAGAAGGCCACCGACGCCGGTGTCAAGGTCGTTCCCTACGTCGGTTCCCCCGGCGGCGAACCCGGCACCGACTACGTCGACTTCGTCTCCGAAGACATCAACACCTACGGCAAGAACCTCGCCGAGTGGACCATCGAAACGATGGGCGGCTCGGGCAACCTGGTCATGCTGGGCGGCATCGCCGGCAACTCCTACTCGCAGGCCGTGTTCGACGGAGTGATGGAAGCCGTCGAGGCCAACCCCGGCGTCACGCTCCTCAACGAAGACGGACCGGTCGCCACCGACTGGGAGCCGGGCAAGACCCAGCAGGTCGTCGCAGGCCTCATCACGAAGTACGGCGACATCAACGGCATCGTGGCCGACTACGGCGGAGGTTCGGTCGGTGGCATCCGTGCCTTCGAAGCGGCCGGCAAGCCGCTGCCGGTCTGGTCGGCGAACGACTCGAACGAGTTCGCGTGCCTCTGGTACCAGTACAAGGATGCGCAGCCGAGCTACCAGATCGCCACCGAGTCCTCCCGTAACTGGGTCGTCGCGGCCGCTCTGCACAAGGGCCTCGCCGCAGCCAATGGACTGCCGAACGACGAGCCGTCGACCTACAACCTCGAGATCATCGAGGACTCGACCAACCCCGACCTGCAGCCGAAGTGCGAGCCCGACCTGCCGCCCGACGCGATCCTCTCGTCCGGCCTGAGTGTCGAGTCGCTGCAGAAGCTGTTCCAATGAACCGCCTCGACGGCAAGGTCGCCATCGTGACCGGTGCCGGTCGCGGGATCGGCCGCTCGATCGCGGAGGCGTTCGCGGAGGAAGGCGCGACGGTCATTGCGACCGGGCGCGCCGCCTCCGCCAACTCCTTCCCCGACGGGGTGCACTACCTGCAGCTCGACGTGGCGAAGGAGGAGGACTGGGAGCGTGTCGTCGCCGACACGATCGGCACCCACGGCCACATCGACGTGCTGGCCAACAACGCCGGCATCATCGCCTACGAGACGCTGCACGACCTCACCCTCGACGACTGGAACACCGTGATCGCGGTGAACCAGACCGGCACCTGGCTCGGCATGCGCGAGGTCATCCCGCACATGATCGCGCAGGGTGGAGGCTCCATCATCAACATCTCGTCGATCTGGGGCTCGGTCGCCGTCTCGGGCGCCCACGCCTACCACGCCACCAAAGGCGCGGTGCGCAACATGTCCAAGAGCGCGGCCATCACCTACGCCAAGGAGAACGTGCGGGTGAACTCGGTGCATCCCGGGTTCATCGAGACGCCGCTCACCGACGCGCAGGCACCGGAGATCAACGATTACGTGGTGTCGATGACTCCGATGGGCCGAGCCGGCACGCCGAGGGAGATCGCCAACGGGCTCGTGTTCCTCGCCTCCGACGAGGCGAGCTTCGTCACCGGGTCGGAGCTCGTGATCGACGGAGGTTACCTAGCCCAATGAATCTGACCGCCCACCCTGAGACCCGATAGGAGATGCCGAGATGACGAACTCCGACCTCTACGACGTCGCCACCGATCCCGCCGACGCCGCCGCCCTCGAGCGGCGCAGTTTCGGTCCCACCGTGCTGAAACTCGACGGGATCGTGAAGACCTTCCCCGGGGTGCGTGCCCTCACCGACGTCACCCTCGACGTGCTGGCGGGCGAGGTGCACGCCCTGGTGGGCGAGAACGGCGCGGGCAAGTCGACACTGATGGCCGTGGCATCCGGAGCCCTCGCCCCCGACGAGGGAAGCGTGCAGATCGGCGGCGCACCGCTCACCAGTGCATCGCCGGATGCCGCGCGAGAGCTCGGACTCGGCATCGTGCGTCAGGATCCGGCTCTGCTGCCCGACCTGACCGTGGCCGAGAACATGGCCGTGGGCGTGGGGTACAAGCGGGTGGGCGGTCTCGGCCGCGCGGTGAAATGGTCGCAGGGTCAACTCGACGCCTGGGAGATGGGGATCGACGCGAAGACGCGGGTGGCCGATCTGTCGGTCGAGCAGCGTTTCATCGTGGAGATCGCGAAGGCACTCGCGCTCGACCCGAAGGTTCTCATCCTCGACGAGCCCACCGAGCACCTCTCGCTCGAGGAGGTGCAGAAGCTGTTCCGCAAGGTGCGCGAACTCGTGGCCGGCGGCACCGCCGTGGTCTACATCTCGCACCGCATCCCCGAGGTCAAGCAGATCTCCGACCGCATCACGGTGCTGCGCGACGGGCAGGTGCGCGGCACCTTCGATGCCGACGAGGTCGACGAGTCGCAGATCGTCGAACGCGTGATCGGGCGCAAGCTCGAGACCGTGTTCCCCGAGAAGGGCAGTCTGACCGGATCGGTGGGCACGGAAGACAGGCTCGCCGTCGCGGAATTGCACAGCGACGAGTTCCACGACATCACGTTCACGGTGAAGGCCGGCGAGATCGTGGGGCTCGCCGGTGTGCAGGGCAACGGACAGACGCAGCTGATCCGGGCGCTCGCGGGCCTCGAGCCCACCACCGGCAGCATCGAGGTCGCCGGAAAGGCGCTGTCGAACGGGTCGAACGCCTCCGCGTCGGCCGCCGGGGTCGTGTACGTGCCGGCCGACCGGCACGGCGAGGGCGTGTTCCTCCCGCTGTCGGTGGGCGACAACATCGCCGCCAAGACGCTGCCACAGGTGTCGCGCGCCGGGATGGTGAGCGAACGCCGCATCTTCCAGACGGCGGTGGAGCAGATCAAGCGGCTCGCCATCAAGACGCCGTCACCACGCACCCCGATCTCCTCGCTCTCGGGCGGCAACCAGCAGAAGGTGGTGCTCGCACGAACCCTGCTGTCGAAGCCGACGGTGCTGCTGGCCGAGGAGCCGACCCAGGGCGTCGACGCCGGCGCCCGCGTCGACATCTACCGCATCCTCCGCGACGCGGCCGATGCGGGCGCGGCCGTCGTCATCCTCTCGTCCGACGGCGTCGAACTCGAGGGTCTCTGCGACCGCGTGCTCATCATGTCGCGCGGCGCCGTGGTGCAGGAGCTGGTGGGCGAGGAGGTCTCCGAGGCTGCCATCGCGCGGGCGGCGCTCACCTCCACGACGGTGCGCGAACGAACGGATGCCGACAAGTCGGCCCGAGGTGTGAAGCTGCGTCGGTGGATGCGCGGCGACCAGTCGCCCGCCGCCGTGCTGGGCGCGATCTTCCTCGTGCTCGGTGTGGTGGTCGCGGCCACGAACCCCTCCTATCTCGGGGCCTTCAACATCAACAATCTGCTGTTCATGGCCGCTCCCCTGCTCTTCGTGGGCGCCGCGCAACAGGTGGTGGTGCTCGGCTCCGGGTTCGACCTGTCAGTGGGCCCATTGATGGGGTTCCTCGTGGTTCTCGCCTCGTATTGGATCGTCGACGGCGGCAATCTCTACATCGGCATCGGGCTGATGGTGGCGGGGGCGATCGCCACCGGCGTGGTCAACGGATTCCTCGTGACGAGATTCAACATCAATCCGGTGGTGGTGACCCTGGCGACCTTCATGGCCCTGCAGGGCATCTACCTCGCCCTCCGCTCCACACCGGGTGGAATCATCTTCGGGCCGATCGCCGACCAGATCCAGGCCCGCGTCGGCATCGTGCCGGTGGTCACCATCGTGGCCGTCGTGGTGCTGCTCCTCCTCGAGTTCGCGCTGCGGCGCACCCGCTGGGGCGTGGAGCTCCGCGGCGTCGGCTCGCGCATCGACGCGGCCGGCCGTCTCGGCATCAAGGTCAAGCGCACCCAGTTCTTCTCCTACGTGCTCTGCTCCTTTCTGGTGCTGCCCGCGGCGGTCGTCATGATGGCGCAGATCGGCATCGGCGACGGGCGACCCTCGCTGTCGTACACGCTGGCCTCGGTCACGGTCGTGGTGCTCGCAGGCGCCTCGATCTTCGGCGGGCGCGGGTCGTTCATCGGCATCCTCGCCGCCGCCTTCCTGGTGCAGCAGGTGCTGAACGTCTCGCCGTTCCTCGGCCTCTCGCAGGCCTGGTCGTACTGGCTGCCCGGCCTCATCACCCTGGCCGCGGCCGTGCTCTACGCCCAGCTGCGCCGCACCCGCCGCCGCAAGCGCGCGGCCGCTGTTCCGATCGCCTCACCCGAAGGGAGCGCAGCATGAGCTCGCCCGCCACCACCCCGAGCCCCGCCGAGTCGACCTGGCGCCGGATGCTCTCCGGCAGCTGGGTGGGCATCGTCGTGGCCACCGCCCTGCTCTTCGCGCTGTCGCCCGTCATCGCACCCGGCAGTCTCGGAGCGGCGCCACTGCTCAGCATGCTGCCCTTCGCATCCGTTCTGGCCATCGTGGCCGCCGGGCAGACCCTGGTGGTGCAGCAGCGCGGCCTCGATCTCTCGGTGCCCGGGATGATCGCGCTCGCCGCGGTGCTGTCGACCGGCCTCCCGCAGAACTACGGCTGGCCGCTCTGGGCCGCGGTGATCGCGGGCATCGTGGGCCCCGGCATCGTGGGGCTCGTGAACGGCATCCTGGTGACCTACTTCCGGGTGATGCCGCTGGTCGTCACCCTCGGTATGAACGCGGTGCTGCTCGGCACCGTGTTCTTCATCGCCGACGGCACCCCCTCCGGGGCCCCCGCGGCTCTGAACGGTTTCGCGCTCGACCGCACCCTGGGCATCCCGAACACGGTGCTCATCGCGGTGGTGATCGTGGTGATCGCGGGGCTCGTGACGCAGCGTTCGATCATCGGCAAACGACTCACCGCGGTCGGCGTGAGCGAACGCGCGGCGGCGGCGCTCGGCATCCGGGTGAACGCCTACCAGATGTTCGCCTACGCGTTCGCGGGTCTCTGCTACGGCGCCGGTGGGGTGCTGCTCGCGGGCTACACGAAGACCCCGCCGCTGTTCCTCGGCGACTCCTACCTGCTGCCCTCGGTGGCCGCCGTGGTGCTCGGCGGCACGGCGCTCACCGGCGGGCTCGCCAGTGTGGTCTCGACCGGCATCGCGGCGCTCTTCCTCACCCAGCTGGGTCAGTTGCTGCGTTCGCTCGGCTGGCAGGATGCGTTGCAGCTGATCGCGCAGGCGGTGGTGCTGATCGCGGTGGTGCTCCTTCGCGAGCTGGTGCCCGTCGTGCTCCGCCGCCGAGCGAGTCGCCGGGTAGCGCGAAGTGGTGTCCCCGCGCCCAAGTAGGGCGACTTCGCGCGACCTCGTGATCAGGAGGCGTGGGCGCGCTCGATGATGTCGAGCACGGTCAGGGAGTCGCGGGGGTCGACGGGGAGCGGGGCTCCCGTCGTAAGTGCCTGGGCGAGGAGGCGGTAGAACTCGGGGTAGGCGCCAGGGGCCACGGTGACCGCACTGGTCGACTCGGGTGAGCGCAGCAGGCCATCCGGATGCCCGTGCCCGAACGCCGGGTCGTTCACCGGCACGCCCGCCTTCAGCTGCGACTCCTGCGGGTCGAGACCCTCGGTCTCGAACACGGCGTGGGAGCCCACCACGCGGAAGCGCGGCCGGTTCCACGGCGACACGGCGCTGAACCAGAGCCGGCTGCGCACGCCGTTCGCGTGGCGCAGGCTGAGGAAGCTGTCGTCGTCGGTGACCGCCCCGGGCCTCCGGCGATCGAGTTCGGCGTGCACCTCGTCGACCGGCCCGAACAGCCGGATCGCCTGGTCGATGAGGTGCGGCCCCAGGTCGAACAGGATGCCGCCGCCCCGCTCGGCCGCCGCCGTCTCCTTCCATTTGGTGCTGAGCTCCGGCTTCCACCACTCGAAGGCCGACTCGAACTGTCGCACCTCCCCGAGCGGCCCGTCGTCACCCTGCCTGATCAGTCGCTCGACGGTCAGGAAGTCCCCGTCCCACCGCCGATTCTGAAACACGGTGACCCGCCGCCCCACCGCTTCGGCGTGCTCGATCACCGCGCGCCCTTCCGCCGACGACAACGCGAACGGCTTATCCACAACCACGTCGAGCCCCGCCTCGAGCGCCCGATGGGCGAGCGGCGCATGCGTCTCGTTCGGACTGGTCACCACCACGAGATCGAGCTCAGATGCCCGCACTAACACCGCATCAGCCCCCGCGACCACCACCCCTCCCCCATACCGAGCGGCCGCGTCAGCGGCTCGCTCACGGTCCCCAGTAGCAATCATCCGCAACTCGTAGGCGGAATCCGCCGCGATCAGCGGCGCATGAAACACGCGCCCCCCAGTCCCATACCCCACAACAGCAGCACGCAAAGACCTACTCATTCCACCGACGTTACGCGCACCCTCTCCCCCGATCGCGAAGCGGAGGGCGGCGGGTTTCGTGCTCCCGCCGCCTTTGAGCTCCGCTCAACCCTTAGGCGGGAGTGCGAAACCCGCCGCCCTCCGCGTCCACCCCCGCCCCACCGTCAGGCAGTCAACCGGTAGGCCTTCATCTTCCGATAGACAGTAGCCCGAGACAGACCAAGAATCTCCGCCGCTTTTGACCGATTCCCATCAGCCTCCTGCAACGCCTTGCGGATCGCTTCCAACTCCACGCGCTCGATCATCGAGAGCACCCTGGTGCCTTGCATGGCCTGCGGCAGATCGCCCGGCAGCACGGCGCCGCGTTTACCGGTGATGGAGAGCTGTTCGAGCACGCTGCGCAGCTCTTTGAGGTTGCCGGGCCAACGGTAGGTGCGCAGCAGTTCGAGCGCGTCGGCGCGCAGTTCGAGTCCGGCGCCAGGAGCGATCTGCTCGGCGAAGACGTGCCAGAGCGCCGGAACATCGGCGATGCGGTCGCGGAGCGCCGGCACCCAGATCACCGACATGCCGAGCCGGCTGCCCTGCACCTCGGCCTCTTCGCGCGATTGCGCCGAGAGGGTGAAGAGCACGGGGCCCCGACCGGTGGTGGTCTCGACCAAGGATTTCACGCCGTCGACCGTGTGCGCGTCGAGCGTCTCGACGCCCCGCACGATCACGGGCGCGGAGGCGTTCAGTCGCTCCGAGAGCTTCTGCAGCCATTTGCGACTTCCGGTCACGTGGCGTTCCGCGGCATCCGTCACGAGGCCCTGCGTCACCGGCGAGCCGGGCCGGAAGGGCAGCCCGAGTGCGAGCGACGCCTTGCCGGTGCCGGGTTCACCGGCGATGATCAGCGGCCGCCGCGTTTCGCGGTGCCGCGCCACCTGGTGCACCACCGTGAGCCACTCGGGCGACCGCCCCACGAGTTGCGGGCGGGCCGGGCCGATGCTCATCGTGGTGTTGCGGCGTTCCCGGTCGAGCACCACGATCACGCCGGCGCCGTCGTCGAGGGCGGTGACCTTCAGTTCGGCCGTGCCGGTGGAGAGCTCCAGCGAGAAGCGGCCCGAGCGCGGCTGCTCCGAGGTGAGCTGTTGCAGGAGGTTGAGGTCGGACACCGTGAGCCGCCCGGCTTTCTGGCTCTGCATCACGAGCCCCTGCGGCCCGAAGGCCACCACCGGGCCCGACTGGGCGCGCGCGGTGTCGAGGAAGGCGCTGAACATCATCCGGGCGGCCGGCTGCTCCACGTCGAGAACCTGCTGCTCCAGCTGCATGGTGACCGAGTTGATGAGGGGCCGCAGCAGGCCACTGCGCTCGGAGATGTCGCTCGAGATGGTGACCACGGCGAGCAGTTTGCCGGTCATCGGATGCCGCACCGGCGATCCGGTGCACACGGCGCCGCTGTAGAAGTCGGCGAAGTGCTCGACGCCCGAGATCTGCACGCTCTTGCCGGTGGCCGCGACCGTGCCCACCCCGTTGGTGCCCACCACGTCTTCGGCGAGCACCGCGCCCCGCACGGTGCCGAGCCGGTCGAGGTGGTGCAGGGCGTTGGGGTCGTGCGACCAGCGCTGCAGGATGCGCCCCTGCGAGTCGGCGAGGAGGAGACCGAGCCCCGTGCCGTCGAGGTCGTCGGAGACCCGGGTGAGCGGTGCCTGGAACATGTCGAGAAGGTGCGCGTCGAGCAGGTCGTCGGCGACCAAGGGCACGTCGCGGATGTTGCTCGGCACGCCGAGGGCGGCTTTGGAACGCTGCCAGGAGCTGAGCAGTTCGGGATTGACGGTGTGGGTGGGTGCCTCCGCGGCCAGGAAGTCGTCTTTGACCTCCTGAACGCGGTCGGCGTCGAAGTGGAGAGGCACGGTGAACTCCTAGGGTCTGTCCGCGGGTTCGGACGACGCCGCTTGTCTCGTCGTCGAGAACATCGGACCGGTCGGGTGCGTGCACACCGGGTGGGTGGGTCGTATCGTCATCTTCATGGCTCCTCGATCAGAGGTCAAGTCACAGCTAGATTGCGATTTTGGCGGGGTCGGATTGAGCGTCGGAGTGGTGCAGGCGCTTGGTGTATTCGAGGATGGCCAGCTCACCGGCGAGCTGGATGTGGTGCTCGCAGGCCTGTCGCGCGGCAACCGGATCGCGGTTCTCCGCCATCTCGCGCACGATGAGCCGCAGCTCCTCCATCGACAGCGCCACGCGGTGTTCGTCGACGAAGGCGTAGCGGCGGAAGAGGCCGATGCGGGTGTGCACTCCACGCAGGTCGTTCTCGAGCACCGGGTTGGCGGCGCCCTCCAGCAGCAGGTCGTAGAACTGCTCCTTGCTCTCCTCGCGCGACTGCACCGTGCCGCGGAGGTAGCTGTCTTCCATCGCGACGATCAGTTCGCGCATCGCGGCAGCCTGTTCGGGGCGTGCGCGCCGGGCGAAGAGTTCGCCGGCGAGTCCCTCGAGTGCACGCCGCACCTCGTAGAGCGACTCGATGTCGCGCTTCGTGAGCACGGTCACGATGGGCCCCCGGTTCGGCAGCATCGTGATGAGGCTCTCGGTCTCGAGCTGCCGGAGCGCTTCGCGGATGACGGTGCGCGAGACACCGTAGCTGTCGCACAAGGCACTTTCGAGCAGACGCTCCCCCGGGGCGAGCACACCCTCCAGGATGTCTTCGCGGAGCAGGCGCACGACTTGCTGGCGCAAAGGAGCGGCGTGACGTTCGATCTTCGTTGATTGCATCCGTGGTTCCTTGACCGACTCCCGAGGGAGCCTCGTGTCTCGACTGTCTCAATTCGACGCACCGGCGCATCCGGACAGTCATTGCATCGTACCGTAATACCAGATGATGGTGAGACGCTCACGAGGGCGTGAGTGAAAGGGACAGATCAATGACGACTCTGACGACAACGAGCGGAACGGTCACGCTCCGCGACCACACCGTGCCGATCGGCCTCTACATCGACGGCGGGTGGTTGCCTGTCGAATCGACCTTCGACGTGGTGAACCCTGCCACAGGCGACGTGATCGCCCAGGTCGCCGACGGCGGGGCGACGGATGCGCTGGCCGCCCTCGATGCCGCTGCGGCCGCGCAGGATTCCTGGCGCGCCGTGCCGCCCCGCGAGCGGGCGAACCTCTTCCACCGGGCGCACGCCCTTTTGCTCGAGCGCGCCGACGCGATCGCCGAGGTGATGACGCTGGAGAGTGGCAAGCCGCTCGCCGAGGCGCGGGGCGAGTTCCAGCTCTCGGCCGACTTCTTCCTCTGGTACGCCGAGCAGGTGGCGCACATCCACGGCACCTACGCCGAAGGCTCCCGCGGCGGCTACCGCGTGATCACGACCCACCAGCCGGTCGGGCCGTCGCTGCTCATCACGCCGTGGAACTTCCCGCTGCTGATGATCGCCCGCAAGGCCGGAGCCGCGCTCGGCGCCGGCTGCACGGTGGTGGTCAAATCGGCCAAGGAGACCCCGCTCACCGGCGCCCAGTTCGTGAAGGTGCTGCACGATGCGGGCTTCCCGCCGGGCGTCGTGAACCTCATCCACACCACGCACTCGGCCGACGTCTCGTCGACCGTGATGGCCGACCCGCGCCTCCGCAAGGTCAGCTTCACCGGGTCGACCGGGGTCGGCAGCACGCTCTTGAAGCAGGCGGCTCCCGGCATCGTGAACGCCTCGATGGAGCTCGGCGGCGACGGACCCTTCGTGGTGCTCGACGACGCCGATGTCGAACTCGCCGCCCAGCAGGCCATCCTGAACAAGTTCCGTAACGCCGGACAGGCCTGCGTGGCCGCGAACCGCATCATCGTGCACAGCGCGGTGGCGGAGGAGTTCACCCGCCGCTTCGTCGAACTCACCCGGCAGCTGCGGGTCGGCGACGGCTTCGACGACGCCGTCGACGTGGGGCCGATCATCTCGGCGAAGCAGCGCGACGGAGTGGCGTCGCTGGTCGCCGAGCTCTCGGCGATCGACTCCGAGCTGCTCACCGGCGGCTCCCCCATCGACCGCGACGGCTACTTCTTCGAGCCCACCGTGTTCACGGTGAACGATCGCGACAACGCGGTGTGCAACAAGGAGCTGTTCGCGCCGATCGCCACCATCTACACCGTCGACTCCACCGCCGAGGCGATCCGCGTGGCCAACGACACGAGCTACGGGCTCGCCGCCTACGTGTTCACCCGCGACCTCTCCCGCGCCATCGCGGTCAGCGAGCGGCTCGATTCGGGCATGGTGGGCATCAACCGCGGGATCATGGCCGATCCCGCCGCCTCGTTCGGCGGCGTCAAGTCCTCCGGCCTCGGCCGCGAGGGCGGGCACCACGCGATCGACGAATTCCTCGAGCCGAAATACCTCGCCATCACCGTCGATGAGACTGCAGGACTGGAGTAGACATGAGCACCACGACCCCCGACATGGGCATCCTGCGACAACCGAAGACGGTGCTCTTCGGGCCGGGCAAGCGGCATCAGATCCCCCGCATCGTGCGCCCGCTGGCCGAGCACCTGCTCGTCACGACCGACGCCCGGATGGCGACGACCCCCGAGTTCATCGAGATCATCGACGCCATCAAGGCCACCGGCGTCGACGTCTCGATCTACGCCGAAGCGGAGCCCGATCTGCCGCGTGAAGACATCGTGCAGGTGATCGAGCGCTTCGGACACACCCAGGTCGACGCCATCCTCGGCATCGGCGGCGGCTCCTGCATGGACCTCGCGAAAGTGGTCTCGATCGTGCTCGCCAACGGCGGCGACGTGCGCGACTACTACGGCGAGTTCCTGGTGCCGGGGCCCGGCGTGCCGGTCATCACCGTGCCGACGACCGGCGGTACCGGCGCCGAAGTCACCTGCATCTCGGTCGTCTTCGACACCGAGAAGGGCATGAAAGTCGGCGTGGCGAGCCCGTTCCTCGAGGCGCACACCGCCGTGATCGACCCCGAACTCACCCTCACCTGCCCGCCCGGACTCACCGCGGCGACAGGGGCGGATGCGCTCTCGCACCTCGTGGAGGCCTTCACCGGCCGGGTGAAGAATCCCTCGGTCGACGACCTCGACACGAAGCTCTACGCCGGCAAGAACCGGCTCACCGACGTGTTCTCCCGCAACGGGCTGACGCTGCTGAACACCTCGCTCGAGGCGGTGGCGGCGAACCCGTCCGATCTCGAGGCCCGAGCCGACACCATGTTCGCCGCCTACAGCGCGGGTATGTCGATCAATACGGCCGGCACGGCGGGCGCGCACGCGATCCAGGGCTCGGTGGGCAACCTCACGCACACGCCGCACGGCTTCGGCATCAGCGCGCTGCTGCCCTACGTCATGCGCTTCAACCTGCCCGAGCGGGTGGCTGAGTTCGCCGAGATCGGGCGGCTGCTGGGGGTGGCGGATGCCTCGGCTCCCCTGCTCGACCAGGCGCATGCGGGCATCCAGCGCATCGAAGCTCTGCTCGCCGCGATCGGCGCCCCGCTCGACGTGAAGTCGCTCGGCCTGTCGCCCGACGACTTCGATTTCGTCGCCGACCAGGCGATGCTCGCCACCCGGCTCATCGCGAACAACCCGCGCGCCCTCACCAAGGAGGCCGTCGTGGCGATCCTCGAGCGCAGCTACGCGGGCGACCGGAGCTGGTGGGAGGTGTGAGCGAGGCTGAGGCACCGCGGGCCAGCGCGGGCTTGGCAGCCCGAGCGGGCGCAGCAGCCTCGAGCGCGGGAGCGGACGCGGCGCGGTCGGGGGCCGACGCCACGCGCTCGGTGGTCGCCATCGCCGGCGCCGGGTCGATCGGGGTGGCGTTCGCGGTGCTCTTCGCGTCGGCCGGGCATCCGGTGCGGGTGTGGGATGCCTTTCCCGAGGCGTTCGAGCGGGCGCGAGCCGATCTCCGCTCGCGCCTCGGGTTGCTCAGCGAGTTCGGATTGCTGGCCGAGTCGCCTGATGAGGTGGCGGCGCGGGTCTCGTTCGACGCCGAGCTCGCCGATGCCGTCGCCGGCGCCGGCCTGGTGCAGGAGTGCGCCCCGGAACGCGTGGAGCTGAAGCGCGACCTGTTCGCGGCGATCGCTGCCGTCACGCCCGCAGACGCGATCCTCGCCTCCTCCAGCTCGGCCATCACGCCGAGCACGATCCTGGCAGGGATGGATGTCGCAGGCTTGGCCGCCCGACTCATCGTGGCGCATCCGGGCAACCCGCCCTATCTCCTTTCGGTGATCGAGCTGGTGCCCTCGCCGGCGACGGATGCGGCGGTGCTCGAACGCGCATCCGCTCTGTATCGGGGCGCCGGGCTCCGCCCGGTGCTCGTGCGCAAGGAGGTGGAGGGCTTCATCTTCAACCGCCTGCAGGGCGCAGTGCTACGCGAGGCCTACGCCCTCGTGCGCGACGGCGTGGCCACGGTCGACGACATCGACGAGGTGGTGCGCTCGGGCCTCGGGCGGCGCTGGAGCTTCATCGGACCGTTCGAGACCGTCGATCTGAACACCCGCGGCGGCCTCGCGTCTCACGCCGAGAAGATGGGCCCGGCCTACGAGCGGATGGGCGCCGAGCGCGGCCAGCACGACCCCTGGACAGCGGACCTCGTGGCGACCGCGGTCGCGCAGCGCCGCGCACTCCTCCCCCTCGAGGAGTGGGAGGCCCGGGTGCGCTGGCGCGACGAGCAACTCATGCGCCTGAAGCCCCTCTGGGACGAGATGCGACGCTGAGAGTCGAGTCGCCACAACACGCCGTTACGACCCGCGCCATACCGTCAGATTGTGGCGAATCGATTTCGACGACGCCCTAACGTACGAGGGTCAGATCGCTCGAGATGCGGTCGGCCGCCTGCAGGAGCGCCGGCACGAACTCGTCGGTGAGACGCTCGAGCGACGACGTGCCGGTGGTGGTGGAGACGTTGATGGCCGCCACGACCACGGCCCCGCGCCGCACCGGAGCCGCCACCGAGCGGAGGCCCACCTCGAGCTCCTGGTCGACGATCGTCCAGCCGCGCTCCCGCACCGCGGCGAGCTCCGCCCGGAGTGCGCCGACGTCGGTGAGCGTGCTGGGGGTGAAGCCCGTGGCGCGCAGGGTGGCGAGGTAGGCATCCAGTTCGGCCGCGGGCAGACCGGCGAGCAGCACCCGGCCCATCGAGGTGGCATAGGCCGGAAAGCGGGTGCCGATCGTGATGCCGACGGTCATGATGCGCCGCGTGGGCACCCGCGCGACGTAGACGATGTCGTCGCCGTCGAGAACGGATGCCGAGGTCGACTCGCCGAGCTCGCCGGAGAGCCGCTCGAGGTGCGGCTGGGCGACCTCCGGCAGACTGAGGCCCGAGAGGTAGCTGAACCCCAGTTCGAGCACCCGCGGCGTGAGGGCGAAGAGCTTGCCGTCGCTCCGCACATAGCCGAGCTCGACGAGGGTCAGCAGGAAGCGACGCGCCGTCGCCCGGGTGAGGCCGGTGACCCGTGCGATGTCGCTGAGCGTCATCTCCGGTCGCTCGGCCGAGAACGCCTTCACCACGTCGAGCCCACGCGCGAGCGACTGCACGAACTGGCTGCTCGGGTCGGGGTGCTCACTCATCGGGTCGGCCATCGTCACATGCTATCCGCGGCCAGCGCGGCGCATCCGGACGCGCCGACGCGGCGCACTCGGGCACCGACGCGGCGCATCCGGGCACCGAACTCACCGCTCGAGCACGACGGCGAGGCCCTGGCCCACGCCGATGCAGATGGCCGCCACCCCCACGCCGCCCCCGCGCCGGGCCAGTTCGTGGGCCACGTGTCCGATGATGCGGCCCCCGGATGCGCCGAGCGGGTGCCCCATGGCGATCGCACCCCCGTGGATGTTGACCTTCTCGGGGTCGAGCTCGGTCCACAACCGCAGGCACGCGAGGCTCTGGGCGGCGAAGGCCTCGTTGAGCTCCACGAAGTCGACGTCAGCCCAGGTCTTGCCGGCCCGCGCGAGAGCGCGGTTCGCCGCCTCGACGGGGGCGATGCCGAACACGTCGGGATCGATGCCCGACACCCCACGACCGGCGATGCGGGCGAGCGGCTCCGCTCCGGGCACCGCGTTCTCGCCGCCGACCAGCACCATCGACGAGCCGTCGTTCAGCGGCGACGAGTTGCCGGCCGTCACCGTGCCGTCGGGCCGGAACGCCGGCTTCAGCCCGGAGAGCGAGTCGACCGACGAGCCCGGCCGGATGCCTTCGTCGCGGTCGAGGGCGACACCGGGCACCGGCACGATCTCGTTCGCGTAGACGCCCGCGTCCCACGCCGCGGCGGCGAGGTTGTGCGATCGGGCGGCGAAGGCATCCTGTTCTTCGCGCGTGATGGTGAAGCGGTCGGCGAGGATCTCGGCCGATTCGCCGTTCGAGATCGACCACTCCGAGGGCATCGCCGGGTTCACGAAGCGCCAACCGAGCGTGGTGGAGTACATGGTCTGGTTGCCGGCCGGGAAGGTGCGGTCGGGCTTGGCGATGACCCAGGGCGCGCGACTCATCGACTCGACTCCGCCCGCCACCATCACGTCGGCGTCGCCCACTTCGATCGCGCGACTGGCCTGGATGACCGCCTCCACGCTCGATCCGCAGAGCCGGTTCACGGTGGCGCCGGGAACGGATGTCGGCAGCCCCGCGAGCAGCACGGCCATGCGCGCGACGTCGCGGTTGTCCTCCCCCGCCTGGTTCGCGGCGCCCAGGATGACGTCGTCGATCACCGCGGGGTCGAGCCCCGGGTTGCGATCGAGCAGCGCCCGCAGTGTCGACGCCGCGAGGTCGTCGGGCCGCACTCCCGCGAGCGCCTTGCCGATGCGCCCGAACGGGGTGCGCACGGCGTCATACACGTAACTGCCGGTCATGGAATGTTCCTCTCTTCGCGACCCTCCAGAATCCGCCCACTTCGCGCCGTTTCAGGGCGAATTCTGGCGGGTCGAGAGGAGGGACGCGGTGTCGTGGGGTGCTAGGTGGTGCCCTCGAGGAGGGCGAGGCCCGTGACCTCGCGGAGCTCGTCGAGGGTGGTGTCACCGAACAGGTCGGTCACGACGAGGCCCTCGGGGGTGACGTCGAACACGGCCCGGTCGGTGTAGATGCGGCTGACGCAGCGCCGGCCGGTGAGCGGGTAGGTGCACTCGGCCACCACCTTGGAGATGCCGTCGCGGGTCACGAGGTCGGTCATCACGTAGACGTCTTTGGCGCCGATCGCGAGATCCATCGCCCCACCGACCGCCGGGATCGCATCCGCACCCCCGGTGTGCCAATTGGCCAGATCGCCGGCTTCGGAGACCTGGAAGGCGCCCAGCACGCAGACGTCGAGGTGGCCGCCGCGCATCATGCCGAAGGAGTCGGCGTGATGGAAGTAGGCGGCGCCGGGCAGTTCGGTGACGGGCTGCTTGCCGGCGTTGATCAAGTCGGGATCGATGCGACCGGGTTCGGGTTTCTGGCCCATGCCGAGCATCCCGTTCTCGGTGTGCAGGATGATCTCGAGGTCGTCGGGCAGGTAGTTCGCGATGAGGGTCGGCGCGCCGATGCCGAGGTTGACGTAGGCGCCCTCGGGGATGTCGCGGGCGATTCGTGCGGCGAGCGCATCGCGATCGATGCCGGTCATGCCACCTTCTCCGTTCCGACGAACTCGCCGTCGCGCATCCAGGCCCGCTCCCCCACGGCGACCACGCGGTTCACGAAGATGCCCGGCGTGACGACGGCTTCGGGGTCGAGGGCGCCGAGCTCCACCACCTCGTCGACCTGCACGATCGTGGTGGCCGCGGCAGCCGCCATCAGCGGGCCGAAGTTGCGGGCCGTTTTACGGTAGACGAGGTTGCCCCAGCGGTCGGCCTTGAAGGCGCTGATCAAGGCATAGTCGGCCCGCAACGGGTATTCGAGCAGGTAGTCGCGCCCGTCGATGGTGCGCGTCTCCTTGCCTTCGGCCACGAGCGTGCCGACGCCGGTGGGGGTGTAGAACGCGCCGATGCCGGAGCCGGCGGCACGGATGCGCTCGGCCAGGTTGCCCTGCGGCACCAGTTCGAGCTCGATCTCGCCCGCGCGGTATTTCGCGTCGAACACGTGGGAGTCGACCTGCCGAGGAAAGGAGCAGACCACCTTCCGCACGCGGCCCGCGGCGATCAATGCGGCGATGCCGGTGTCGCCGTTGCCGGCGTTGTTGTTGATGACCGTCAATCCGCTCGCGCCCTGCTCGATCAGCGCGTCGATGAGTTCGACGGGCTGACCCGCGCGGCCGAAGCCGCCGATCATGACGGTCGAGCCGTCTTCGATGCCGGCCGTCGCATCCTGGATGCCCGGAATCACCTTCGAGATCATCTCGCCTCCATGTTCGCAATACGAACTCTTGTACGCATCCCGACACTATCACCCCAGAGGTCCACCGTAAATACCTCGCCACTCGCCAAAATCCGCCCTGAACGATGGCGTTGAGGGCGGATTTTGGCGAGTCGCGAGGAGGAGAGAGGGAGGAGCGGGGGCGGCTAGCCCCAGGTGCCTGCGGGAGAGGCGTACTCGGGCACGGGGGTGTAGGCCCAGTGGGAGCCGTTCGCGTAGTGGCTGCTCGCCCAGGGCGACGCCCAGATCGCGGCCTCGATCTGCGCAGTGGGAGCGGATGACGCGAAACCCGCCACGATGGCGGCGTAGCCGGAGTTGCCGTGCAGCGCGTTGCCGACGTTCTGGGCCGCGGTGACGAGGTTGTCGTAACTGCCGAGGCCACTTCCGCCACCTGAGCCCCAACCGTTGTTGAGCGGGTTGTTGCGCAGCCACCAGTCGTCGGGGCCGTTTTCTTGACGCATCCAGCGCATCATCACGGTGACGTTCGACTCGCTCACCGGGAAGCCCGCGAGGTAGAGCACGAGCTCGGCCCAGTCGCGATTCGTGCTGCCGGCGGTGTAGGTCTCGAGACCGGGTGCGGCGGCATAACCGTCGCGGGAGATCGCAGCCGCGACCGCGCCCTCCGAGACCGCGACGGTCTGGTCGGGCTGCGCATATCCCGCGGTCTGGCGCGCCGAGTACGGCGCCTCGGCTTGCGCCTCCTCCGTGGGCGGTGGCGGGGCCAGCGCCGTGAGGGCCGCGAGCGCGAACACCGCGGCACCGGCGCAGAGCGAGAGCACGACGCCCCGTGGGCGCGGTCCACGCCCGGGGCGGTTCGAGTTTCGGAGGAAGAGTGAGGTCATCGGGAGCGGTCCTGCAGCGCTGGCGGCACGGAACGGCCGTGCCGAAGTCGCCACCCTACCAGCCGGGTCCCAAACCCGCCTGAGTCGCCCGAATCGCGCGTGTAGTCTCGACGGCGTTCGCCCAGCGATTCGGGCTGAGGCTCCGTCGATTCGTCTGGCTGGGCGATTCCTCCGTCGCTTCGACCGCGACCGGGCGAAGAGGGCGGCAGCGGGCGGTCAGGGGCGGGCCGTGTAGCGGGACGGCGTGGTGCCGAAACGCGCCGCGAAGGCCGCGATGAACCCGCTCGAAGTGGCGTAGCCGACCCGCACCGCCACATCCTGCACCGACTCCCCCTCGGCCAGCAGACCGGCGGCGACGTGCATCCGGGCCTGGATGCGCCACTCCCGAAACGTGCGACCGGTGTCGGCCACGAAGGCGCGCGCGATGGTCTTGGCACCGACGCCGACCTCCGCCGCCCAGTCGTCGAGCTCACGCGGATCGCCGGGGTCGGCGAGCAGCCGGGCGGCCACGGCGCGGGCGCGGGGGTCGCCGGGAAGCGCCACGATGTCGTGCCGGGTGCCGGCGCTCTCGAGCAGATCGACGAGCAGGGCGTGGCAGCGGAGCCGGCGTTCAGGACTCGGCCCCGAACCGGCTTCGGTGAGGTGCCGCAGCACGGCGGCGGAGAGGTCGTCGGCGCCGACGATACGCGGCCGGCGCCAGTGGTCGCCCGACGGGCGGAGCTCCGGATGCGCGTACACGCTGATCAGCGTCCCGGCGCCGGAGAAGGCCATCTCGTGCCGGACCCCCGCGGGTATCCACGCGAAATGGTCACGGCGCAGATGCCACGTCGCCGCGCGCACGGACAACTCCATCGCGCCCTCCGGCATCCAGGCCAGCTGATCGTCGTCGTGCACGTGCGGATCGAAACGGGTGCCGGTGTCGACCCGGGTGCGGGCCGCCACGATGTTCGTCAGTGTCGCCTCGGCGACATCGGCCCCGCCCCGGAGCCCCGTTCCAGAGGGCGGATATGCGGTGGCGGACATGCTGAAGTCGTCTCCCGTCGATCGGCGTCCGTTTAGAGCGATAGCGCGCTTGTTTAGGTAAGGCTAACCTGACTAAGGCCTTGCCGCCTCTCCGCCATTCCGAAGGACGACCCATGAAGCCCACCCGCATCCTCGCCGCCGTCGCGGCACTCGCACTGACCGGAGCAGCTCTGGCCGGCTGCGCCTCCTCCTCCTCCAAGGCCAGTACCGCGAATCCCGACTACACCACCGGGCCCAGCGACACCTTCCCGGTGACGGTCGAGCACCAGTTCGGCGAGACGATCGTTCCGGCAGAGCCGCAGCGCATCGTGGTGGTGGGCCTGACCGAGCAGGACATCCTGCTCGAACTCGGCGTCACCCCGATCGCCACCACCGAGTGGTACGGCGAGCAGCCCCACGCCGTCTGGCCCTGGGCGCAAGAGTTGCTGGGCGACGCGGAGCCGACCGTGCTCGACCAGACCGACGGGCTCGAATACGAGAAGATCGCGGCCCTGAAGCCCGACCTGATCGTGGGCACCAACGCCGGCCTCGACGAAGAGGCCTACGACAAGCTCGCCGACATCGCGCCCACCGTCACGAGCATCGCGGGCTCCGAGCAGTACTTCTCGAGCTGGCAGGAGCAGACCCGCCAGGTGGCCGCCGCCGTCGGGCGCTCGGCCGAGGGCGAGGAGCTGATTCAGGGGGTGGAGGATGCCTACACAGAGGCCGCTGCCGCGCATCCGGAGTTCGCCGGACTCACCGCCAGCTTCTCGCAGGGCCTCCCCTACGACGGCACCCTGTGGGTGTACCCCGACGGTGTGAACACCGACTTCCTCACCGAACTCGGCTTCACCATGACCCCTGGTCTCGAACAGTACGCGGCCGAAGCGGGCCAGCAGGCGCAGCTCTCGCCCGAGAACGTCGATCTGATCGACGCGGATGTCATCGTCTTCGCCACCGAGAGCGCGGACGGTCCGAAGGAGTTGCAGGAGTTCGGCACCCTCGGGAGCCTCGACGCCGTGGTGAACAACCGCGCCGTCTACACCGATCCTGAGCTCTCCGGAGCCATCTACTTCCTCACTCCGCTGAGCCAGAAGTACGTGATCGACAACCTCGTTCCGCGACTCGTCGACGCCGTGAACGGCCAGGCGCCGCACGACATCGAGGGCTGAACAGGCCACCCGTGACCCTCGCCCCGCCGCGCATCGAGCGCAGCCCCGCCGCCATGCGCCGACGCCGCGCGGCGGGGCTGGCGCTCGCGCTCGGCGCGCTCGTCGCGGCGGGTGCGCTCTCGGTGCTGGTGGGATCGAAGATGCTCGCCCCCCACGACATCGTGCACGCCCTCACCGCCTATACGGGCACGCCCGCCGACCAGATCGTGCTGGAGCTCCGCGTCTCGCGCACGATCGTCGCCGTCATCGTGGGCGCCGCGCTCGGGGTGGCGGGAGCGCTGATCCAGGCCCTCACCCGCAATCCGCTCGGCGATCCGGGCATCCTCGGAGTGGATGCGGGTGCCGCCTTCTTCGTGGCCGTCGCGGTGGGTGTCGTCGGGGTCGGCACCGCGGCGGGCTACCTCTGGTGGGCGTTCGGAGGTGCGCTGCTCGCGACCGTCGTCGTGTACCTCGTGGGAGTGACCGGCCGGCGTGGCGTCGACCCGATCCGGATGACGCTGGCCGGCGTCGCCGTGGCCGCCGTGCTCACCGGCCTCACCACCACCATGATGCTGATCGACCCGGTCGCGTTCACCAAGCTGCGCGGCTGGGATGCCGGCTCCCTGGTGGAGCGCGGTCCCGACATTTATGTGCCCGTGCTGCCCTTCGTCGTCGTGGGCCTGGCACTGGCGCTGGCCGTCGCGCATCCGCTCAACGCGCTCGGGCTGGGTGAGGACCTCGCCCGGTCACTCGGTGCGCGGGTGGTGCGCACGCGCATCCTCACCGTCGTCGCGATCACGCTGCTCGCCGGCGGCGCCACGGCCATCGCCGGGCCGATCGCCTTCGTGGGTCTCATGGTGCCGCACGTCGCACGGTGGATCGTCGGCCCCGATCAACGCTGGATCGTGCCGTACTCCCTCGTGCTGGCGCCGACGCTCGTTCTGGTCTCGGATGTCGTGGGCCGGGTCGTCATCTCACCGAGCGAGGTGCCGGTGGGCATCGTCACCGCCTTCGTGGGGGCGCCCGTGCTGATCGCGCTGGTGCGGCGGTCGCGGGTGAGTGCCCTGTGAGCAGACCGCCGACATCCGTCGACCGCGTCGACTTCGGGATGCGCACCGCCGTCGTGCGTCGTGGTCGCCTCTCGCTGCGCTTCGCCTGGCGGCCCGTGGTCGTCGGGGCGGGCATCTGGGCTGGGGTGCTGCTCGTCTCGCTGCTCGCGCTCGCACTCGGCGACCTGCCGCTGTCGCTCGGCGAGGTCGCCTCGGCCCTGCTCGGGCAGCAGACCGGCATCGCCTCGACCGTGGTGCTCGAGTGGCGGCTGCCGCGTGTGCTCGCGGCCGTGCTCTTCGGCGCGGCGATGGGGGTGTCGGGGGCGATCTTCCAGTCGATCACCCGCAACCCGCTCGCGAGCCCCGACATCATCGGGTTCACCGCCGGCTCCTACGCGGGCGGCGTGTTCGCCATCATCCTGCTCGGCAGTGCCTTCTTCGGGGTCGCCGCCGGCGCGTTGATCGGCGGCCTCGGCAGCGCCGCGGCCGTGTACCTGCTGGCCTACCGGCGCGGGATGCAGGGCTTCCGCCTGATCGTGGTCGGCATCGGTGTCTCGGCGATGCTCACGGCGTTCAGCTCCTTCCTCGTGCTGCGCGCCGAACTCGAGATCGCGATGCTCGCGTCGACCTGGGGCGCCGGCTCGCTGAACCCCGTCGGCTGGGCGCAGTTCCTGCCGGCCGCGGTGCTGATCGCCGTCGTCTTCGTGGCCCTCGGCCCGCTCGCCGGCCCGATGCATCAGCTCGAACTCGGCGACGACGCGGCGAAGGCGCTGGGGCTGAGGGTCGAGCCTGTGCGGCTCGGGCTCGTGTTCTGCGGCGTCGCGCTCACCGCCGTGGTGACCGCGGCGGCCGGGCCCATCGCGTTCGTCTCCCTCGCGGCTCCGCAGATCGCTCGACGTCTCACCCGCAGCGCAGGGGTCGGGATGGCCTCGGCCGCCGGCCTCGGCGCCCTGCTGCTCGCAGCCTCCGATCTGGTGGCCCAGCATCTGTTGCCGAAAGACATCCCGGTCGGGCTGGTCACGGTCGTCGTCGGCGGCGGCTATCTCGTCTGGCTGCTCATCCACGAAGCGCGGAGGCGCCTGTGAACCTCTCCCCTGTCCCGCCTGCTGAACCCTTCGGGTGCGCTCGCCTGCGCGCCGACGCGGTCACCATCGGCTACGACCGGCGGATCATCTCCTCGGGGTTGACCGTCGAGATCCCCGACGGCTCGTTCACCGTGATCGTCGGACCCAACGCCTGCGGCAAGTCGACGCTGCTGCGGGGTCTCTCGCGGCTGATCACGCCGAGCGCGGGTCAGATCGTGCTCGACGGCGAATCGATCGCGTCGTACCGGGCGAAGGAGGTCGCCCGGCGGCTGGGTCTGCTGCCCCAGACCTCCGTCGCGCCCGACGGCATCACCGTGGCCGATCTGGTGGCGCGCGGCCGCTTTCCGCACCAGTCGCTGACCCGTCGCTGGTCGGAGGCCGACGAGGTCGCCGTCATGCGCGCCCTCGACGCGACCGGGGTCTCCGAGCTCTCCGGGCGGCTCGTCGACGAGCTCTCCGGCGGGCAGCGGCAGCGCGTCTGGGTGGCGATGGTGCTGGCACAGGAGACCCCGTTGCTGCTGCTCGACGAGCCCACCACCTTCCTTGACATCGCTCATCAGATCGAGCTGATGGAGCTGTTCACCGACCTGCACGAATCCGGCAGCACCCTCGTCGCGGTGCTGCACGACCTCAACCAGGCGGCGCGCTACGCCACGCACCTGATCGCCATGAAGCTGGGCGCCGTGGTGGCGGAGGGCCCGCCCGCCGAGATCCTGACGGCGGAGCTGGTGCAGGAGGTGTTCGGCTTGGAGTGCCTCGTGGTTCCCGACCCGGTGACGGGCACGCCCTCCGTCGCCCCGATCGGCCGGTCGCGCGCGCGTGGTGTGGGCGCCGCCCACTCATCCGGGCGTTTTCGCAGAATCGGGGGTGACTAATCCGCTCATTCCCGCGGATCAGTGCTCGGGCGCGGGGGCGACGACCGTGTTCTCGGCGGGGATCGCCGCGTCGCGGAGGGTGGGCGGCGCATCCGGATGCGTCCACTCGCGAAAGCGTCGGAAGGCGAGCGGGATGCCGCGGGCGACCGCGAGGTCGGCGCTGTCCATGAGCTGGAGATGCAGGTGCGGTTGCGTCGAGTTGCCCGAATTGCCGCACGCGGCGAGCGGCTGCCCCACCGTCACCTCATCGCCGGGCGCGACGCGGAGAGACCCCTGGCGCAGGTGCACCAGGGCGGCGAAGACCCCGGCTCCGCTCCGGCTCTCGCTCTCGCTCGCGCTCCCGCTCTCGCGCAGCTGCAGCACCACGTGGTTGCCGGCGATCGCGGTCACCCCGGCCCGCAGCCGCGCCGCCTGACCGAGCGCGTACGGCAGGAGGGCCGCCTGCGAGCGCCGGGCTTCGTGATCCGCCTCGCCGTCGTGCACAGCGACGACCGTGCCGTCGGCCGGCGCCAGGATCGGGCGGCCGAACGACACGAACCGCTCCGGCGGTTCGGTGGCGAGCACGGTGCGCCAGTCGCTCACGGTCGCGGATCGGTGCCGCCGGTCGACACCGACGAAGTCGATCGCATATCGCTCCCCGAACACATCGACTCCGTGACTCGGAACCCGTCGCGCGGGGCTGTTCTCCACCCGCCAGAGGTCGGCGAACGGCAGCGAGAGCAGCACCGCTCCCGGGGCCTCCGACGCGTCATCCATTCCCCCACCCTACGGATTCGACCCCCGAAGACGGCACATCGCTCTTGTGCCCGTGGCCCTCCGCATGATTTATTAACGTCGTCAAGTAATTACGGCAGCGTTGCCGGAAATGGGGAACTGATGCACGAACGCAAGAAACTCCTGCGCAGCACGATGGCGGCGGTCACCGCCGGTGTCGTGGCGCTCTCGATCGGGCTGGCCGGTGCGGGCACGGCCGTCGCGACGGAAGAGACGCCGCCGCCGACACCGGCGACCACGAACGCACCGCCCGCCGCCGCGCCCACCGACCTCGCCGCCAAGCCCTACCTCGGCTGGAGCAGCTACAGCATGCAGGTCTACTCCGGCAACAGCAAGTGGATCACCGCCGACCAGATCATCGCCCAGTCGGATGCGATGCACGAGAAGCTGCAGCCCTTCGGCTACGAGTACATCAACGTCGACTCCGGCTGGAACGGCAGCGTCGACGGCAACGGCCTCCCGGTGCCGAGTACCGAGCTCTACCCCGATGGTCTCCAGACCGTCATCGACCACGTGCACGGCAACGGCCAGAAGTTCGGTCTCTACTTCATCCCGGGCATCTCGCCGGACGTCTACGAGCAGGCTCTGCCGATCGCCGGCGCTCCGGAGTGCACGACGCACGACATCGTGAAGCAGCCCATCCAGCAGGCCGACTACTGGAACATCGGCTACCGCCTCGACTTCGAGAACCCGTGTTCGCAGAAGTACATCGATTCGATCGCGAACCTGCTCGACTCCTGGGGAGTCGACTTCGTGAAGTTCGACAGTGTCACGCCGGGTTCGGGCATCAGCGACCTGTCACTGGATGCGCGCGACGACGTGGCTGCCTGGTCGGAGGCTCTGCACGCCCGCGGCATCTGGTTCGAGCTCTCCTGGGCGCTCGACATCAACTACGCCGACTATTGGAAGGAGATGGCCGACGGCTGGCGGGTCGACTGGGACGTCGAGTGCTACTGCGGCAGTGACGCCCTCACCACCTGGGACAACATCGACCGTCTCTTCCCCCGCCTCGCCGATTGGTGGCGCCACGGCGGGCCCGGCGGCTGGAACGATCTCGACTCGCTCGACGTGGGCAACGGATCGATGGACGGCCTGACCCGCGACGAACGCCGCACCGCCACCACGCTCTGGGCCATCTCGGCCGCCCCGATGTATCTCGGCAACGACCTGACGCAGCTCGACCAATTCGGGCTCGACCTCGTCACGAACAAGGAAGTGCTCGCGGTCAACCAGGCCGGCACACCCGCGCAGCCGGTGTCGATCGCCACGAAGAAGCAGGTCTGGTACGCCCTGAACGCCGACGGCAGCTACACGGTCGCGTTGTTCAACCTGGGCCGCACCGACGCCGACATCACGGCGAACTGGGCCGATCTCGGGCTCACGGGCGGGGCATCCGTTCGCGACCTCTGGGCCGGCAAGAACCTCGGCTCGGCTGACACCGGCTTCACCGCCGAAGACGTGCCGATCCACGGTGTGCGCCTGCTGAAGGTCACGCCCGCCAAGAAGGCCGCCCTCACGGTGAACGACGACTCCCTGCGGGTCGCGTATGACGGCGACTGGACGCGCAACGGCAACACCGAGGTGGCGGCCACCAGCCAGCCCCTGACGGTGTCGGTCTTCGATTCGTCGACGGATGCCACTCCCCCGACGCCCCCGGCCGACGGGCGCACGATCGCGGTCAACGACAACGATCCGGGCATCGTCTATACGGGCTCCTGGGGCCAGAGCGGCAACCGCGGTCTGGGCGACTTCGGCGACGACGTGCACTACGTCGAGGCGAACGGCTCCGCGTTCCAGTACACCTTCCAGGGCACCGGCATCGACTACGTCACCGAGACCCACGAATCGCAGGGAGACGTCGACGTGTACCTCGACGGCGTCTTCCAGCAGACCGTGAGCACGCACCTCGACCCGAGCGAGGGCCGCGGGGTGCAGGTGGCGGTGTGGAGCGCATCCGATCTCCCGAACGGCACCCACACGCTGCAGGTCGTGAAGAAATCGGGCGCGTTCATGCTGCTCGACAAGCTCGACGTCACTCTCGAGAGCCTGCTGAGTCCGAGCACCGCGGTGTTCGACAAGGCAGCGGGGGCGGATGTCGCGGTCGAGGTGCTGCGCGACCCGGGCGAGCTGGCGGGCCTCAGTCACGACGGCGCGGCGCTCGTGGCCGGCACCGACTACGACGTGTCGGGCTCCACGGTGACGATCCACGCCGCCTACCTCGCAGGTCTCCCCACGGGCGACGCGGCGATCGACGTCGCGTTCCGCGGCGACCTCCACGACGACGTGCACGCCACCACGGCCGACGGCGACTCGGTCTCGTTCGCCTTCCGAGGAACGGGCGTCTCCTGGAGCGGCCCGACCGGGCCCGACCAGGGCACGGTCGAGGTGCGACTCGACGGTGCGGTCGTGGCGACGGTCGACACGCACAGCGCCGCGCGCCTCACCGCGCAGCCGCTGTTCTCGGCCGACGACCTGAAAGACGGCGATCACACGATCACCGTGGTGAAGACATCCGGAGCCGTGCTGCGGCACGACGCCTTCGCCTACACGGTGAAGAAGGTGAAGTAGGCCAAGTAGCCGGAACGACGGATGCCGTGCCCCGCGTCAGCGCGCGGGGCACGGCATCCCACCCCCAGGCATTGAATCGGCGCGGCCGCAGTGGCATCATCGGGGCCAGTGCGCGGGCGCGCGCGTGGGGCCGACGGAGAGGTGGTGCGGCATGGCCGCGAGCGAGCAGTTCCGGGTGCACGAGGAGAGCGACGCCTACTGGCGGGTGGTGTTCGAGAACGGGCCGGTGAACCTCATCGACCCCGACACCGTCGAGCAGCTGGCCGATTTGGTCACGCGCATCGAAGGCGCACCCGAACTCACGGTGGTGGTGTTCGAGAGCGCGAACCCCGACTACTTCATGGCCCACTGGGACTTCCTCGCCGACCCCGCGCGCGTCGCTGCGATGGCGACCGGGCCGACCGGGCTCCCGGCCTACGTCGACAACTTCATCCGTCTCAGCCGGGTGCCGCCGCTCACCATCTCGTCGATCCACGGGCGCGTGCGGGCGGCGGGCAGCGAGTTCGTGCTGGCCACCGACATCCGCTTCGCCGGCGATCGTGCGGTGCTCGGTCAATTCGAAGTGGGCGTCGGTTCGGTGCCGGGCGGCGGCGCGATGGCGCGGCTCGCGCGACTGGTGGGGCGGGGGCGGGCGCTCGAGATCCTGCTCGGTGCCGACGATGTGCCGGCCGCGCGCGCAGCCGAATACGGTTACGTCAACCGCGTGCTGCCCGACGCTGAGCTGGATGCCTTCGTCGACGGCTTCGCCCGCCGCGTGGCCGGCTTCGACCGCACCGCCGTGCGCACCACGAAACACCTGGTCGACACGGGGTCGCTCCCCGATTCGAACGAGGAGTTCGCGGCCGGCATGAAGGCCTTCTTCCAGACCTCCGGTCGCCCCGAGAACGCCGACCGCGTCAAGCGCCTGTTCACCCTCGGTCTGCAGCAGCCCGACGGCGTCGAGCGCGACCTCGGCCGGCGCTTGGCGGAGTGACCCGCGGGAGGGCGCGGCGGGGCGCCGCCGACATCCCGCATGGAGGCGATGCTCAGGTTGATCAACAGTTGTCGGGTAGACTCCCAGAGCGATGCCGCACACCATCCTCCTCCACGCCGACGCCGACACGGTTCAGGACTACGTCTTGACCCGCTCGATCATGCGCTTCTCGCGCGGTGCCCCACCTGAGGAGTGGAAGTTCGAGCATCGCGAGGTGCGCTTGGCGTCGGGGCCGCAATGGAACGAGATCAACGCGTTCCTCTTCGACTACACCGTGGCCCGGATCGTGGTCGCCACCGATCGGCAACCGCCGCACCATCTGCCCGAGCAGGTGACGTTCGTCGATCACTTCCTCGACGCCATCCGCGCGTCGGCGGCGACGTCGGCCCACAAGCTCTGGTCGGCGCGTCAGGCCGACCGGCTGACCGCGCCCGATTCCACGACGGTCGCCCTGGTGAGCCTCCTGCTCACCCCGCCCGGCACCGAAGACCGGGCCGCGCTGATGCACCGTCTCCCGCCGCCCTATCGCGAAGCCGGGTCGGGGTCGGGCGCGCCCGACGGGCCCGGCGCGCCCGGCACGCTCAGCGCAGCGGAGTGAACCGCAGCGACAGCGTGCGCTGCTCCGGGCGCAGGATGTGGTCGGGCCAGACATCCGGACCGCAGGCCCGCGAACCGAGTCCGTGCTGCACCGCATCGAACCACAGGTACACCCGCTCCGACTCCGGCAGCTCGTGCGGATGCTCAGCGGCCGTGACCTGCGCGGTCGTGTGCCGCCGGAGGGTGAATCCGGGCCGCCGGCCACGGTGGTCGGGCGCGGCCTCCACCCGGAGCCAGGGCGAACCGTTCTCCCAGAGCACGAGTTCGCGCAGGCCGCTGCGGTGGCCGCTCTCCTGCGGGCGGGCGTAGTCCACCACGAGGTCGTCGATGGCGGCGGAGTACCGGCCGACGTGAGCCGAACGGATGCTGTCGGGATACGACTCGCGCTCCCCCGCACCGAACCACTCCGCCCGATCGACGGTCGGCGGCAGATCGAATCGCACCCCGACGCGAGGCCAGTGGATGCTCCAGTCGCCCACCGGGGTCAGAGTCGCCCGCAGCACGGAGGCCTCGCCGTCGCGGCTCCAGCGCTCGTCGAACAGCACGCTCTCGCGCGAATCGGCGGCGGCGTAGCGGCTGCGACGCCGCGAGCCGTCGGCCGAGGCCTCCTCCACACGGGGCACCAGGCGGTCGAGCCCGGCCTGTCGCCAGAGCTCGGCCGACGAGGGCGCCGGCTCACCCTGTCCACGGTTCGACCAGGGGTCGACCCGGTCGTAGCTGCCGAAGCCGCCCTGACCCGTGGCGTTGCCGGAGAGGTCGTTGTCGGTCGGCGCACGCCAGAGCTCGGCCCAGGGGCCACCGACGGGCAGTCCGGCGAGCGTCGAGAGGCCGGCGAACGGGCTCGCGGATGCCTCCGCACGCGTCGAACCCGCCGCATCCGTCGACGCCGACCCGTCGGAGCCCGCCGACCCCGTCGCGCCCGCCGACCCCGTCGCGCCCGCTGACCCCGTCGCGTCTCCCCGGCGTGCACGCGACCACGTCGGCGCCGCCACCGGCGCGCCGAGCGCCTTCTGCGCGGTCACGACCACGTGCCCCGCCGGCGCCCAGACCGTCTCGTCGGCGAGCACCACGTCGACCGTGAGCCAGTGCTCGCCCGGCGCATCCGTCACGCCAGCCTCGAACACCGGCACGGGCACCCGATCCGCATCACCGGCCGGCACCTCGGCCGGAAGGTCGAGCGTGCCCCGCTCGACGACACGACCGTCGACCGACCGCGACCACCGCAGCGCGAAGGCCGCGAGCGAGGCCGAGTGCTGGCGGTTCTCGACCACCACCGCGCCGCCGTCGCCATCGCCATCGACGGCGCCCGCGAACGCGATGCGCACCGGCGCCACCACCTGCTTCCACTCGAACAGTGACGGGCTCGGCGTGCCGTCGGAGAGCACCAGTCCGTCCATCACGAAGTTGCCGTCGTGCACGACCTCGCCGAAGTCGCCCCCGTAGGCGAAGTACTCCCGCCCCTCGGGCGTCCGGGTGCGCAGGCCGTGGTCGCGCCATTCCCACACGAACCCGCCGTGCAACCGCGGGTGGCGGTCGACGATCTCCTCGTAGAGGTCGATCGCGCCCGGCCCGTTGCCCATGGCGTGCACGTATTCGCACTGCAGGAACGGCTTCGACCGCTGCCGCGCCGACTCCGCCGCCGAGCAGCCGAGGAGCAGGGAATCGTCGTCGTCCGACCCGATCGACTGCGTCTCCGCGATCGTGGCATACATGCGCGAGTAGACATCGGTGTAGGCGCCCGAGTAGTCGCCCTCGTAGTGCACGGGGCGTTCGGGGTCGCGGGCGTGCACCCAGTCGGCCATGGCCGCCAGGTTCGCCCCCGTGCCGGACTCGTTGCCGAGCGACCAGAGCACGATGCTGGGGTGGTTCTTGTCGCGCTCGACGGTGCGCTCTATGCGATCGAGGTAGGCCTCGCGCCAGGCCGGGTCGGCGCTGGGGTTGCCGGTCCAGCTCGAGGTGGCCGATCCGCTCCGCTGGAACGCGTGGGTCTCGAGGTCGCACTCGAGGATCACCCAGAAGCCGAGCTCGTCGGCCAGGTCGAGCAGCCGCGGATGCGGTGGGTAGTGACTGGTGCGGATCGCGTTCACGTTGAACTGCTTCATCTGCGCCAGGTCGGCGCGGGCGAACTCCTCGTCGAACACGCGCCCGCGGTCGGGATGCGTCTCGTGGCGGTTCACGCCGTGGAAGAGCACCTTGCGGCCGTTCACCAGAAACTGGTCGCCGCGGATCTCCACCGTGCGGAAGCCCAGGCGCAGGGCGACTGACTCGGCGTCGTTCGACACGGTCGCGTCGTAGAGCTGCGGGGTCTCGGCCGACCAGGGTTCGACGTCCGCGATCTCGACGGGCGCGACATCCGCCGCCGTCGGCCAGCTCACGTCGACGCCGAGACCGGGGATACGCAGGCGCAGCGGGAAGGCGGCACCGCGGGTCTCGACCTCCACCGCGCCCCGGCCGTCGCGGAAGCCGGCCCGCACCCAGAGGTCGTCGATGCCGCCGTGCGGCCTGGCCTGCAGCGTGACCGAGCGGAAGATGCCGGGCAGCCACCACTGGTCCTGGTCTTCGACGAACGTGGCCGCCGACCACTGGTGCACCCGCACCACGACGAGGTTCTCGCCCGGCTGCACCTGGGCGGTGACGTCGAACTCCTGCGCCAGCCGGCTGCCGCTGCCCACGCCGATCTCGACGCCGTTGACCCACACCTTGTAGCGCGACTCGACGCCGTCGAAGCGCAGCACGACCGCCTCCGCTCCCTCGAAATCGGAGGGCAGCGCGAACGTTCGTCGATAGTCGCCCGTGGGGTTGGAGTCGGGCACGAAGGGCGGATCGAGCGGGATCGGCAGCTGCACGTTCGTGTAGACGGGCCGGCCGTAGGCTCCGTCGCCCTCGAGCACCCAGTGCGACGGAACCGGGATGCTCGCCCACTCCGAGTCGTCGAAACCGACGGCGGCCACGCCCTCGGACGGCTCCCCCGCGGGCAGCACATCCGCCGCGCCGGGCGTGCCCGGTGCCCCGGCGAGCAGGCGGAACCGCCACTCGCCGTCGAGCGAGAGGCTCGGTGCATCGCTCGCGAGCCAGGCGCGGGCGGGTCGCCGGGCTCCAGAACCCGGAGCGGTATCGGTCAGATAGGTCGAAGGCTGCAAAACTGGTCCTCACCGTGGTGCGTGGATGTCATCGCGAGGCTAGCATCAAATTCGAGCAACCACTCGAAATAGATCGGAGGTGTTCATGTCGACCGGCAGCACATCGACGGCTCGCCGCGGCCCGGGCGCGAAATCGGCCGAGCGTCGCCGCTCGATCATCGACGCGGCCCACGCCGTCTTCGCCGAACGGGGCTACAACGCCGGCTCCTTCCAGGCCGTGGCCGACCGGGTCGGCATGAGCCAGACCGGCCTGCTGCACTATTTCCCGGCCAAGAGCGACCTGCTGCTTGCGGTTCTGCAGCGGCGCGACGAGGTGTCGACGGCAGCAGTCGACCCCACGGCCGGGTTCGCCGAGTCGGTGTTGCTGAAGGCCCGGGCCAACGAGCGGATTCCCGGGGTGATCCAGCTCTACGCCGTACTCAGCGGCGAGTCGACGACCGAGGGCCATCCCGCGCGTGCCTACTTCACCACGCGGTTCGATCGGCTGCGCACCGGCACCGCGGCCGAACTCCGCGCGCTGCAGGCGGACGGCCTGCTGGGCGGCAGCGTCGACGTGGCGATCGCCGCGGCATCGCTCGCCGCCCTCTGGGACGGCCTGCAGCTGCAATGGCTGCTCGCCCCCGGCGAGGTCGACGTCGTGGCCTGCCTCCGCGACTACCTCGACGGGCTGTTCGCGCGCCCGTGATCGCGCCTACGGTGGAGGCATGACGGATGAATCAGACGGCGCCGACCGGGGCACTCCCCGTGCGGGCTCGCCCATCAAGGTCGCCCAGCTGCGCGTCGTCGTGGAGGCCGCCGACTTCGACGAGGCCGTCGCCCTCTACCGCGACGTGCTCGGCCTGCCCGAGGAGGCCTCGTTCGAGGGCGAGGGCGACGCCCGCGTCATGATCCTGGAGGCGGGACGGGCGACCCTGGAGATCTCGAACCCGGCACAGGTGGCGATGATCGACGAGGTGGAGGTGGGGCGGCCGGTGAGTCCGCGCATCCGTCTCGCCTTCGAGGTCGACGACTCCGCTGCGGCCACGCGAGCACTGGCCGATGCGGGCGCCGAGGTCGTCGCGCCGCCGACCCGCACTCCGTGGAACTCGCTCAACGCACGCCTGCACACCACGGCCGACCTGCAGATCACCCTCTTCGAGGAGCTCGGCGAGCCCGAGACCCGCCCGCAGGGTTAGGAGGGGCTGACCGTCTCCGCCTCGCGCTCGCGCAAGGCCTCGGCCACGGCTTCCTGCAACCGGGCCTCCTCCGAACTCGCCCGCATCCGGCTGACGGCGCAGCACCAGGATGCCGCCCACCACGACGGCGGCGACCAGCAGCACCAGCACGAGCAGCGCCCACGGCACGGCTCAGCCGTCGGCGCTGCGCTCCACGACGCCGAGCCCGCTGTCGCTGCCCGGGTCGTGCTCATCACCGCGGGCAGCGATGCCCCCACCGCGACGCTCGTCGAGGCCGTCACCGCATGGGCCGATCGCGAAGGAGTCGATCTCGAGCGGATGCCCGCGGCCGACGACGACGAGGTGGAGGACCGCATCGACGAGGCCGTCGCAACGGCTCCCGACCTGGTGCTCGGCGCAGGCCCGGGCGTCATCGACGTCTTCTCGCTGCTCACCGGCCAGCACCTCGCGCAGCAATCCTCGGCTGAGGCGTGAGGCCTGAGGCGTCGGGCGTCAGGGCCCCGGGCACCTCATCCGGTGGTCGGCGGGCGATTCACCGCGTCGTCGCACCGCGGCGAGACGCCTGGAGTGCCGTCGCGATGGTGGCGGTGAGCTCCTCGCCCGAGGCGACGAACTTGGCCACCCCTTCGTCTTCGAGGGTGGCGGTGACGTCGTCGTAGGAGATGCCGAGCGCCGCGAGCGCGTCGAGGTGCTCGCGCGCGGCACCGGCTGTGCCGGACACCGTGTCACCGCGCAGCACGGCGTGGTCGAACACGGCGTCGAGGGTCTTCTCGGGCATCGTGTTCACCACCCCCGGCGCTACGAGTTCCACCACGTAGAAGGTGTCGGGCAGTGCCGGGTCTTTCACGCCCGTCGACGCCCACAGGGGCCGCTGCGGGTTGGCGTCCTGGTCGAGCAGCCGCCGCGCGCGATCGCTCGCGAACGCCTCTTCGAACACCTCATACGCGAGTCGGGCATTCGCCACTCCGGCCTGGGAGCGCAGCGCTCGCGCCTCCTCCGTGCCGATCGCGTCCAGCCGCCGGTCGACCTCGGTGTCGACCCGTGACACGAAGAACGACGCGACCGAGCGGATGCCGGTGAGATCGATGCCTGCCGCTGCCGCCCGTTCCAGCCCGGTCAGATAGGCGTCGATCACGCCGCGGTAGCGATCGAGACTGAAGATGAGGGTGACGTTCACGCTGATGCCGGCACCGATGGTCTCGGCGATCGCATCGAGACCTTCGACGGTGGCCGGGATCTTGATGAACGCGTTCGGACGGCCGATGGCGGCCGACAGATGCTGTGCCTCGGCGACGGTCGCGGCCGCGTCGTGGGCGGAGGCCGCGCCGACCTCGATCGAGACCCAACCGTCGTAGCCGCCGGTGCGGTCGTAGACGGGGCGCAGGATGTCGCAGGCCGCTGCCACATCGGCCGTGGTGAGAGCGAACACGACGTCGTCGGCCGTCGCCGAGGTGCCGGCGAGGGCGGCGATCTGCTCGTCGTAGGCGGTGCCCTTCGACACCGCCGCGGCGAAGATCGTGGGGTTCGTGGTGATGCCGACCACACCTCGTTCGGCGATCAGGGTGTTCAGTCCGCCCGATCGGATGCGTTCCCGCGAGAGGTCGTCGAGCCAGATACTGACGCCCTCGGCCGCGAGTGCGTCAGTGGTGGTGGTGTTCTCGTCGTTCATGGTCGCAGCTCCTTCGCACCCCCTTCTTCGAGAGTACGCCGCGACCGATCACCACCCAAGGGGGACGTGATCGAATCACGCCCCCCTTGGGTGATGGCCGCTGGGGCCGGGTCAGGCCCGGCGTCGCCGCCGCATCACGAGGAGGCCTCCGCCCAAGGCGAGCACGAGGAACGCGCCGAGGCCGAGCGCGAGGCCGGCAGGGCCGTTCGCGCCGGTGCTGGCGAGGGAACCGTCGGCCGAAGTCGACGAGGCGGTTCCGTTACCGGTCGATCCCGACGCGTCGCCCGGCGTCGAGCCGCTTCCGCCGCCGTCACCCGGGGTCGAGCCGCCACCACCAGACCCGCCGTCACCGGTCCCGCCGTCACCGTTTCCGCCGTCTCCACCGTTTCCGCCACCGTCACCGTCACCGGGCTGACTCGGGGCGGCCTCGACCGTGATGGTCTTCTCCGCCGTCATCCCGCCGGCCGTCACCGAGACGGTCGTGGTTCCCGCAGCGAGCGCGGTCACTTCCCCGGTCACGGCATCGACCGCCGCAACCGCTGCGTCGCTGCTCGCCCAGACGTGCGACACCGGATCGGCGATCGGCACGACCACCGGGTCGAGGTTGTCGCCCGACTGGTTCACACCGCTCGCCGTCAGGGCCAGGGTGTCTCCGACCGTGAGGTCGGCATCCGTCGCATCGGCTGCGGCCGTCGCGTCGAGCGCTGTGACCCGATCGGACGCGGCGGCCACCGGCTCAGCCGCTCCGTCGATCGAGAGCGACTGCAGCACGGCCTGCACCGCGAACTGCACGGTTCCGTCGTTCGCGATGTGCACGAGACCGAAGTGGTAGAAACCACCCTTGTCGGGCGTCGTGTACGCCGGCATCCCGAGATCGCCGAAGGTCAACTGCGGTATCCCGGCGCTGCCCGACACCGCGTCGCCCTGCGGGTCGAGGATCTGCTCGGCGAAGCCGCGGGCGTGCCCGTAGGTCATGATGACGTGCCGATCCGGATGCGCGGTCTGGTAGTTCTGCACCAGCTGGAGGTACTGCTGCGCCTCCCACCGGTCGGTGAACTGGCTGTTCTTCGCGGGGAACGGGTCGTAGGCCGGCATGTGGATGGCCACGACGGCCACCGGGGTGGTGACCGCGTCGAGCTGCTTCACCAGCCAGTCGTACTGCTCCGCATCCGGAACCTGGAACGGGTTCGACGAGGTGACGCCGCCGTGGGCATTGTCCGAGGCGATCACTGTCGCACTGCCCACCGTGTAGGAGTAGTGGGTCTCGCCGAAGGTCTGGTTGAAGTTGACGTTCTCCGGGGTGGCGCCCTGGGTGATCTCGTGGTTGCCCACGAGGTCGTGGTAGGGCAGGCCGAGTGCCGAGATCTTCTGCGCCGCGTACTGCAGGTTCGCCGGGTCGCCGTTGTCGGCCATGTCGCCGAGCATCTGCACCACGTCGGGAACCGCCGCATCGGGCAGCGGAGCGACCTTCGTGCCGTCGGCGGTGGTGTACCCGGAGCCGTTCACGAGCCCCGCGATGTCGTCCATCACGTGCGAGCTCGTGCCGTCGGGGTCGTCGGCGAGCATGTGTGCGTCATCCCCCATCAGGATGGTCTGGCCGCCCGGCGTGAACTCCGACGGCGATTCGACGTAGTGCAGCCACGAGGGGTTCTCGGGGATGGGCGTGTACTCGGGCTCCTCCGGGGTGCGGGCGGCGTAGAGCACCTGCAGCGACGAGAGCCGCATGGTTCCGGTGGAGGCCAGCGTGGGGTTGATGCTCAACATGTCGACCCAGGACAGCGTGAGCGGGAACACCGTTCCTGCCGGCAGCTGCGTCTTCAAGAGGCTCCAGCCGTTGTACTGCACGCCCGTGTTGTAGAGCGTGGCCGACTGGCCGTTTCCCTGCTTGTAGGAGGTGGCGAACTGGAACGCGTTGTGCACCTGGTCGTCGTCTTTGATCCACACCGCGATCGCGGTGGGGTTCTGGCCGGCCGAGTTCTTGTCGATGGTCACCGGATTCTTCGGCGAGAGCACCATCTGGTGCACGCCGGGGGTGCCGGGCATCGAGTAGTCGAGGCGGATCGAGGAGCTCTCGGTCGAGCCGGGCGGCACATCCGGGTCGGTGCTGGTGGTGGCCACGGCGCCGTTCGTGATGTTGTACTTCCAGGCCGTGCTGTCGTTCATCGGGTCGAGCACCTGCCCCTTGCTGCCGACGCCCACCTCGATCACGGTCTCGGCACCGGCCGCACTCACCGTGATCGCTTCGATGCCCGAACCGGATGCGGCGGCCGTGAAGACCCCGGTCGCGGAGTCGATGGCGCCGAGGGCCGGGTCGCTGAGCGTCCAGGTGGCCGCACCCGCCGCGATGGGCGTGCTGAGGCCCGCTGCGTGGCCCGTCAGCGCGAACGTGGTGGTCGCGCCGTTGTCGAGATCGGGTGCCGCAGGGCTCGCCGACAGCGACGAGAGGGTCGCGGCGACGGTCAGGGGAACGCTCGCGGTCGCTGCCCCCTGGGACACCGTGAGGGTTCCGGAGCCTGCCGCGGCGGGCTGGAAGGTGCCGCCGCTCCAGCTGCCGAGCGACGCGGGGTCGACCGTGACGGTCGGCGTTCCGGCATCCGTCGGGTTGCCGTGAGCGTCGAGGGTGTAGGCGCGAACGGGGGCCGGGATGCCCACCACGGCGTCGACGGGGTTGCCGCCGGCGATCGAGGCGGTCGCGGGTGCTCCGGCGTCCGTCGCGGTGCTGTAGACGAAGATGCCGTTTCCGACCGGGCGTTCCACGTTGCCGGCGTCGGAGGGCAGGTTCATCACACTGACCTGCTGCTCCCCCGGCTGGCGGGCGACGAGGCTGGTCGATCCGCCGCCGTCGAGCAGGAGGGCGCTGTCGACGCCCTTCTGCTTGAGATAGCCGGCCACCTGCGCCACGCTCGGGCCGATGGCCGTGGCGCTGGTTCCGCGGCCATCGAGAGCCACCATCGTGAGGTGCTTGCCGTCGGCGCTGATGCCGATCGCAGTCTCGGGGTTGAGGCCGGCGGGGTTTCCGTTGCCGTAATCGGGCGTGATCTCGCCCCCCGCGATGAGCGGCTGGCCGGGGCCCTGCAGCAACTGCTCGATGTCGTTGTCCGGCGCGATGGCATGCGAGACGGTGACGGTGTCGCCGACGTGAACGTTGGCACTGAGCCACTCGCCGCCGGCGGCCGAGGCGAGCAGGCCCGCCGTGCCGCCGGCGAGCGCGGGCAGCGAAGCGACGGGGGCGATGCTCGTCACCGTGATGCTGGCGCCGCCGTCGTTCGTCGTCCCCTGTGCGAAGACGGGGTTCGCGGGCAGGTCGGTGGGGCTACCGAGCCGTGGGGTGATCTCGGTGATCTGGTCGCCGCTGGCGTCGCCTGTCCAGTTGATGGAGAACAACGGATGGGTGCGGCCGCCGACAGCGATCGTTCCGCTGAACTCCTCGTCGCGAATGGCGCTGGTGCCGTCGGCGAGCACCACGAAGGTGCCGGGATGGTTGTGGGTGGGGCTCTTCCAGATCTCGCCGTCGACGATCTGACCGTCATTCGGCTGTCCGGAGGCGTTGATCTGAAAGAACCCGCCGTTGATGCCGGCCACGGCGCCGGTGCGGTTCGCCATGGAGCTCGGGGTCTCGTCGGCCGGGTTGATCAGGGTCTGCCCGGCTCCCACCACGCCGAGGCGCACGTTCGCGTCGCTCGCGTCGACCTCGAGCAGCTGCACGGGCTGTCGTCCGGTGACCGTGTTCAGCACGTCGGAGTGTTCGGTGACGCCGGCCGTGATCGGCACGTCGGGCGTGGCGCTGTCGGTCACGACGGTGGGCCAGTTGGCCGGGGTGGGAGGCATCCAGGCGTCGCCGTCGGCGGCGGATGCCGGAACCGCGCCGAGCGCCAGACCGCCGAGCACGAGGCAGGCGGCGGTGGTCGAGGCGAGGACGGTACGGGAGCGTGGTCGGAGGTGTTTCGTGTGGTCTCGTTGTGGCACGAGTCCCGAAAGTAGGTTCGCGTTGTGGACGACTCGCGGACGACGGGTGTCCGCCGGATGTCCGCCAGGTAGCTAGTTTCTGTTAACTAACTACCTGGCGCGGCACCTCGGCTCGATAGGGTTGCGGCATGTCAATGGTCGGCCCGACGGGCGCCCCCCTCCCCGCTCCGCACACCGAGCAGCCGCTCGTGCGTTTCGGCGACTTCTATCTCACCGAGCACTGGGTGGTGACGCCGCAGGGCAGCGTTCCACTCACGAACTGCCAGATCATCGTGGCGAACAACACCCGCGTCGACCGCGTCATCCCCACGTGGGCGATCGTCGTGGCCATCGTCGGCTTGTTCGTCATCTTCTTGTTCAGTCTGCTGTTCCTGCTCGCGAAGGAGGATCGCGTGAGCGGGTTCGCGCAGATCACGGTGACGAACGGCTCATTCACCTACCAGACCGGCGAGCCGGCCCAGTTCAATACCGCGGCGCAGTTCTACGAGCTGCAGAACCGGGCAAACTACGCCCGGGCCCTCATCGCCCGCGCCTAGCCGGAGGCACTCAGAGCGCCAGCACCAACCGCATTCCGCGCTCGACCCCCTCGAGAAGATAGGAGGGAAGCTCTCCCACCTGATCTCGCAAGTTCTCTATATCGACCGTCGAGATCTGGGTGACATTGACGACCGAATCGCTCCGCAACCCTGACGCCGTCGACGGAAGGAAGACATTTCCCGGCTGCTCAGCAAGCGCTGTCTTCGAGGTGATGGTCAGCACCACACACGTTGAAATCTCGCTTCGATTGAACCTGTCGGCTTGCATCACCAGAACTGGCCTCCGGCGCGCCGGAGCACTCCCCCGCCGCTCTCCGAGATCCGTCCACCAGATCGAGCCCCGATTGATCACCATTCGTCGTCTTCGACATACCGAGCGGCTTGCATTTGCGAAAATCGCGCGAAGTCGCGAGCCTCTTGTTGAGCGTCGGGACCGGCGCGACGAATCGACTCATTGATGCGCTCCGTCAGGTCGTCTGCCTCGAGCTGCCGGAGGTAAAGCTCCGCAGCGCGCGAGAAGAACTCCGACCGATTGATCCCGATCTCCGCGGCCTTGCGGTTGACGCGCTCGAACGTGTCATCAGGAACCGAGATCGCGGTTTTCATGGGTCGAGTATAACGCGGTATAACAGCCAGCATGCGGATTCCTTCCATCGAGCGAATCCGCAGACCGCCTAGTGATTTATGCTCATATAATAGCAGGCGGAGCTTGCGGGATCAACGCGAGGTGCGGGCGTCGTCGATGGCTCGGGCGACGACGGCGACGGTCCACTCGGCCGCCTCGCGCACGGCGCGCTCGGCCTCGCTCTGAGCGCTGACGGCGCGTTCGTTCTGGGAATCGGGCACGACGGAACCTCCGGAAAAAGCGATGGGCGGATCGCGACGTCGGGTGAACGTCTCGCCGCTCGGGTTAAACGACTGATCGGCCCGCGATTACGGTACCCCGGCCCGACCACCCGAACCGGCGAAACCGCCCGTAATCACCCTCCCGCTCACCCTCAGCCGGCAACGTACTCCGCGAGATGCTGCCCGGTCAGCGTCGACCGATCGGCCAGGAGTTGCGCCGGTGTGCCCTCGAACACCACTCGCCCGCCGTCGTGACCGGCGCCCGGACCGAGGTCGATGATCCAGTCGGCGTGCGCCATCACGGCCTGGTGGTGCTCGATGACGATCACCGTCTTGCCCGAGTCGACCAGGCGGTCGAGCAGGTGCAGCAACTGCTCCACGTCGGCGAGGTGCAGGCCCGACGTCGGTTCGTCGAGGACGTAGACACCGCCTTTCTCGGCCATGTGGATCGCCAGCTTGAGTCGCTGCCGCTCCCCGCCCGAGAGCGTCGTGAGCGGCTGACCGAGGCTCAGGTAGCCGAGCCCGACGTCGACCAACCGTTGCAGGATGGCGTGCGCCGGCCCCGATGCGAAGAACTCCTCTGCCTCGGCCACCGGCATCGCGAGCACCTCGGCGATGTTCTTGCCGTCGAGCCGGTATTCGAGCACCTGCTGCTGGAATCGCTTGCCGCCACACTCCTCGCACACCGTCGCGACGCCGGCCATCATCGCCAGATCGGTGTAGATCACGCCGGCGCCTTTGCAGTTCGGGCAGGCGCCCTCGGAGTTGGCGCTGAACAGCGCCGCCTTCACGCCGTTGGCCTTCGCGAAAGCCGTGCGGATGGGGTCGAGCAGCCCGGTGTAGGTCGCGGGGTTGCTACGCCGCGACCCGCGGATGGCCGTCTGATCGACCGAGACCACGTTCGCCCCCGGCGGGATCGATCCGTGGATCAACGAACTCTTGCCCGACCCCGCCACACCGGTCACCACCGTGAGCACGCCGAGCGGCACGTCCACGTCGACGCCGCGCAGGTTGTGCCGCGTGGCGTCACGGATCTCGAGCGCGCCCGACGGCGTGCGCACACCATCCTTCAGCCGCGCCCGGTCGCCCAGATGGCGCCCGGTGAGGGTCTCGGATGCTCGCAGCTCGTCGACCGTGCCGGTGAAGGTGATCTCTCCCCCGTGCACCCCGGCACGCGGCCCGAGGTCGACCACGTGATCGGCGATGCCGATGGTTTCCGGCTTGTGCTCGACCACGAGTACGGTGTTGCCCTTGTCGCGCAGGCGCAGCAGCAGACCGTTCATGCGCTGGATGTCGTGCGGGTGAAGGCCCACGGTCGGCTCGTCGAAGACGTAGGTGACGTCGGTCAGACTCGATCCGAGGTGCCGCACCATCTTCACCCGCTGCGCCTCGCCGCCTGAGAGCGACGCCGAGGTGCGCTCGAGACTCAGGTAGCCGAGGCCGATCTCGACGAAGGAGTCGAGTGTCTGCGACAGCGTCAGCACGATCGGCGCCACCGACTCGTCAGAGATCCCCCGCACGAATTCGGCGAGATCGCTGATCTGCATCGCGGTGCAGTCGGCGATGTTGCGCCCGTCGATCGTCGACGACAGGGCGGCCGGATTGAGGCGCGTGCCCAGACACTCCGGGCAGCGGGTGAAGGTGACGGCTCGGTCGATGAAGGCCCGGATGTGCGGCTGCACCGTCTCGCGGTCTTTCGACAGGATCGACTTCTGCACCTTCGGCACGAGCCCCTCATAGGTGAGGTTCATGTTCTGCACCGATACCTTCACCGGCTCTTTGTAGAGGAAGTCGGCCCACTCCTGGTCGGTGTAGTCGGCGAGCACCTTGTCGCCGTCGAGGAATTCCGAGTCGGCGTAGATGCGCACGTACCAGCCTTCGGCCTTGTAGCCCGGGATGGTGATCGCGCCCGCGTTCAGCGACTTCGTGCGGTCGACGAGCTGATCGACGTCGATGTCGTTCACTTCGCCGAGGCCCTCGCAACGCAGGCACATTCCTTCGGCGGCATTGAACCCGTAGTGGAACGACGGGCCGATGTGCGGGTCGCCGAGCCGGGAGAACAGGATGCGCAGCATCGCGTTCGCGTCGGTCGCGGTGCCCACCGTCGACCGCGAGTTCGCCCCCATCCGTTCCTGGTCGACGATGATGGCTGCACTGAGACCGCTCAGCCCATCGACGTCGGGCCGACCGAGGCTCGGCATGAACGACTGCACGAAGGCGGTGTAGGTCTCGTTGATGAGGCGCTGCGATTCGGCCGCGATGGTGCCGAACACGAGCGAGCTCTTGCCCGAGCCGGAGACCCCGGTGAACACGGTGAGACGTCGCTTCGGGATGTCGACCGAGATGTCTTTGAGGTTGTTCTCGCGGGCTCCGCGCACGGAGATGAGGTCGTGGGAGTCGGCGGGATGGTTCATGATCCGATGGTGACACGTCATCCGCGTCGTGCCAATATCGTCACCAGTTGGACCCGGTGTCGCACACAGGGTGCGCGCATCGCGGTTCTGCTGGAGAGGACTGATCATGGACCTGAAACTCGAAGTCGTCGTCATCCCGGTCTCCGATGTCGACCGCGCGAAGGAGTTCTACCAGAAGCTCGATTTCCGTCTCGACGCCGACTTCACGGTGAAGCCGGGGTATCGCGTGGTGCAGTTGACGCCCCCGGGCTCACTCGCCTCCATCATCTTCGGTGAGGGGCTGAGCTCGGCGACACCGGGATCGGTGGAGGGCTTGCAGGTCGCCGTGACCGACATCCTGGAAGCCCACGATTGGCTCGCCGAGCGTGGCGTCGACGTGAGCGAGGTCTTCCACGACGAGACCGGAGTCTTCCACCATGCCGGCACCGTGGGACGGGTGTCCGGCCCTGACCCCGCACGGGCGAGCTACGGCTCGTTCCTCTCCTTCGAAGATCCCGACGGCAACGGCTGGATCGCGCAGGAGCTCACCACGCGTCTGCCGGGTCGTTGATCATGGCCGACAACAACGCGATCCTGCTCGAGCTGCTGAAGAACGCAGCCGCTGCGCACGGCATCCACGAGAAGGACGATCTCGGCGGTGTCTTCGACGAGCAATGGCCCGAGTGGTATGCCGCGCACATGACCCAGGCCCTGAAAGACGAGGGCTACACCATCGCGCCGCTCGCGGCGGACGCGAACTGACGAGAAGCAAGGGAAGAAGGCGACATCATGGGATTCGTCGACCGCATCCTGGGCCGCAACCACGATCTCGAAGAGAACAGGCCCGCGCCCCACGCCGACGCCCCCGAGGCGAAGCCCGCCGACGAGCGGGCTGTGGCGGAGTATGAGCGGCTGCTCCGCACCGCGCCGCCCGAGACGATCGAGAAGGTGCACGTCGAGGCCTTCGCGAGGCTCACGCCCGAGCAGCTCGACATCCTGTACGACCGCTTCACCGCGAACGCGTCGACGGCCGAAGACCGGCCGGCGGATGCGCGACCAGCCACGCTCGCGAAGACGGCCACCCAGGTCGAGCAGAAGAAGCCGGGCACGCTCCAACGGGTGATGGGCGATGACGCTTCGGCGAGCACGCTCAACACCTACGTCGGGCTGTCCATCCTCGACACCGTGATCTGGTATTCGATCGCGTCGACGCTGTGGACCGGGTTCGATCAGGGCGCCGGCGGCGAAGGTGGAGATGTCGGCGACGACGGGGGCGATGACGGCGGCAATGCCAGCCAGGCTTCCGACGGCTTCGACGGTTTCGGCGGCAGCGGGTTCGACTTCTGAGCAGCCTCGCATAGTTGACGCGTCAATTAAAAGGAGTATGATTGACGCGTCAACTACATGGAGGCGTTCCGTGACAAGCACCCCGGGCCCCGACGGCCCCTTTCCCCTCATCCTCGGTCTCGACACCTTCGGCGACGTTCCGTTCGACGACACCGGTCGACCGGTCAACCACGCCCAGACCATCCGCTTCCTGATCGAGCAGGGCATCCTGGCCGATCAGGTCGGCATCGACTTCTTCGGCATCGGCGAACACCACACCGACGACTACCCGCTCTCGGCCGGCGACGTCGTGCTGGCCGGCATCGCGACCCGCACCGAGCGCATCCGCCTCGGTTCGGCCGTCACCGTGCTGAGCTCCGACGACCCGGTGCGCGTCTTCCAGCGCTACTCCACGCTCGACGCCATCTCCGGCGGCCGCGCCGAGGTCATCCTCGGGCGCGGTTCGAGCATCGACTCCTTCCCCCTGTTCGGTTACGAGCTCGGCGACTACGAGGTGCTCTTCGAGGAGAAGACCGCCCTCTTCGCCCAGCTCCTCCGCGGCGGGCCGGTCACCTGGAGCGGCACCACGCGCGCTCCTCTTCGCGACCAGGATGTCGTGCCCCACCTCGAAACCGGCACCCTGCCCGCCTGGATCGGTGTCGGGGGCAGCCCGCAATCGGTCATCCGTGCCGCTCGCCTCGGATTCAACCTGATGCTCGCCATCATCGGTGGCCCGCCGGCACGCTTCCAGCCCTTCTCCGCGCTCTACCGTCAGGCGCTCGACCAGCTCGAGCAGCCGCAGCTGCCCATCGGCGTCCACTCCCCCGGGCACGTCGCGCCCACCGATGCCGAAGCCGTGGAGGAGTTCTGGCCCCGCTACCTCGAGGTCATCAAGCACGTCAGCAAGACGCGCGGTTTCGCGGTGCCGACCCGGGCGATGTTCGAACAGGAGATCGGGCCCGACGGGGGTCTCTACGTCGGCTCGCCCGAGACGGTCGCCCAGAAGATCGCGTCGAACCTGGTGGCCCTCGATGCCACCCGCTTCGAGATGAAGTTCGGTATGGGCGGTCTCTCGCAGAGCTCGGTGCTGCGCAACATCGAGCTCTACGGCACGCAGGTCGTGCCGCGCGTGCGCGAACTGCTCGCCGACCGCTGAGCCCTACTTGCGCGGGCCGCCCATCACCCTCACGGTTCCGGTGCGGCCCGCGATGGCGGTGAGCACGGCCGGTCGCGCCGCGATCCACGCCGCCGCCAGCACCACGAGCGAGGCGGCGAAGATCCAGAATCCGGCCCATCCGGTGTCGTCACTCGCCGCGTACATCGCATTGAGGTTCTCGAGCGCGCCGGTGGCGAGCACCAGGGTCACGTGCACCACCACGAAGGCGACGAAGTAGATCATCACCAGGAAATGGATGGTGCGCGCGAGCCGCGTGGGGAACACCCGGTCGAGCGGTCGCAGCCGCGCGGCGAATCCGGGGGCGATCCGGATGCCCGTGATCAGCGCGAGCGGCGCCGCCAAGAACACCGTGGCGAAATAGCTCAGCAGCTGCAGGCTGTTGTAATTCACCCAGGCGTGCTCGGTGGGCCAGTTCAACGAGAGGTACTGCAACCCGGCCGACACGGCGTTCGGGATGACGCCCCAGCTGGTCGGCACGATGCGCATCCACTGCCCGGTCGCGAACAACAGCACCACGAAGACGACGCCGTTCAGCACCCAGAACGCATCGACCGAGAGATGGAACCACAACGGCAGGCCGATGCGCACGGGCGGGTTCTTCGTGCGGAGACGCCCGTCGTTCTTGCGCGTCCAGAACACCGACGGCCGCACACCCTGCCGGATCACCCAACCCGTGCGCACGATGAACAGCAGGAAGAACATGTTGAGGAAGTGCTGCCAGCCGAGCCAGGCCGGAATGCCCACGGGTGCGCCGTCGGGCAGCGGGGTGTACCCGGGGTAGCTGGCGAGAAAATCCTGACCGGCGGGCGACGAGCGGATGCCGATGGCCGCGAGCACCGCGATGAGCAGCAGCACGACGAGTGCGGGTGCGATCCACACGAGGCGGAACCAGGGGGATCTGTTGCTCATCGTGATATTAGATTAGCTGCCGTGGGCGCCGTGCTTCGCGCGGCGTCCACGGGCGTCGCCGGCCCCTGCCCGGCGCCGCTACGGGAGGATGTGGCCGGCGGCTCGGAAGAGGCGGTACCACTCCTCGCGGGTGAGACGCACGTCGGAGCCGGCCGCCGAGTCGGCCACGCGCTGCGGGTTGGTGGTGCCGAGCACCACTTGCATCTGCGCGGGGTGACGGGTGATCCAGGCCACCGCGATGCCGGTCGGCGTCACGTCGTAGGTGGCGGCCAGCTCGTCGAGCACATCGTTCAGCTCGGCGTAATTCTCGCGGTCGCCGAGGAACACCCCGTCGAAGAAGCCCTTCTGGAACGGTGACCAGGCCTGCAAGGTGATGTCGTTCAACCGCGAGTAGTCGAGGATGCCGTTGTCGCGGTCGATCGACTGATCGAGACCACCCATGTTGGCGGCCACACCCGCGGCGATGAGCGGCGCGTGCGTGATGCTCAGCTGCACCTGGTTCACCACGAGCGGCTGCCGCACGAAGCGCTTCAGCAGCTCGATCTGGCCCGGCGTGTGATTCGAGACGCCGAAATGGGCGACCTTTCCGGCGGTCTGCAGCTCGTCGAAGGCGGCGGCGACCTCCTCGGGCTCCACCAGGGTGTCGGGGCGGTGCAGGAGCAGGAGATCGAGGTACGGGGTCTTCAGGGTGGCGAGCGATTCATCCACCGTGCGCAGGATGTGCTCCTTCGAGAAGTCGAAGGAGCCGTCGCGGATGCCGACCTTGCTCTGGATGACGACCTGCTCGCGCTCGGCGGGGCTGAAGGTGACGGCGTCGCCGAAGCGGGTCTCGCACCCGTGCCGCACGTCGCCGTAGATGTCGGCGTGGTCGAACACGTTCACCCCGGAGTCGCGGGCGGAGCCGACGAGAGCGCGGATCTCCTGATCGCTCAGCGGAGTGATCCGCATGAGTCCCAGGATGACGTCGGAGACCGTGAGGTCGGTGTGCGGCAAAACGAAAGTCTTCATGACTCCATTCTGGCCCGCCCGGATGCGGTGCTCCTGACCGCGCATCCGACCACCGAGCGAATATTACGTTGCGTAACGCGCCGATGTGACCGGGCGGCAGGCACTCATTACGGTGGCCACAGACATCTATTGGCGAGGGGGGACCGTGGCACTGACACAGGCACCCCGGCTCACCCGGTCGACCCACGTCACCGAACGCGCCTTCGGCGTGGAGTTCCGCGACCTCGGCCGAAGCTTCCCGGCGCCCAAGAAGCGCGGCGTCGAGACGAGCGTGCTCGGCGAGGTGACACTGCGTATCGAGCCCGGTGAGATCGTCGCGATCCTCGGCCCGAGCGGCTGCGGCAAGTCGACCCTGTTGCGGATCGCGGGCGGACTCGACCGCCCGACCAGCGGGTCGGTCACGATCGACGGAGCTGCGGTCGCCGAATTCGACCCCCGCTGCGCGATCGGCTTCCAGGAGCCGCGGCTGCTCCCCTGGCGAACCCTCGAGCAGAACGTGGCACTCGGGTTGCCACGCGGCGGATCGCGCGCCGACGGCCGCGAGATCGTGGCCGAGCTGGTGTCGCTGGTCGGACTGTCGAACTTCTCCGGGCACACCCCTCGCCAGATCTCCGGCGGCATGGCCCAGCGTGCCTCCCTGGCTCGCGCGCTCGCGCGCAACCCCGGCGTGCTCCTGCTCGACGAGCCGTTCGGCGCCCTGGATGCGCTCACCCGGCTGAAGATGCAAGACCTCCTCCTCGAGGTGCACGCCGCCGCCCCCACGACGGTGCTCCTCGTGACGCACGACGTCGACGAGGCCCTGCAGCTGGCCGACCGCGTCATCCTGCTCGGCAAGGGGCCGGATGACGGCGCCAACCGCATCCAGCAGGTCATCACCGTTCCAGGCGCACGCCCCCGTGATCGGGGCTCGGCCGAGCTGGCGGAGCTGCGCGCGCAGCTGCTCGGCGGCCTCGGCATCGAGCGGCACGCCTCGGGCGACGAACTCCCCTGAACATCTCACCCGCACCAGCCGCAGCACCACCACTCACCCACAGCACACCACGAAGGACCACCATGACCCGCACCAGACTCCTCCCGATCGCGCTCGCCGCGACCGCCGCCGCGAGCCTCCTGCTCTCCGGCTGCGTCGCGGGCGAGAACCAGGGCAATGCGGCCGCCGCCGCTCCCGCGGCCTCCGACGGCGCTGCCCCCGTCACCGAGGGCGGCACGCTCAACATCGACTTCGCCACCTACAACCCGCTCAGCCTCGTGATCAAAGATCAGGGCTGGCTCGAGGATGCGCTGGCTCCTCAGGGCATCACCGTCAACTGGGTGCAGTCGGCCGGGTCGAACAAGGCCAACGAGGCCCTCCGCGCCGGAGCGATCGACGTGGGATCGACCGCCGGATCGGCCGCTCTGCTCGCCCGCTCCAACGGCTCCCCCATCCAGGTCATCGACATCTTCTCGCAGCCCGAGTGGTCGGCGCTCGTGGTGCCGGCCGGATCGCCGATCACCTCGGTGGCCGACCTCAAGGGCAAGCAGATCGCGGCCACCAAGGGCACCGACCCCTACTTCTTCCTCATTCAGGCGCTCGAGGCGAACGGCCTCAGCGCCGACGACGTGACCGTGCAGAACCTGCAGCACGCCGACGGCTGGGCAGCACTGCAGAACGGTTCGGTCGACGCCTGGGCGGGCCTTGACCCCATCATGGCCGGCGCCGAGCAGTCCGGTGCGCAGCTGCTCTACCGCAACGTCGACTTCAACAGCTACGGCTTCCTCAACGCCACCGAGGACTTCATCAAGAACAAGCCGGATGTCGCCCAGACCGTCGTGAACGCCTACGAGCACGCCCGCGCCTGGGCCGAGGAGAACCCCGACAAGACCGCAGCGATCTTGGCCGAGGTGGCCGGACTCGACCCGGCCGTGGCCACCAAGGTCATCACCGAGCGCACCAACCTCGACGTCGACAACGTGCCTGGCGACGCGCAGGTCTCGGTGCTCAAGACGATCGGCCCGCTCTTCGTCGAGACGGGCGATGTGGCCAACCAGGGCCTGATCGACGATGCCCTCGCCGGCATCGTGAACGACGAGTTCGCCACCAAGGCCGACCCGACCGCGATCGGCTGAGAGAGCGCGTCCGGATGATCGACACGAGCTTCGGCACCCCGATCGGCAACGCGCCGGCCGTCGCCGTGCCCATCAACCGTGCGCCCCGCCCCGGCGGCCGCCGCTGGGTGGTCGCCGTCGGCGGCGCCCTGCTGCCGTTGCTGATCCTCGTGGTGTGGCAGGTCGTCACAGCCACCGGCATCGCCTCGACGTCGCAGCTGCCCTCCCCCCAGATGGTGTGGGAGGCGGCGGTCGATCTCGCGCAGCGGGGCCTGCTCTGGCAGTACGTCGCCATCTCCACCCAGCGCGTGGTGATCGGGTTCCTGATCGGCGCTGCCCTGGGGCTCGCGCTCGGGGCCGTGGTGGGCCTGTCGCGCTTCGCCGACATCCTGCTCGCTCCGACGCTCGGAGCGATCCGGGCCGTGCCGTCGCTGGCGTGGGTGCCGCTGCTCATCCTCTGGTTCAAGATCGGCGAGGAGTCGAAGATCATCCTCATCACGATCGGCGCCTTCTTCCCCGTCTACACCACCGTCGCGGCGGCCCTCCGGCACGTCGACCGGCAGCTCGTCGAGGCGGGTCGTGCCTTCGGCTACCGCGGGGTGCGCCTGTTCCTCACGGTGCAGCTGCCCGCGGTCATCCCCTCGGTCGCGTCGGGCCTGCGCCTCGCGCTCGCTCAAGCGTGGCTGTTCCTGGTGGCGGCGGAGTTGATCGCGGCGTCGATGGGGTTGGGCTTCCTGTTGTCGGATTCGGGCAACAACGGTCGCATCGACCGCATCTTCCTCGCCATCATCCTGCTCGCCGTGCTCGGCAAGCTGACCGACTCCCTTCTCGCCCTCTTCGAACGCTGGGCCGTCAGGAAGTGGGCCTGACAGAGCCCCAGCACGGGGGGCCGCCTCACTGCAGGCGCGTGGTGGAGGTGACGCGGGAGCGGAATCCGCCACTGATGTGCACGAGGGCGGGCAGCTGCCGCCCGAGCAGTTCGTCGAGCGCGACGACGGCGTCCTCCACGATCATCGCGGCATCGCGGGGCGAGACACCGCGTCGGCACGTGACCGAGACCTTCAGCACCGGCGTTCGCCGCACGCGGTAGGTCGAGACGTGCGAAGACACGAATTCCGGCCGCGCACCGACGACCTCCTGCAGCATCTGCTGCGCCACCGACGATTCGACGACGGTGCGGCCGTGGTCGCTGGGGCGCTCGTCGAGCACGATCCCGGTGTGGCCCCGGCCCTGTCGCGCGATGAACACGATGAGCAGGATGATCGCGACGACCACGAGCACCAGGATCGCGGGCAGGATCCAGCTCACCCCGGTGTCGCCGAGAGGGGTCTCGGCCAACCAGGCCGACATCTGCTCGGTGAGCCGCCCGCCGATGTCCTTCCCGGCGTCGCGCAGCGCGGGCACGAGCACCACGGCTGCCGCGCCGGCTCCGACGACGAGCAACAGCAGCCCGACGAGCAGGATCAGGAGGCGGTTCGCGCCCCGGTTGGTGCTGTTCATGCGCCGATCCTTCCGTCGTCTGCGATCCGCACCCGCGGCGAAACGGTGGGACGGAGTTCGTAACTGTCGAGCTGCGCCGAGACGACCTCCGCCACGACGCCGCGATCGACGGGGATGCCCGACGTCGGCGTGAGATGAACGACGGCCTGTCGGTGCGACACCGAGACCGACGCGTTGTCGGGGTCGACATTGCCCGCGATGGAGGCGTGCCGTGCCAGCGCCGACGCGATCACTTCGTTGTCGGCCACGACCACGGTGCGGTTCGAGGCGAGGCGATGCCGCGCCCGGCGACCGGGCGAGACCGCCGCGACGACCAGCAGCACGCCGACGATCGCCGCAAGGACGCCGGCCGTGGCCACGATTCCCGAGGGAGCGTCGGCGATGTTCGCCAGCGACGCGAACATGTCCCGCGGGGCGACCAGGAGTGCCGGTGCACCGAGCAACGCGATCACGATCTCCGTGCCGACCCAGGCGAGCGACACGATGAGCAGCACGGCCAGCACGATGGCGAGCAGGGAACGGGGCGAGTGGGTCTCCCGCCGAGCGATACGACGGTAGACGCCGGCGAACGAGGCCGGCACGGCAGGGGCGGGCGATTGCGAGGACGCCCGGCGAGCATCCGTCGACGGCCTCTCGGGCGTGGTCGAGACCGTGCTCATCGAACTCTCTCCTCGGGTTGGATGTCGGCGGCGGTGAGCCGCACGGTGACCCGGCCGATGGCCGAGCCGGTCAGTTCGTTCACCCGGTCGCGGATGGTCTCCTGCGCTCGAGCCGCGCGCTCCACGATCGAGCCGCCGGTGCGATCGAGGAGGCCACTGCGTCGGCGGGCGAGCGACACGACCCGGATGGGGGCGGTCACCGTCAGAGCCAGCAGACCCCGCTCGTCGGCGAGGTGCACGCCCACACGATTCACCTGCACGCCGAGAGCGTCGGCCGTCACAGCGGCCACGACCCGGTTCAGGGCCTTCGACGTGACTCGGTTGCGACCGCGATCCGTCGAGGCGCCGGTGGTGGAGCCGGTGCCGGCCGCGACGGGATGCGTCGCGGCGCCGGTCATGACGACGAGCGCTTTCCACGGAACGCGTCGACCAGGGCCGAGACGTTCAGTTTGCCGTCGACGATCCGACCGATCAGCGCGCCCACCGCCATCGCGGCGGCGACGAAGAAGAACGGCCAGAAGCCGAGCACGATCCAGGTGAGGGCGAGGACCGCCCCGACCAGGATGCCCGTGCGCGTGGCGGACGCGGTCACTGGACTCGTGCCTCGGTGACGACGACGTCGTCGGTGGGCAGGTGCACGTCGTTGACGGTGACGTTCACTTCGGTCACCTCGAGGCCCACGATCGTCTCGATGGCCTGGATGACGCCGCGGCGTACTCCGTCGGCCACATCCTGCAGCGACAGCGGGTACTCCGCGACGATGGTGACGTCGACGGCGACCTGGGTCTCGCCGACCTCGACGCTGATGCCCTGGCTCTGATCGGTGCCGGCGACGGCCTCCCGGATGGCGCCGAAGGCGCGGGCGGCGCCCCCACCGAGGGCGTAGACGCCTTTCGCCTCGCGGGCGGCGATGCCGGCCACCTTCGCGACGACGCCGTCGTTGATGACAGTCTTGCCGAGCGAGGTCTGCACGGAGGTGGTGGAAACCGGCGTTGCCGTGCCGGGAGTGGTGGTGGCCATGAGTGTGTCTCCTTGATCCTCGCCCCGACGGATGGGGGCGAATCGGTTCGTTGTCCATAGGACGTGTCTCGCAGCGGATTCGTCACGCTCTCGGCACAAGATCGTTGCGATGGGTGTTGGATGAGCACATGACCGACGACGGGCTGCGACATCTCAGCGCGGCGGGCGATCGCATCCTCGCTGGGCGCGCTGCCGACGGCGACGTGCGCGCTTTCGAGGTACTGGTGCGTCGGTACAGCCGGCTGATGCGGGCCTACGCCCAGCGGGTGCTCGGCTCGAACAGCGACGTCGACGACGTGGTGCAGGAGGCCTTCGTGCAGGCCTGGCGGAAGCTGCCCGAACTCGACGACCTCGACGCGGTGAAGAGTTGGCTGATGCGGATCGTGGCCAACCGGAGCTTCGACGTCATCCGCCGTCGTCGCGAGCACGACGACATCAACGAACACGACCAACCCGCTCCGCCCCAGGATTCTCCCGAGGCACAGGCCGAAAAGCTATCGTTGGAGCAAGCGCTCGATGGGGCGTTGTCGAGGCTTCCCGACGAACAGCGCCGATGCTGGGTGCTGCGGGAGATCGGTGGCTACAGTTACCTCGACATCGGCCGGGAACTCGCCCTGCCCTCCAGCACCGTTCGCGGACTCATTGCCAGAGCACGCAAGAATCTGATCCGGGACATGGAGGAGTGGCGATGACCGATCAGCACCCCGATCCCGAACCGAAGTCCTGGGAGCCCGACGACCTCGACGGCCACACCATCGACGAACTCTCCGACTATCTCGACCGCGACCGCACGCCCGCTGACCCGAGCATCGACTCCTCGCCCGGTTGCCAACTCGCCCTCACGGCGCTCGAGCGACTCCGGCGGGTCTCGGCCTCGTTGCTCGAGACCCAGGCCCTCACCGAGCCCGAACCCGACGAGAGCTGGATCAAGGGCATCGTGCAGAACATCAGCCGGGAGACCCGCGCCGGCAGGACCATCCCCATCTCCCACCCCGATCCGATCGCGGAACTCGGCATCACCGAAGGCTCGGTCAGGGGCCTCGTGCGCGCGGCCGGTGACAGCATCGACGGGATCATCATCGGTCGCAGCACACTCCACGGAGACGTCACCGTGCCGGGAACCCCGATCACCGTCACCATCGACGCCACCGTGAGCTGGGGCTCGAACATCCCGCAGACCACGGAGCTTCTCCGCGAGGCCATCATCCGCACCTTGGAGCTGCACACCGACCTCCTGATCGCCGGGGTCGACATCACCGTCCACGACATCCACACCCCGCGCCCCTGAGAGACCAGCCCGATGACCGCCCTGTCCCTGCCTGACGAACTCGTCCGGGTCGTCTCCGGCGTGCCCGGCGTGATCACCGTCTATCCGGCCAAAGCCGCATTGCCCAGCCTCATCGAGAACACCGTCGCCGCCGCCACCGGGAAAGACGCTCCCGCACCCATCGCGCTCGACGATCGGAACGGGCGCCTCACGATCGACGTCACCATCGGCATCACCGACGGCGCCTCGGCTGCACAGACCTGCCGTCAGGTGTACGAGGCCGTGGCCGCTCACCTCAGCGCACACACGGTGCAGGCGTCGCGCATCCGCGTCCTCGTGGCGAACATCGAGACCGCTGCCCGGTGACGGGTCGGAGAGCCAGCCGGATGCCGTGACCGATCACCACCTGACCCGCGTCGCCGTTCTCGTACTGGCAGGCGCGAAACCGCTCGACGTCGGCATCCCCGCGCAGGTGTTCAGCACGCGCGCCAGCATGCCCTACGAGGTGCGGGTGTGCGGGGCAGCGCCCGGGCTCGTCACGGGCGGTGACGGCCTGTCGTACCACGTGGCCGACGGGCTCGACGCCCTCGACTGGGCCGAGATCGTCTTCGTGCCGGGCTACCGGCATCCTGATCGCGACGACCCGGCTCCCGCCGTCGTCGACGCCCTCGTCGCAGCTCACGAGCGCGGCGCCCGGCTCGCCGCCATCTCCACCGGCGCGTTCGCTCTCGCCGCCACCGGCCTCCTCGACGGCAAGCGGGCCACGACGCATTGGCACTACACGCAGGCGCTGGCAGCGAAGTATCCGCGGGTCACCGTCGACGAGAACGTGCTCTTCGTCGACGAGGGCACGGTGCTGACCTCGGCAGGCGCCGCGTCGGGCATCGACCTGTGCCTGCACATCCTGCGCCGCGACCTCGGGGTGGCCGCCTCGAACCACACCGCACGCCGACTGGTGGCGGCGCCCTACCGCAGCGGCGGCCAGGCGCAGTACGTTCCGCGCAGCGTTCCCGAGCCGCTCGGGGCGCGCTTCGCGGCCGTGCGCGAGTGGGCGCTGGTGCGACTGGCCGAACCGCTCACCCTCGAGGTGCTGGCCCGCCAAGCGGCCGTCTCGCCGCGCACCTTCTCGCGCCGCTTCGTCGACGACACCGGTTACACGCCGATGCAGTGGGTGATGCGCGCCCGCATCGACGTGGCGCGCGAGCTGCTGGAGCGCTCGGAGCACAGCATCGAGCAGATCGCGACGGATGTCGGTCTCGGCACGAGCGCCAACCTGCGCCTGCACTTCCAGCACATCCTGGGCACCACTCCGAGCGACTACCGTCGCACGTTCGCTAACGGCGAGTAGCGGAAATCGGCCACGCCTGACGCGTGGCGCGATCCTTGCGAACCATGGCGCTCCGGCCACTGGTGCGGGCGGACTCCCCGAGGGAATCTAGTGGGCGGAAAGGAACACCAACCCATGACTCGCATTGCCATCAACGGATTCGGCCGCATCGGACGCAACGCCCTCCGCGCCCTGCTCGAACGCGACAGCGACCTCGAAGTCGTCGCCGTGAACGACCTCGCCGACCCCGCCACCCTCGCCCGGCTCCTCGCCTACGACTCCACGGCCGGCCGCCTCGGCCGCCCGGTCTCGGTCGACGGCGACACCCTCGTGGTCGACGGCCGCCGCATCCGCGTGCTCGCCGAGCGCGAGCCCGCGCAATTGCCCTGGGCGGAGCTCGGCGTCGACATCGTGCTCGAAGCCACGGGCCGGTTCACCTCCGCCGACGCCGCCCGCGCGCACCTCGACGCGGGCGCCAAGAAGGTGCTCGTGAGCGCACCCTCCGACGGCGCCGACGTCACCCTTGCCTTCGGTGTGAACACGGATGCCTACGACCCGGCCGTGCACACCATCGTCTCGAACGCCTCCTGCACCACCAACGCGCTCGCCCCGCTGGCCGCGGTGCTCGACGACCTGGCCGGCATCGAGCACGGCTTCATGACCACGGTGCACGCTTACACGCAGGAGCAGAACCTGCAAGACGGCCCGCACCGCGACCCTCGCCGCGCCCGGGCCGCCGGCGTCAACATCGTTCCCACCACGACGGGCGCCGCGAAGGCGATCGGCCTGGTGCTGCCGCAGCTCGAGGGCAAGCTCTCGGGCGACTCGATCCGGGTGCCGGTTCCGGTGGGCTCGATCGTGGAGCTCAACACCGTGGTCTCCCGCGAAGTCACGCGCGACGAGATCCTCGCGGCGTACCAGGCGGCGGCCGACGGACCCCTCGCCGGCATCCTGGAGTTCTCCGACGACGCGCTGGTCTCCAGCGACATCACCGGCAACCCGGCGTCGTCGATCTTCGACTCCGCTCTCACCCGTGTCGACGGCCGTCACGTGAAGGTGGTCGCCTGGTACGACAACGAGTGGGGCTTCTCGAACCGCGTCATCGACACGCTCGAGCTGCTCGCCGCGTAGCCCGACCACTCGATGAAACACGGATGCCCCGGTCGCGTGACCGGGGCATCCGTGCGTGAGGGGGCGGGTTACGCCTCGCTCATCGCGGTCTTCTCGGCCTGGCCCTTTGCCGCGTAGTACGCGGCTCGGGCGGCGTCGCGACGGGCCTGCTCGGCCTGGCCGGCGTCGAGGATGTCCTGCGACACCTCGACGTTCGGCACGTTGGTGCGGCCGTTGTACTTCTCGATGTAGGCGTCGAGCTCGGGGCCCGAGGTCCACGAGGTGATGAGGCAGTAGCGCGGGTCGGGACCGGGGTGGGTCGCGGCGTGCCACAGACGCTGCGTGTCGACGATCAGCTGCGCGCCGGCGGGAAGCGCGATGCGGTACTCCACGCTCGGGTCGGTGCGGTTGTCGCGCAGCACGAAGAAGCTGTCCTTGTCATCGGTGAGGTTGAAGAACCCGCGCACGACCCAGCCGGTGCCATCCGGGTTCAGGCGGTTGTTGTCGTCCTGGTGCAGGTTGTAGAGCGTGTCGGCGTAGGTGTTCGGCTGCAGCTCGATCACGCGGCAGCGGCCGACGTTGGCGCCCGGCTCCTGCGCGCGGCGCGTCAGGTTCGGGGCGAGGGCGGTCTGCGAGTCGATCCACACGCCGTCCTTGTCGGTGCGCGGCGGCACGTGGTTCCAGAAGCCGTTGCACTCGATCTCGCCCTTCGCCGAAGCGAGCGGAGCGAAGCGGGTGTCACCGGATGACTTCCAGTCGTTGTACTCGATGTCGAGCCATTCCTTGGGGTCGAGCTCCTGCTGGTAGCGGTCGAGCACGACGTAGCCGGTCTCTTCGAGAGCGGCGGATTTGATGTAACCCATGTGGAGATATTGCCCTTTCGTCTTGGGCCAGCACGTTTTAACAGGCCCAGGTTAGGTAAGGCTAACATCCGAGTCCTGAGAACGCGTGCTGCCACGGGATGACGCCATGAACGTCGCGTAAACTCGTCCCCTATGGTCACAGCTCTGGTCACTGCAACGAACGTCGAAGCCACTGCCGTCAACACCATCGCCTGGCTCTCCGCCGCAGAGACCACGATCGTGGTGCCGGTCTATCAGCGTCAGTACCGCTGGGACATCGGCGGCTGCGAGCAGCTCCTCGGCGACATCCGGGCCGTCGCCGACTTCCCCGACGACCGGCACCGGCACTTCATCGGCTCCATCCTCTCCACGGCGGCCGACGACGATGACGACGACGCCGAGCTCGTGCTGATCGACGGCCAGCAGCGCATCACCACGCTGATGCTGCTCGTGGCGGCCCTCCACCACACCGTGAAGGGCGACGACCCTGAGCTCGCGGCCGAACTCGAGAGGGTGCTGGTGCGCGACGGCGACCCCACCCGCACGAAGCTGCGACCGCACCGCGGCTGGGCCGAGATCTTCGAGAGCGTCGTGCTCGACCAGCGCTCCGCCGAGGAGGGCCTCCGCGACTCGCGGTTCGACGACAACTACGCCTTCTTCCGCAGCCAGGTGCGGGCCGACGAGGTCGCCCGCATCTGGCGGGGCCTGCAGAAGCTGGAGCATGTCGCCATCACGCTAGGCCCGGATGCGAACGCCCAGCAGATCTTCGAGAGCCTGAATTCCACGGGCGAACCGTTGCGCGACCACGAGCTCATCCACAACTACGTGCTGATGGGCCTCTCGCACGCCGAGCAGAGCGAGATCGAGGACTCCTTCTGGCTGCCCATCGAGCAGAACACCGGTGAGGTGATCGGGAGCTTCTGGCGGCACTACCTGGTGATGACCACCGGCCGCGAGGTCGCGATCGCCGGCGAGCGCGGGGTCTACGACGCGTTCCGGCACGAGTTCCCGCGGCTCGACCTCGCGACCCTACGGGCGCACGCGACCGAGTGGCGCGAGTACTCGGACGCCTACCGGGTGCTGCTCGATCCGGCCCAGGAAGCCGATCCGGAGATCGCCCGCCAGCTCGGCTACCTCAACACCTTCGGGCGCGGAATGTACCCGCTCGTCATGCGCGCCTACTTCGACTACTCGCACGGCACGGTCTCGAAAGAGGCACTCATCGGCATCCTGGAGCACGTGCAGTCGTTGCTCCTTCGCCGCACCGTCGTGGGCGTGAGCAACGACCGCCTGGTGGCGCGCCTGTGCCGCGCCCGTTCGGCCGGGGCCGACGAGCTGGTGCGCGCGATCGCGCGGGTCACGCCCTCCGACGAGCGGGTGCGGGTGGCGCTGAAGTACAGCGAGCTCCCCCACGCTGCGTACGTGCTCGGCCGCATCGCGGGAGTCGCGAGCCCGGCCGGCCTCGACATCGACCACGTGGTGCCGCTCGCCCCCTCCGACGACTGGAGCGGCGACGGCGTGCGCGAGTGGGCCGAGTTCACCGACGACGAGCAGAACAGCCATCGGGCGCTGGCACAGACCCTCGGCAACCTCGCGCTGCTCGAGCAGGCACTGGCGGAACGCGCCTTCGGCGGCTCGTTCCCCGAGAAGCGCGGCGTGTACGCGCAGAGCGCGGTGCCGACCACCCGCGAACTCGCCGAGGTGCCCGCCTGGGGCACCGCAGCCATCGCCGAGCGCACGGCGCAGCTCACCGAGATCTTCCTCCAGGTCTGGAAGCGCCCGGCCGTCGTGTCGATCGACGACGACGGACTCACGCCCATCCTCGACGCGGTGCGCCGCCGCGGCTGGCCGCGCGGGTGGGAGCGCGAGTTCGAATACGTCGAGTACCGCGGCGAGCACTGGGAGGTCTACGACGTCAAGTATCTCTTCAACCGCATCTTCAAGCGCCTCTGGGCCGATTCTCGCGAGAGCGTGGTGGCGTTCAGCGCCCGCCGGGGCGGCCCGATCTACGAGGCGCAGTCGTGGAACGGGCACTGGGATGCGCTCGACGAGTCGAACTACCTCTACATGGGCTGGGATTCGAAGTACATGCTCACCGCGGTGCAGGGCGTGCTCGAAGAGGCGGGGCTCGCCTCCGAGGTCTTCGTGAAGTACTCCTACATCGGCGCGGTGATGTGAGCCCGGTTCAGGTGATGGGCCCGTTTCACCAATTGCTCGGCGCGTAGTCCTTGAGGAACACGCCGAACAGGTCTTCACCCGCCTGGCCGCGCACGATCGGATCGTAGACCCGGGCGGCGCCGTCGACGAGGTCGAGCGGGGCGTGGAAGCCCTCTTCGGCCAGCCGCACCTTCGTGGGGTGCGGGCGTTCATCCGTGATCCAGCCGGTGTCGACGCTGGTCATCAGGATGCGGTCGGTCTCGAACATCTCGCGCGCACTCGTGCGGGTGAGCATGTTCACGGCGGCCTTGGCCATGTTGGTGTGCGGATGCCCCGGGCCCTTGTATCCGCGGCCGAACACGCCCTCCATGGCGCTGACGTTCACCACGTAGCTGCGGCGGGCGCCCGAGCTGCGCAAGGAGGCGCGGAGCCGGGAGATCAGGAGGAACGGCGCGGTGGTGTTCGCCAGCTGCACCTCGAGCATCTCGAGCGGGTCGACTTCGTCGACGTGCTGGGTCCAGGAGTTGGCGTCATGCAGATCCGGCAGCAGCCCGCCGGCGTCGATCGCGGTGCCGGCGGCGAGTCGCTCGAGCGAGCTCGACCCGGGCGCCATGGCCTGCTCGGTGAGCTCCTCGGCGCGGGCGGCCGCAGCAGCGAGGATCGGATGCGTGTTCACCGACTGGGCGAGCGCGTGCGGATGCTCGTCGTTGGTGTGCCCGAAGGTCACGAGCTCGGGCAGCGGGCCGTCGGGCAGCGGGGCGAGCTCGGCCTCCACCAGCGGCTGGTAGGCGCCGGGCGAACGGCGCACCGTCTGGGTGGCGTTGTTGATCAGGATGTCGAGCGGGCCCGCCGCCGCCACGTCGTCGGCGAGCGCAATCACCTGCGCGGGGTCGCGGAGGTCGATGCCGACGACCTTCAGTCGGTGCAGCCAGTCGGCGGAGTCGGGCAGGCTGCTGAAGCGGCGCACCGCGTCACGGGGGAAGCGGGTGGTGATGGTCGTGTGAGCCCCGTCGCGCAGCAACCGAAGCGCGATGTACATGCCGATCTTCGCGCGGCCACCGGTGAGCAGCGCCCGGCGGCCGGTGAGGTCGGTGCGGGCGTCGCGCTTGGCGTGACTCATCGCCGCGCAGTCCGGGCAGAGCTGGTGGTAGAAGGCGTCGACCAGCGTGTAGGGCTGCTTGCAGATGTAGCAGTTGCGCGCCTTCAGCAGTGTTCCCGCCGTGGGCGTCGAGGTCGAGGTGGTGATCGGGATGCCGCGGGTCTCGTCGTCGATGCGGTCGGGCGCCCCGGTGGCGGTGGCGGCGATCACGCTCTTGTCGGCATCGGCGACGGCCGCCCGGATCTCGCGTCGGCGTTCGCGCTTGACCGCCTTGAACATCAGTGCGGTCGCGCGCCGCACGGCCACGAAGTCGGGGTGGTTCTCGTCGAGCTCGGCCATTCGGGCGAGCACGTCGAGCGTCACGGCGAGATCGGCGGGGTCGATCGCGGCGGTGGATGCGGTGTCGGGGGATGCGGAGGGCACAGACGATTGTAAGCCGACGGGAATACATGCGCAGTCATGTTGTTATACGCTTTCGAGACGCCGGAACCCGACGTCAGAGAGAGGCGCACGTCATGCAATTCGGAATCTTCAGCGTGGGCGACATCGCCCCCGACCCCGTCACCGGCCACACCCAGAGCGAGGCCGAACGCATCAGCAACATCGTCAAGGTCGCCCAGCGCGCCGACGAGGTGGGCCTTGATGTCTTCGCTCTCGGCGAGCACCACAATCCCCCCTTCGTCCCCTCCTCCCCCACGACACTGCTCGCGCACGTCGCGGCGCTGACCAAGCAGATCATGCTCAGCACCTCGGTCACCCTGCTGACCACGAACGACCCGGTGCGCATCGCCGAGGAGTACGCCATGCTGCAGCACCTCGCGAAAGGCCGACTCGACCTCATGGTGGGCCGAGGCAACACCGTGCCGGTCTACCCCTGGTTCGGAAAGGACATCCGGCAGGGCGTCGCCCTCGCCCTCGAGAACTACAACCTCTTGCACCGCCTCTGGCGGGAAGACGTGGTCGACTGGGAGGGCCGTTTCCGCACGCCGCTGCAGGGCTTCACCAGCACCCCCCGACCGCTGGATGACGTGCCTCCGTTCGTCTGGCACGGCTCGATCCGCACCCCCGAGATCGCCGAGCAGGCAGCGTTCTACGGCAACGGCTACTTCGCAAACAACGTGCTCGCGCCGAACCTCCACTTCAAGCCGCTGGTCGACTTCTACCGCGACCGCTTCGAGCACTACGGCCACGGCACGCGCGACCAGGCGATCGTGGGCCTCGGTGGCCAGTCGTTCATCGCCAAGCGTTCGCAAGACGCGGTGAAGGCGTTCCGCCCCTATTTCGAGAACTATCCGATCTTCAAGGGCAGCTCGCTCGACGACTTCATGGAGCGCACTCCGCTCTCGGTCGGCAGCCCGCAGGAGGTCATCGACAAGACGCTCTCGTTCCAGGAGGGCTTCGGCGACTACCAGCGTCAGCTCTTCGCGCTCGATGGTCTCGCCCTGCCCGTCGAGATGGCACTCGAGCAGGTCGAACTGCTCGGCACCGAGGTGGTGCCGGTGCTCCGCAAGGAGATGGCCGCGCGCCGTGCACCGGGAGTTCCGGATGCGCCGACTCACGCGAGCCTGATCGCCGAGAAATACGGCGACGCGGAGCCGCGCCAGCCTCGACCGAACCCGAACCGCGGCGACAACCTCTCCGGAACCTCGCCCTACCAGGACAGCGATCCCGAGCTACAGGCCAGCTTCCCGCTGGCGGTCTGAGCATGCCCGACAGCCGCGACATCAGCGACTACCGTCTGGCGAACGACGCCTGGGAGGCCTACTACCGGGCACAAGCCACCATCGGCCAGGAGTTCAACGACGCCGACATCTGGGAGGGCCTGCTCACCAAGGAGTACGCGGTGCTCTACGCCCTGTCCTCCGAGCCGGAGGGCCTCCGCATCACCGAGCTGGGTGAGGACGTGCTCCTCACCCAGCCCGGGATGTCGCGGATGATCGCTCGGCTCGAGTCCCGCGGGCTCGTCGAACGAGCGGGCGACGCCGCGGATGCGCGAGCCCGGCGCATCCGCCTCACCGACGACGGCCGAGCCGTGCAGCGGGCGGTCGGCCGCAACCTCGCCCGCCTCATCGCCCAGACGATGACCCGCTCCCTCGACCGACAGCAATTGCAGACCCTCCGCGACGTCAGTCTCGCGCTGCTCGCCGGAGCTCCGGGCACGAGCGCCGACGTTCAGCGGCGCGCCTTGGAAAGGATGAAGTCATGACCACAGAAGCAACCCCCCAGACCTCCGACTCCGCCGAACGCCCCGTGCGGCTCGTCATCATCAGCGCGGGCGTGAGCGATCCCTCGTCCACCCGGCTGCTCGCCGACCGTCTCGCCCAGAAGACCGTCGACCTGCTGGCAGAGGCGGGCCAGCCGGCATCCGTCGGCGTGATCGAGCTCGGCCCGCTCGCGGTCGACATCGCGCAGAACATCGTCTCCGGGTTCCCGAACGCCCGCGTGCAGGCGGCGATCGACCGGCTGGCCGACGCGGATGCCGTGATCGCGAGCACGCCCGTCTACAAAGCCGGCATCAGCGGACTCTTCAAGTCGTTCGCCGACGTTCTCGACAACGACCTGCTGATCGCGACCCCGGTCGTGCTCGCCGCCACGGCAGGCACCGCGCGGCACGCGATGGTGGCCGATGAGCAGCTGCGGCCGCTGTTCGCCTTCCTCCGTGCCCTCGCGGTTCCCACCTCGGTGTTCGCGGCCCCGGAGGACTGGGGGTCGACCGCACTCGGCGACCGCATCGAGCGCGCCGCCACCGAGCTCGCGCTCCTCGTGCGGAGCGGCGTCGGCCGATCCATCGCCGACGGCGCCTGGGCGGGCTATCAGCACCAGTTCTCGGGCAACGCGACGCGTTCGGAAGGCTCCGCCGCCGAAGTCGACTTCGACACCGACCTGATGCGTATGGCCGCCGGCGGCGGGGTCTAGCGACCGGTCGCCGGCGCGGTCGGCCCCGCATCGGCGACGTTCCGACCCGGTCAGCATGTCGTTCACGCGCCAGCAACCTTCGGGACCGATGGAGACACAAGGGTGGATGCGCTCCCGTTCGAGAGCGTCTTGCCGACGTCGATCCAGAAGGAAATCCGTGCCTCCCGCAACTCCCCGTCCACCATCCCGCCTCCGATTCATCCGCGCCGGCGCGATCGCCACTGCCGCGGCCGGAGCGATCGCGCTGTCGTCGTTCGTCGCCGTACCAGCGTCGCAGGCCGCCCCCGCCGACGACCTCGGTTCGCGCTTCACGCTGGCTGTCCTGCCCGACACCCAGTTCTACTCGCGTTACTCGGCCGACCAGTTCCAGCCGCGGTACGGAAAAGACCCCTACCAGGTGCAGACCGAGTGGCTCGCCGAGAACCGCGACGCCCTCAACATCCCGTTCGTCACCCAGCTGGGCGACATCGTCGACCAGTCGGGGCAGGAGCGCGAGTGGGTCGCGGCCGACAACGCCATGAGAACACTCGACGACGCCGACGTCCCCTATTCGACCGCACCGGGAAACCACGACGTGCGCGACTCGAACGACGACCTCGACGACACCGCCTACGATCTCAGCCAGGAGCCGTTCCTGAAATGGTTCGGACCGGAGCGCGCGAAGAACGTCTCCACCTATGAAGGCAGCGACCCGACCGGGCTCAGCCAGTACCACGTCTTCGAGGCCGAGGGGCAGCAGTACCTCGTGCTCGCGCTCAGCTGGCGGGTGTCGGATGCGACCATCGCCTGGGCCGACTCGGTGATCGACGCCCACCCCACGCTCCCCGTCATCCTGACGACCCACCAGGTGATCGACATCGACTCCGACGCCATCTCCCCGAAGGAGACCGAGTACGGCCTCGAACTCTGGGACAAGCTCATCACGAGCAACGACCAGATCTTCCTGACCATCAACGGGCACTTCCACGGTGAGTCCCACCTCGTGAAGACGAACGACTTCGGCCACTCCGTCACCCAGATCGTCATCGACTACCAGATGGCGTACGAGGGCGGCGACGGCTACCTCGGCCTGTTCGAGTTCGACCTCAGCCACAACGCCATCACCGTGCAGACGGCCTCCCCCTGGGTCACTTGGAAGCCGCAGGAGAAGCTCACGAGCTACGACCAGCCGTTCCTCGAAGGAGTGAACCAGCAGTTCGTCGTGCCGATCGACTTCGCCGCACGATTCGCGAGCTTCGACCCGACCTTCGCGGTGGGCCCCGCCACGCAGCCTTCCCTGTCGCAGAAGGCGCGCGACATCCTGCTGGACGGCTTCACGGGTCCTGACCCCGTGTCGACCGAGGCGCCAGGCAACTCGGATGACTACGTCGACGTCGCCGGCACGCTGGCGCACTGGCGCTTCACCGGGAACTCCGGTGTCGTCGCCGAAGGCCAGAGCGTGCCCGATGTCGCAGGCGGCAACGACCTCACGCGGGTCGGCATCGCCGAGTCCGGCGCAACGAACGCCGAAGTGGGCGACGTCACCATCGGCTCCGACCACGCCTACCTGTCGTCCGACGACGCGAGCGTCTGTTTCGCGAACGCCGACCGCAACAACTCGCGTTACAGCTACCTCGAGACCTCGAGCGACGCCCCCGTCAACAACGAGTCCTTCGACAACGGGTACACGATCGAGTCGTTCTTGAAGATCGACAAGTCGTGGACGGCCAGCACGAACCAGTGGATGATGGCGCTGATCCGAGCGGGCAACCGCAACGAGATGCCGGGAGTGCCTTACGACCGGTGGGGTAACGGAGGACCGGTTGTTCTGGGCCTGTCGAACCTCAAGGAATTCCAGTGGAGCGTCATCCCCAATGAGCCCGGACTCGGTGACCGGGTGAACTGGTCGGGAGAGATCCAGCTCGACACCTGGATGCACGTCGCCATCGTCAACGACCCGGCGACCCGCGCGACCACGATGTACGTGAACGGGGCACCCGTGCTCCGCAACGCGACCGACAACGTGGGCCAGAGCTTCGTTCCCGACGCCCCGTGGCTGTTGGGCGCCGGCATGGATTCCAACCAGCCGGGCGCCGGCTGGAACGGATGCATCGGAGAGACCCGCATCGTCGATCACGTGCTCGACCAGAGCGAGTGGCTGACCGCACGCGCCGACCTCACCGGCCTCACGGTCGTCGACGCACCCGAGGGATCGCTGCCCGCCACCACGAAGCTGACGACGTTCTCCGGAACCGGCCTGCCGGGCGCCGAGGTGCGCATGTCGGGAAGCATCGCGGGAACCGACGTGATCGACGACGACGGCCGCTGGTCGATCGTGCTCCCCCAGGCGCTCACCGCCGGCGCCTATGAGGCGTCGGTCGTGCAGGCGCTCGGCACACGTGAATCCGCACCCGTCGCCTTCGACTTCACCATCGAAGGCGCCGCGGTCGCGAACCCCGGCACGACTCCCACCATTCCGATCGACGGCGCCGACGGGAGCGTCGCTCTGGCCAACACCGGCGCCGAGCTGCCCACCGGAGCGATCGTCGGGGCGATCCTGCTCGCGCTCCTCGGCACGACCGTGCTCATTCGCACCCGTCGTCGACGCGCATCCGGTCTGTCGGGTGAGTAGCCTGCTCTGACGGTCGGCCCGGTCAGCGCTTCGCGGCGCTGCCCGGGCGGCTCACAGCGAGCAGGATCGTGGCGGCACCGGCCGCCAGCCACGCCACGACCGGCCCGGCCCCTGCGGCGAGCGCGAAGGCTGCCGTGCCGGCCACCGCTCCCACCGGCAGCGCGATCACCGACAGCACCCGGATGAGCTGCCCCGACTCATGCCGTTCGGCCACAGCCTGCATGGTGGCGGTGAGTGTTCCCGTTACGTAGGTGGTGGTCACCCCATCGACATCCGAGAGCTTCTTGGCCGCGACGGTCTGCAGGGCCAGGGCGGAGGCGGAGAGGGCGATCACGACGCAGCGTTCGAACACGGCGGTGCTGTCGGGGCGCAGCGCCCAGATCACGACCACCGCTGATTGCAGCGCCATGGAAGGCAGCACCAGTCGGCGCACCACGCGGGGGCGCGTGACGGCAATCGTCGTCGGCGTCGCGGTCAGCCGGAAGGCCGCGTAGAGCACACCCACGAAGAACACGATCGCCACCAGGGCCGCGAGCAACGTGAGGGCGAACTCCGGCCGGGTGAACATGCCGGTGAGGATGAGGTTGCCGGTCATGTTGGCGGTGAAGATGCCGCCGAGCGCCAGGAAGGCGAAGGCATCGGCCGCCCCCGCTGAGAACGACAGCAAGAGAAGTGCCGCGTGCACCCGGCTCATCCCGGTCTCCGTTCTCGATTGCGCTGCGGCACACATCCGGCCGATTGGGCGACAAGCTAGCAGTTCGAGGCAGCTGTGAATAGCTGGTGCCGTAGCGGGATGGCTGCTACTTTGGCGCACACGTCAATCGCGACCAGCCGGTCAGGAGGCGGCATGCCACTCGAGATCGCGACCGCGCTGCTTCCCGTCTTCTTCGTCATGGCGCTCGGTTTCGCGGCCGGTAAGACGCGGCTGGTCGACAACCAGAACGTGCGCAGCCTCAACACCATCGTCATGTCGATCGCGCTGCCGATCTCGCTGTTCGTGGTGCTGTCGTCGGCGAGCCGCGCCGACGTCGTCGCGCATTGGCCATTGGCCGCGATCTCGTTGTTCGTGATGGCCGCCGGCTACGGCGCCACCTACCTGCTCTCCCGGCGAACGGCGCGGCAGGATGCGGGCGACTCGGCTGTCCAGGCGCTGACGGTCTCGTTTCCGAACGCAGCCGCGGTGGGCATCCCGCTGGCCGGATCGGTGCTCGGGCCCACCGGGATGCTCGGTGTCGCCACGGTGCTCGCCGTGGGCTCGATCACGATGTCGCCTCTGACCGTGGCCGTGTTGGAGATCCGCAAGAGCGCCTCCGCCGCGGGGCCGCGCTCCCGCACCATCCTCCGCGCGATCGGTGCGTCACTGCGGAAGCCCATCGTCATCGGCCCGGTGCTCGGACTGGTCTGGTCGCTCGCCGGGCTCCCGCTGCCGCCCCTGGTGAATGCGACGCTGTCCGAGATCGGCGCGGTCACCGCGGGTCTGGCGCTCTTTCTCACCGGGCTCGTGATCTCGGCCCAACCCATCCGCTTCTCCACCGTCGCCGTGATCTCCACTCTGATCGCGGTGGTGGGCCGCCCGGCGCTGGCCGTCGCCATCGTGCTCGCCGTCGGTCTCACCGGCCCGTTGGCCCAGGAGACCGTGCTGCTCCTCGCCCTCCCCGCGGGGTTCGTCGGCCTCTTGCTCGGGCTGCGCTACGGCTCGAAACCTCCCGCAGCCGGCGCGACCGTGCTGTTCTCCAGCGTGCTCTCCGTGGTCACGCTCCCCATCGTCATCGCCTTCCTCCCCGCTTTTTGACCGATCCGACCGAGAGGTAAACCCATGTCCGTCTCGAAGCACTCCGCACCGCGCACCGCCTCCCGGCGATGGTGGATTCTCACCACCGTCGCGCTCGCCCAGCTCATGGTGGTGCTCGACTCCACGGTCGTGAACATCGCGCTCCCCGCGGCGCAGGCCGAGCTCGGCTTCTCCGATGCCGACCGGCAATGGGTCATCACGGCATATTCGCTCGCGTTCGGCAGTCTGCTGCTGCTCGGTGGCCGCCTCTCCGACTTGATCGGCCGCAAGCGCACGTTCATCATCGGCCTCATCGGCTTCGCCGTGGCGTCGGCGGTCGGTGGCGCCGCGCCCGGCTTCGGCACCCTGGTCGCCGCCCGTGCCGTGCAGGGCGCGTTCGCTGCCTTGCTCGCGCCGACCGCGTTGGCGGTGCTGACCACCACCTTCACCATCCCGAAGGAACGCGCGCGCGCGTTCGGTGTCTTCGGGGCGATCGCCGGAGCGGGTGGCGCCATCGGCCTTCTGCTCGGCGGGTTCTTGACCGAGTACTTCGACTGGCGCTGGAACCTCTACATCAACGTGTTCATCGCGATCGCAGCGGTCATCGGTGGGGCGATCTTCGTGGTGAGTGTCACGCTCGACGGTCCGCGCCCGAAGCTCGACGTGCCGGGCACGATCCTCGCGGTCACCGCCCTGTTCGCACTGGTGTACGGCCTGTCGAACGCCGAGACCGACGGGTGGGACTCCCCGTTGAGCTGGGGGATGCTCGTCGCCAGCGGCATCCTGCTGATCGCCTTCGTGCTCTGGCAACGGCGGGCGTCGCATCCGCTGCTCCCGTTGGCGATCGTCGTCAACCGCAACCGCGGCGCCTCATTCAGTTCGGTGTTCATCTCGGGCGCCGGCCTGTTCGGCGTCTTCCTCTTCGTCACCTTCTATCTCGAGAAATCACTCAACTACACACCCGTCCAGACCGGCGTGGCATTCTTGCCCATGATCGCATCCCTGATCCTCGCCGCTCAGCTGTCGACGAACCTGCTGCTGCCCCGCCTCGGCCCGAAGATTCTGGTGCCGACGGGCATGATCCTGGCCACCATCGGCATGATCTTGTTCACGCGGCTGACCCTGGAGAGCACCTATGCAGCCGATCTGCTGCCCGCCTTCATCATCCTGGGACTCGGCATCGGGTCGATCATGCCGGCTTCGATCCAGACCGCGACCCTCGGCATCGACGGCCACTTCGCGGGCGTGGGATCCGCCCTCGTGAACACCAGCCAGCAGGTGGGCGGGTCGATCGGCACGGCACTGCTGAACACGCTCGCCGCGACCGCGGCCGCCAACTACGTCGCGGGGCACCTGCCCGCGACGGAGCAGGTGATGGCCGACGCGGCGGTGGCCAGTTACGCCACCGCCTACTGGTGGGGGGCCGGGTTCTTCGCGTTCGGCGCCGTGCTCTCGGCCCTGCTCTTCCGCCGCCGTCAGCGCCCGGCAGCGCCGGCGCCGGTGGCTCAAACCTAGATCACGAACACCGCCAGCACCCTTACCGAGCTTCGGCTGCTATGGTTCGCCTACCGGCACCCGCCGGAATCAGGGAAGACTTCTCGTTGACCGTTGGGCCGTCCGGCCCCGCCACGATGCCGTCGCCTCCTCTGAATTATTCAGAGGAATGTCACGCTCTTGTCTGCCCCCCGTTCTGCTTCATCCGATTCCGAATCGCCCCTGACCGCCCTGCCCCTCGGCACGACCGCCGTGGTCTACTGCGAAGGCCAGTTCGGCGAGCAAGACGGCAAGACCGCCAACGGTCTGGTGCGCCACTCCGAGAAGTACGAGGTGCTCAGCGTCATCGACAGCCGGCACGCCGGTGTCGACGCCGGGCTCTTCCTCGACGGCACGACCAACGGCATCCCGGTGCTCGCGACCCTGGCCGACGCCATCGGGCACGCCGGCGGTGTGCCCGACTATCTCATCTGCGGCGTGGCTCCTGCCGACGGACTGCTCTCCGCCGATCAACGCGTCGTGCTGCTCGATGGCATCTCGCGCGGGATGCACATCATCAACGGGCTGCACGAGTTCTTGAACGACGACGCCGAGTTCGTGGCCGCCGCCCTACGGGCCGAGGTCACGATCACCGACGTGCGGCGCCCGAAGGACACGAAGCACTTGCACCTCTTCTCGGGCCGCATCTTCGACGTGACCTGCCCCCGCATTGCCGTGCTCGGCACCGACGGCGCCATCGGCAAGCGCACCACGGCCACATTGCTCGTGCAGGCCCTGAACGCCGCCGGCATCAAGGCCGTGCTGGTGGGCACCGGGCAGACCACCATCATCCAGGGCGGGAAATACGGCGTGGCCCTCGATGCCCTGGTTCCGCAATTCTGCTCCGGCGAGGTCGAGAACCAGGTCGTGGCGGCGTTCGAAGGCGAAGACCCCGACGTCATCGTCGTGGAAGGCCAGGGCGCGCTCAGTCACCCCGCCTACATCACCTCCGCGCATATCCTGCGGGGAAGCCAGCCGGCGGGCGTGATCGTGCAGCATGCTCCGAAGCGCAGGGTGCTCGGAGACTTCCCGATGGTCGCAATGCCGACCGTGGCCAGCGAGATCGCACTGATCGAGGCTTTCGCCGACACCCGGGTGATCGGCGTCACCATCAACCACGAGCTCATGACCGATGACGAGATCGGTGCGGTGATCGACGACTACGAACTCGACCTCGGCCTCCCGGTGACCGACCCGCTCACCCGCCCGCTCGACAGGCTGGTGGACATGGTGCTGCGGGCATTCCCGGCGCTGGAGGTGCCGCTCGCCTCGAGCGTGCGGTGACCGCCCCGCGGCTCGACATCGATCTCGACGCGATCGCGTCCAACACCCGCACGCTCGTCGACCGGCTCGTTCCGGCCGGCATCCGCGTCACCGGCGTCTCCAAGGCCGTGCGAGGGTTGCCGGCGGTCGCCGAGGCAATGCTGCGCGGTGGGGCCTCCGGCCTCGGCGACTCCCGTGTGGAGAATCTGGAGCGATTGCGGCGCGGGGGCGTCGCCCTGCCGCTCACGCTGATCCGATCGCCGATGCTCGGCCAGGTCGATCGGGCGATCCGGGTGTCCGACACCAGTCTGAACACCGAGCCGGTCGTTCTCGACGCGCTCTCGGCCGCCTCGCTCCGCAACGGCTCCACCCACGCCGTCGTGCTGATGGTGGAGCTCGGCGACCTGCGCGAGGGCATCGCTGCCGAGGATGTGGTGGCGGCCGCGCAATCCGTGGAACGACGGCCCGGCCTCACCCTCGCGGGCCTCGGCACCAACCTGGCCTGCCACAGCGGCGTCGTGCCCGACCAGCGGAAGATGGATGAGCTCTCCCGCCTCGTCGACGCCGTCGAAGCGGTGTGCGGCGCAACACTGTCGGTCGTCTCCGGTGGCAACTCCGCCAACCTCGATTGGGCGCTCGCGTCCGACGACGTCGGCCGGATCGATGAACTGCGTCTCGGCGAATCGATCCTGCTCGGAACCGAGCCGCTGAATCGGCGCCCGATCGACGGGCTCCGCTCCGATGCGTTCACGCTGGTGGGCGAGGTGATCGAGGCCAAGACGAAGCCGGCGCAGCCGTGGGGCGAGATCGCGCAGGCATCCTTCGGTCACCGACCGCCCCGGCGCCGCAGCGGAACGATCCGTCAGGCCATCGTCGCGCTCGGGCGTCAGGACGCCGATCCCGACGGCCTCGTGCCGCCGCCCGGCATCACGATCCTCGGCATGAGCAGCGATCATCTGATCGTCGATGTGGGAGACCACGACGTCTCGGTCGGCGACGAGCTCTCCTTCGGGCTCGACTACAGCGCCCTGATGCGGGCGGCCACCTCTCCTTTCGTCACGACGTCGATCCGCAGGTGAGGTCGGGTAGACCAGGACTCCACGCTGCCGTATCTTGAAGCGCATGAATCACGAGGTGCTCGCCGAGGCTGACCGGATCGTCGCCACCTTGTCGCCCGGCCGACGCGAAGCGACGCGCGAGATCGTCGTGAACGCGCTGCACCGGGGCTACCTCGATGACAACGCCCGACGATTCCTCATCGCCGCCACGAAGAGCACCTTCCTGGCCGACGTGCTGACCGAAGCTCTCTCCGAGAGCCTTGCCCCGCCGGAGGCCGATGGATAGCCGGGCTCCTGGCGCGCCTTCTCCACGGGGCCTCTAAGGGGCGGAGGTGGTCTTCGCGAGGATGTCGGCCAGGAACGGGTAGTCGACGTCCTGCCCATCGGTCAGGGTGGCAGCCTTGCGCTCGCCGTTGCCCAGGGAACGAAGCACGCCCTTGACCTCCGGAACCTCCTGAGCGTTGAACACCATGAAGTTCACCTTGTCCTTGGCCACGGCGATGACTGCTGCATACTCCCCGTTCTTCAGGAAGTGCGGCTTGCCGTACTGGAAGCTCTCCTCGACATCCGGAATCGTCGTGTGCACCATCGTGCGCAGTTCTCGGCACACGACGGCCTGCCACGGCTCCACCTTCTCGATGTACTGGCTGATCTTGTCGTCCACGTTGGTCCCCCTCCGACTACCCGTGTGGGAATCATCTCGCAGCGTGGCGTCGAAGCCAATCGATCCGGCATGCTAATCCGGCGACGACCTCGAAACCAACGACTCCATGTGAGACTGTCTTACATGGAGTGTTGGGGGGATTAAATCCGCCAATCCAGGTGAACTCACCCTAGTGACGTGAAGTAAATGGTGCTAACTTAAGGCTGAAGTTAGACCTGATTACTTCTACGAATGTCCACGAGAGGGTTCGATGTGTTCAACTCCCCTAGCACCTCCGACTTCCAGCCCCGCGGCGCGAGGAGCCATATCGCGGTGACGCCGGTCGACGGCACCGACCGGCCGCTCCAGTGGATCATCCGGGTGACCCGCGAACCCGACGGGCATCGGATCGGAGATCGCTTCCACTTCGGCGACGTCCTGGTCTTCGACGAAGATGCCGGGGAATCGACCGAAGACGACCGCCCGCTTGAACGCCCGTACTCGGCGGTCACCTTCGCAGGCCGGGGCACCTGCGATGTCGATGGCCACGGGAGGGTCGAGCTGTTCACCCATCACGACCACGACTCCCTCCGCGTCGTGGTCGGACTTGACTTCGCCGAGACGAACGAGGGGCCGCACGGGCCTCCCCGGGCCGCCATCGCCGTCGCACGGTTCTGCACAGGAGTGTTCGCCGAACCCGTCGGCGAGGTGAGGGCGGCCGCGGCGGCCTTCGAACTGCGAGCGAGAGCGGAATCCCTGTTTCCCCACCTGCACGACGAAACCCCGGTCGATTGCGACCAGGTGGCACGCATCCTCAGGACCACGACGATCGAACTGCTGATGTCATTCCGCACGACCGGTGCCGACTTCGGGGAATCGGTTCGCGCGCGCCAGCTGAGCCGCGTCGCCAGCCGGTAGTCGCGGGAAATCAAGCCAACGAAAGGATCGACACCATGCCGACGTATCTCATCAATCATCTCCGAATCCCTGCCGATGTTCCGAACGACGACGGTCTGAGCTACCTCGAACAGGTCGAAGCGACGGTGGCGCCGTTCGGGGGCACGTGGCTCGCCCAGGGCGCCCCCGACGTCGTCGTGGAGGGCGCCTGGCCGGGCTCGGTGGTGCTCATGGAGTTCCCCGATCGCGCGGCCGCCGAGAATTGGTATCACTCCGATGCCTACCAAAAGATCGTCCATCTCCGTGTCGGAAGCTCGATCGCCGACCTCGTCCTCATCGACAGCCTGCCCGAAGGCTTCACCGTCAAGGGCTTCGCCGGTGAGGTTCGGGCCGCAATCGCGGCCGCCGGAGCCTGATCCGGGCGGCGATCGCGACGTCGAGGGCTCGCTTCACTGATCGTGTGACTGCAACGCATCCCGCAGTGCCGCTCGGCTGGAGATGCCGAGCTTCGGGAACACCCGGTACAGGTGCCGACTCACCGTCCGTGGGGAGAGGAAGAGCTGCTCCGCGATCTCCCTGTTACTCAGTCCCTGGGCGGCGAGCGCAGCCACCGCTTGTTCCGGAGCCGTCAGAACGGTCGCGTCGATGGCCGACCCGGCGCGTCCCGCGCGAAGTTCATCACGGGCACGATCGACCCACGGCCTCGCGCCGAGACCCTCGAAGGTGCTGAGTGCGGCACGGAGGTGGTCTCGCGCCTCCTCCGACTGCTTCACCGAGCGGAGGTGCGTGCCGTAGGCGAGGTGCACCCGCGCGGTGTCGAACGGAAACCGGATCGTCGTGGGATCGCCGAGGGCGCGCTCGAAGAAGTCGTTCCCATCCGGGTCGGTGACGAGGCCCCGTGCCGCAGAGGCGAGAATCGCGAGCCGCGGAGAGAGTCCGGCGAAATCCTCCCGCTCCATGGCGGTCAGATGAGCACGGGCGTCGGGGAGCCGCCCGAGCTTCATGGCTGCCTCCACGAGATCGAACGCCCACCAGATCGATTGGGGCACGTACCGCGGGAACGTTCCCGGAGCCCCCGTGGTGGTGCACAACCGGTAGGCCTCTTCCCAGTCTCCACGGCCCGACGCATCGAACTCCCGGATGTGCACGCCGAATCGCAGCAGCCCGGCAGCACCCAGCCGTCGTCCCATCTCATCGAGATGCCCGGCCGAGCGCTCGCAGCCTTCTGCATCTCCCCGACCGGCGCTGAGCAGGCCACCGACGTAATGCAAGACGATGCGCTCGAACCCGGGTGGGTCGTCCTCCACGGCCCGCGCCTCGCCGACGAGGCTCGCCGCGTCATCCCAGCTGCCCGCCTGGAATTCGCGGAGCGCGAGGATCGCGAGCGACCGGAGCGACCGCTGCGAGTGCCCGTTGCGTCGGCCTTCCGCGACCTGCCGGGCTGCCGGCGGCACCCCGAGGTCGAGTGCATCCATGAAGATCGCCGCAGTGGTGGCCCGCAGAACCTGCGCAGACTCGTGCTGGTCGGATTTCATCAGCATGGACGTGATGTCGTCGCGTTGCGCACCCGTCATCCGCAGGGTGTCGGCGAAGGCGATGCTCAGCGTCTGCAACGGCTCAGGCGCCGTCGGGCGAAGGCGGTCGAGCGCCGAGAAGTAGCTGTCCCATTCGCGCTCGTCTCCAACGGCCCACAGCAGGTCGAGCCACGCGCCGAGAGCGTCGATCAACTCTCCGTCGCCCGCGTGCCAGCCGTGCTCGCCGGACTCCACGGCGTGCCGGATGATGTGAGAGGCGCGGGTGACAGTCAGGCCGCCCGTCAGACCGGCGTGTGCTGTCGCCACGGCGGCATACAACGATCCTGGGCCGTGGGCCAGTTCGTCGGTGAGCTCCTCGAGCCGGCTGCTGCGCATCTCGTGGTCGCCTTCGGAGCCGACCGCCGAGAAGGCGGACAGAGCGAGCCGACGACGGCGCTGACCCGCACGCGGGCTGAGACGCGCGGCGCGCTCGAAGTCGGATGCCGCCGCATCCAGGTCGCCACGGTAGGCAGACGCACGGGCTGAGCTCTCGAGAAGGCCCGCCACTCGCTCGTCGGCCCCGGAGGTCGCCTCGGCGAGGTGGTACGCCCGCTCGCGAAGAGGAATGCGCTCGTCTACCGTGAAAGCGAGGTGCGATCGACGGATGCGCTCCCTGCTTCCCGATCGCAGGAGCACGACCGGGGTCAGCGGGTGGGTGAAGGACACCACTCTTGTGCGCGCGTCCACCACGACGATCCCGGCGTGCTCCGCAGGCTGCAATGCCGCGACCTCGAGACCCGCCGCCCGGAGAGCGGCGAGGTCGGTGTCGCGGGCCACAGCCACGAGCAGAAGCGCGTCCTGGGTCGCCGCGGGCAGCGCTTCGACGGAATGCAGGAAGGGCGCGGCGGCCGACGAGATCTCTGCGAGCGCCGGCCGTTCTGTCGGCTCCCACCCGATTCGTGCGAAGCGCACGAGCTCCGCGATCGCCAGGGGGTTCCCTCCACCCCGACGAGCGATCTCCTGTCGCTCACGGTGCGGCAGGTGCGGTGCGAGATTCCCGACCAGACGGGCAGAGGCGACATCGTCGAGCCTTCCGAGGCGGAGCTCGCGGAGCCCGGAACTCCGATCGTCGTTCGTGACCCGCGCGGAGACGAGAATCACGCCGACGCGACTGTCGCGGAGTCGGCGGGCGACGAAGGACAGCGCGGCGGCGCTCGCGGCGTCCAGCTGCTCGGTGTCGTCACCCACGATCAGGAGGGGCTGCCGAGTGGCCGAGCGGTCGAGCAGGCGCAGAACCGCCGTGTACAGCACGAGCGGATTGTCCACGCCAGGCCTCCGTGAGTGGAAGGCGGATGTCAGTGCGGCGCGATGCTGCTCGGACACCTCGGCCGGCTCCGTCAGGAGCGGATGAAGCAGCTCGTTCAGCGCGGCGTAGGGTGTGTCGCCGTCCGCGGCGCCGCTCGGCATCGTCAGCACCCTGATGCCCGTCCGGGATGCGATCAGCGACGCCTCCTGAACGAGCCGGGACTTGCCGATCCCCTTCTCGCCGATGATGTGGATGGCCGACCCGTGACGTGGGATCTCGGACAGAAAGTCCGAAAGGACGGCGAGTTCGTGCTGTCGGGCGATGAACGGCATGCCGGCTCCCTTCGATGCTTGAAATTATCGCCGCAGCGACGTGAAAAGTCCCCTCCGGAGATTGCGTCACATGACGCATGTATGGAGGGTCGGGCTTCTGCATGCTGGGGAGATGGAGTGGACGTTCGATGAAAGGACCCTGACCATGACACCAGAAGCGAACGGAGGTCAGCCCTCATGAGCGACGACGTGTGGTTCGTGACGGGCAGCTCCCGAGGCGTTGGGCGATCGATCGTCGAGGCCGCTTTGGCCGCGGGCAATCGGGTCGCGGCAACGGATTGGTGGACGGCGGGTCTCGACGACTTGATCGCCGACCACGGGTCGCGGTTGCAGCTCATCGACCTCGATGTCACCGATGCGGAGGAATGCAGTATCGCGATGGGGCGCTGTGTCGACCGGTTCGGGAGCGTCGATGTCGTCGTCAACAATGCGGGATACGCCGACTCGGCGCCGATCGAGGAGATGGCACTCAAAGAGTTCGTGGCACAAGTCGACGTGGTCTTCTATGGAACCGTCTTCGTGACGAAGGCGGCGATCCCCTACTTCCGCAGCCAGGGCAGCGGCTACTTCGTGCAGGTGGCTTCCGTCGGTGGGGGCGCGACGCAGCCCGGTCTGGGCGCCTACCAGTCGGCGAAGTTCGCCGTCGATGGCTTCTTCGGTGTGTTGAGAAGGGAGTTGCAGCCGTTCGGAATCCGCGTGACCGTGGCCGAGCCGGGATCGATGCACTCCGATCACGCGGGCGACTCCGGAAGCCCGCCGGTCGATCCCGGAACGATGGCTCGAGTGCTGGTCGAGCTCGCCGATGATCCGGAGCCTCCACCGCATCTGCTGCTCGGCAGCAATGCCATCGGGATCGTGGAGGACAGACGTTCGATGGACTACGCCGCGGAGTGAGAACCCTTGACGCGACCGGGTGACTGGATACCATGAACCCGTGTTCGTCGGAAGATCGGCCGAGGTGCAGGTGCTCGTGCGCCTGTGCGATGAGGTCCGGGCCGGTCGAAGCGTGGCGCTCGTCATCCGGGGCGAAGCGGGCGTCGGGAAGACCGCTCTCGTCACGCGGGTTCTCCAGGGCGAGTCGGGAATCCGGCAGCTGAAGATCGCGGGTGTCGAGTCCGAGTCCGAGCTCGCCTATGCGGGCCTCCATCAACTGTGTGCGCCGTTGCTGCGCCATTCCGATCGCCTGCCGGAGCCCCAGCAGCACGCCCTCGGCATCGCCTTCGGCACCCGGGTCGGCGTCGCCCCGGATCGATTCCTCGTTGCTCTGGCCGCGTTGGGTCTTCTGGCGCTCGAGGCTGAGGAGATGCCGCTGATCTGCGTGGTGGACGACGCGCACTGGCTCGACAAGGCGTCTGCGCGGGCTCTGGCGTTCGTCGCTCGTCGAGTGGCACACGAGTCCGTGGGCCTCGTGTTCGTCGCCCGCACCGGTCTGGGAGACCCGGCGCTCCGCGAACTTCCCGAACTCACGGTGGAGGGGCTCGGCACGGCGGACGCCGCAGAGCTGCTGGCCTCCGTCGTGCCGGGGCAACTCGAGGAGCGGGCCCGAGTTCGCATCATCTCCGAAACGCAGGGGAATCCGCTCGCGATCATGGAGCTCCCCCGTGCGTGGACCCGAGCGGAGCTCGAGAGCGGACTCTTGTTCTCGGCTGGCGGGGGCCTCGCCGGCGAGGTGGAATCGACGTTCGCCAAGCGCTACGAGCAGCTCCCGCCGAGCTCGCGTCTGATCGTTCTCATCGCGGCCGCCGAACCCTTCGGCGATGCCGAAATCGTCTGGCGAGCGGCCGCGCAGCTCGGCGTGAACCGCTCGGCGTTCTCGGCTGCTGTCCGTACAGGCTTGTGCCTGCCCGGCGAGGAGGTGGCGTTCCGGCATCCTCTGGCGCGATCTGCGGTCTACCGCGCGGCGCCCGACGAGGACAGGCGCGCCGTTCACGGCGTGCTCGCCGACATGACCGATCGGGTCGGCGATCCCGATCGCCATGCCTGGCATGCATCGCGGGCGCGGGTGGGCCCCGACGAAGGGCTGGCCGATGAACTCGAGCAGGCCTCCCGCCGGTCGCTCGCTCGCGGCGCCCCCGCTGCCGCTGCCGCCTTTCTGCGGGAGGCGATCACCTTCACGGTCGACCCGGCCATCCGTTCGAGAAGATCGCTCGAGGCCGCGGGGGCTGAGTTGCTGAACGGTGAATACGACCGTGCCCTCTCGCTGGTGCGCGCGGCCAAAGCGGGCTCGGCTGACGAACCGACCCGGCTGACGGCAGAGCTCGCGGAGGCGCAGATCTCGTTCGCGCTGAGTCGCAGCAGTGGGGTCGTTCCCGAGCTGCTCCGCGCCGCGAAGTCCCTCGAGCCCTTCGATCTGACGCTCTCGCGCAGCACCTACCTCGAGGCGTTCAGTGCGGCCTTGTTCTCCTCACGTCTCGCGGCACCGGGAGGGGATGTCCGAGAGGTTGCCCGGTATGTCCGCTCCATGCCGGAGTCGGGGATCGAACCGAAACCCCTCGACCGGCTTCTCGATGTTCTCGCCGGCTTCGTGCTCGACGCCTCGCCGTCAGGAGCACGGGAAGTGTCGCGGGCATTGGCTGCCGTCGCAAGCGATCCTCCGTCGGACTCGAGCGCTCTGCACGGCCTGTGGGTCGCCGGCGTGACCGCTGCCAGCCTGTGGGATCTCGAGATGTGGGACACCATATCGAAGATGCACATCGCCCTCGCGCGCGATCTCGGCTCCCACAGCGAGCTGCCGACAGCCCTGGTCTCGCGCAACGGCCAGGTGCTGTTCAGCGGTCAGCTCGGCGCCTCATCGGCCATTCGCGCGGAGATCGCGACCGTGTCCGAGGCCACCGGCCTTCAATCCGCTCCCTATGCCGAAATCGCCACGGCGGCGTGGAGCGGGGATGAAGCGACCCTGCTCGGCCTGATCGACTCCCACTTGACCGCTGCGGAGGAGCGCGGCGAAGGCGCGGGCGTCGGGGTCATGAACTGGGCCCACGCGTTACTGGCGAACAGCCTCGGTCGTCACGACGAAGCGCGTGGTGCTGCTCTGCGTGCGGCAGCCTTACGCAGCCCGCTCGATTCCGGCAGCGTCTGGGCGCTGATAGAGCTCGTCGAGGCGGGGGTACGCACCGGGCGACGCGAGGAGGCGGAACTCGCCGAACAGGGCTTGATCGAATCGACGAGTCTCGCCGGCACGGACTGGGGCCTCGGAGTCGCCGCGAGGGCTCGGGCCTTGCTCGACACAGGTCACGCAGCCGAACGGGCCTTCGCTGATTCGATCGACAGATTGACGTCGGCGGGAGTGCTCGCTGAGGTTGCTCGCTCACGCCTCGCTTACGGCGAATGGCTGCGCCGGGAGTCCCGCACGAGCGACGCGCGGGTTCAGCTGCGCCTGGCCTTCGACGCGTTCTCCGAATTCGGCGCCGACGCGTTCGCGACCCGGGCGTCCCGAGAACTGCGGGCCACTGGTGCTGCCGTCGCCCGGCGGCGATCCACCGACCGGGGAATGACCCCGCAGGAAGAGCAGATCGCGCAGCTGGTGTCCGAGGGGCTGTCCAACCCCGAGATCGCCACACGGCTCTTTCTGAGCGCACGGACGATCGAGTACCACCTGCACAAGGTGTTCCTCAAGTTGGACGTGACGTCGAGAGGTCAGCTGGCGAGACGGATCACGGGCTGAGCGGGCTCCAGGCTCCGCGGCCCCAGAGCGTCTCGGAGAGCCGACCTGGTGCCGATGCCCAGCTTCGGGAAGACACGGTACAGATGCCCGCTGACGGTGCGCGCCGACAAGAACATCCGCGCGCCGATCTGCTTGTTGCTGAAGCCCTCCGCCGCGAGTTCCGCGATGGCCAGTTCCTGCGCGGTCAGGGTGTTCCGAGGGGTGGTCGCCGTTGCGCGATCTCCCAGGGCGCGCAGTTCCTGATGCGTCCGCCGGGCCCAGGGCTCCGCACCCACCGTGTCGAATGCCGTCATCGCCGCACGCAGGAGCTCGTGGGCGGCGCCCGCTTGGCGCTCGCGACGCAGACGCGAGCCGAACTCGAGTTGGACTCGCGCGTAATCGAATGCCCACTCGTCGGCCTGCGAGACCGAAAGCGCCCGCTCGAAGCACTCGTGCCAGCCCTCCTCACTCGTCAGTCCGGCCGCGGCGTGGGTCAACAGAGCGAGGCGAGGCGAGATCGCCGGGAGTCCGGTTTCGACCATGGCGGCGGCGTGGATACGGGCCTCGTCGATCCGCCCGGTGCGAAGTGCCGCTTCGACCAGGTCGTAGGCGACCCAACGCGCGTGCGGCACGTAGTCCGGAAACCCACCGGGCGCATTGATGCTGATCGCGTGGCGATAGGCGCTCTCCCAGTCGCCTTGGGCCACCGCCGTCAGCACGTGCGCGTGGTATCCGAAGCGTGCGAGCCCGAGCGCACCGAGCCGGGTCGCCAACCGGTTGAGGGCATCGATCGAATCGACCGCTTTCTGCACCTGTCCCGAGGTCGCGCTGAGCAGCGCCGCGACATAGTGCAGGATGCCCACGACCGGGTCGGCCGGCACATCACGGGCGACGCTCATCCCCTCCTCGACGAGCCGTTCCGCTTCCCCCCACTGTCCGGTTCCGAAGTGGTAGAGCGCCATCGACGCGAGCGAGCGGATGTAGGCCATGCGTGATTCGCCGTGTCGCCCTGCCTCGATCAGTTCCGACACGGCGGGCAGCCCGATCGACTGCACGTCGAAGAAGATGCCGGACGCGAGCTCCGGTGTGTGCGGCCTGAGCTGGGCCACAGCGGCACGATACTCTCGCCACTCCTCTTCCCGTCCCACCAACCAGCACAGCAGCATCCAGGAGTTCATCGCATCCCGCAACTCGGTGTCGGCAGCATTCCAGCCGTGGGGGGCGGTCTGGATCGCCTCCTTCACAGCCCGGCAAACCACCTGGCTGTCCGATCCGCTCTCGAGCTGGTGGAAGGCTGCAGCCACCGCGGCGTGCATCGATCCGGAGTCTGCCCCCACCAGACCGATGCCGCTCAGTGCATGAAGTTCGATGACGTCATCGGCCGCCGAGTCGCTCGCGAGGTAGGCAGCGTGAGCCAGCCGACGGCGGCTCTCGCTCGCCACCGGGCTCACCTGCGCGGCGCGCGTCAGAGCGTAGGCCGCGCTGCTCGTGGCACCCCGTTCGACGGCGGACCGGGCAGCACGCTCCAACAACGAGGCGGTGGCTTCATCCGGGTCGACGGCGGCCTCCGCACGATGGAAGGCCTCCTCTTCGAGGCCGATCGAGGAGCGAGAGGCGAGCGCGAGATGTGCAGCCTGCCGCTCGGCAAAACTCGCGCGGTCGACGATGGCGCCGCGGATCAAAGGGTGCGAGAAGCTCGCGATCGCACCGTCGGCGTCGAAGGCGATCAATCCGACCGCCTCCGCGGGCACGAGATCTTCGATGGTGACGTCGGCGAGCGCCAGGGAACCCCCTGCCGGGCTCTTGCTCAACGCCATCAGCAGAAGTGCCTCACGCGTTCGCGGGCTCAGGGCGTCGATCTGAGCGCGGAAGTGGGGCACGCCCCTCGTCGGCGCCACGGCCTCGAGAATGGCCAGCGGGTTTCCGGCCGCGTGATCGAGAAGCGCTGCCCGGGCGAACGACGGCATGCTCGGCTCCACCGTTCTCAGCAGGCGGTCCGCGTCGGAGTGAGCAAGGCGGTCGACGAGCAGATGCGCTGTTCCCTCGCCCCATTCGGTCCGGTTTCGCGCCGACCCGAGCACGCCGACACGCATCGCGCTCAGACCGCCGCAGAGGTGGGCGACGACCGCTGCCGTCGACTCGTCCACCAGGTCGAGATCGTCCACGACGACAAGCACGGGCGCCTCCGCCGCTGCGCGCTCCACCAATGCCAGAACCGCGTCGAACAGCGGCTGCGATTGCGCGGGCGCGCCGGCCTCCAACCCCAGGGCGGAGGAGAGCACTGTCCGGTGCGGGTCAGGCAATTCGGAGAGGTGGCAGAGGGCCGGGTGCAGCAGTCGTTCCAGCGCCGCGAACGGGATCTCTCGTTCCGACGCGAGACCCGCGGTGGCAAGCACCGTGAGGCCTGCGCCACCGGCGAGCTCCGCAGCGCTGTGCACGAGCGAGCTCTTGCCGATCCCGGCCACTCCGACGAGAACGAGCGAAGACCCGGTCTGCTGAATCGACTGCACGAACTCGTTCAGCCGGTCCAGCTCACGATCTCGACCGATGATTCTTGCGAGAGCTCTCGGCATCCGCCTCGCCTTCCTTCCGGTGGCCACCCGTGGAATTCCACCCTTGCAGCACGGCTGCGGGCGAGCATCCGTGAAGCCCCTAGTCGTACCTCGGGGGCCGAAGCAGATATCGCAGCATGACCATGTCACCGATCTGACGACTTTCGGCGAGGGTCGCGCGGCGCTCGGATGTCCACAAGAACGCTCCGTCACCGATCAATCGAGGTGCTCGCCGATCGCCCACGAACAGGGGCGCGACGGCCAGCTGGAGCTCGTCGGCGAGATCGGCCGCGAGGAACTGGGTGAGCACGATGCCTCCGCCCTCGACCAGGAGCGTGCGCACGCCCCGATCGTGCAGCTCGTCGAGGAGATCGGCGACGGTCACCTCCTCCCCCAGCTCGACGACGGTCGCGAGACCACCGAGCAGATGACGGATGCGCCGGGATTCCGACCGCGGGCAGTAGACCAGCTTCTGCGATTCCCCTTCGGTGAAGAACGACGACCGCGGATCGAGGTCGCCACTCGCCGTCACGGTCACCTTCCAGGGCGAGGACGACCGCCCCTCGGCCTCGCGCCGGACGCGCCGCTCCTCGCTCCGCACCATCAGTCTCGGGTTGTCGAAGCGCACGGTGCGCGCTCCGACCATGATCGCGTCGCAGCGCGCCCGCACCTCGTCGACCCGGTCGAGATCCGCCGCGTTCGAGAGGATGAGGCGAGGCGGAGCAGGGGTGTCGAGATAGCCGTCGATGGAGACCGCGGCACTGAGGATCACGTAGGGTCCGTCGGTCACGATCGTTCCTTTCGCCCAGTCATCACGGCCACGCCAGCAGATCGACGTGCCCCACGACGGCGGAAAGCGCACCGCTGCGCTGCTGCGCCGAACGCCGTTCGCGATAGACCACCTCGTCGGTCCGAAGATCGGCGCGGTGTTCGAGCGCCGCACCGAGCCATCCGTCGAACCACTGTTCGAGGAGGAGAGGATCGCGCGCACTCAAGTGCCAGAAGGTGTCGATGGTCCGAACGCTCCACCCGGCCTCGAGGAACAGCTCTCGCACGACGGCGGCGCCGTGCGGCCCCAGAAGCCGGCGCTCGTTCGCGAGCCGCCTCTGGTGGGCGTTGAAGGCCTCCATCACGACGTCGTCGCGAGGATCGGGCGGATCGAGACGGACGTCACCGGTCACGCTGAGGCTCAGCAGCACGGGGCACCCCACGGTGACCGAGGCCTGGACGACGGCGTGGACCTCCTCCGATGTCAACACGTCGAGCAGGGCCGACGCGGTCACGAGCGAGGCGCCGTCGAGATCGGCGGCTCTGAGATCCGCGAGCTCCCCACCGCGCGTGCGGATCGTGACCGCTCGTCCTTCGCGGTCGAGCGGAGCCGAGCCGGCGGTCGCGCGGGCGGTGAGCGCGGGGTTCCAGTCGTGCAGCACCCAGGTCTGCGGTCCGGGCAGGATCGGCGCCAGCCACCGCATCATCGATCCCGTCCCGCTGCCGAGGTCGTGCACGACGGTCGCGCCCCGACCGAGCGCGCCGGCGGCCGCGAGGGCGAGCTCACGCGATCGGGCGCGGGCGTCCTCACCCTCGCGCAACGCCAGCCAGTCGCTGCTGACCTCGATGATCTCGTTCATCCGGCGCACTGCCGTTCCGACTCGGCGGCGTACCGCCCGGCCGATCCGGCACCGAGTGCGCTGCGCAGCGCGGTCGTGACGATCGCTGCGGTCTCGTTCCAGCTGCGCGCCGCGCCGCGCGAACGCAACGCCTCCGCCTTGAGCCCCGCACGCCGGCCCGAGTGCTCCCACCAGTGCCGCAGCACCAGCTGCAAAGCGTGCGGGTCATTCGCCGGAATGAGCACGCCGGCCCGGCTGTCGGCAATGGCCTCCGGAATCCCGCCGACGCGTGCGGCCACGACCGGGATGCCGTGAGCGAGCGCCTCGGCGACGACCATCCCGTAGCTCTCCACCCGCGACGGCGCGACGACCAGGTCGGCTGTCGCGTAGGCGTCCTCGAGACGCTGTCCGGTGAGAACGCCCGTGAGCGCGACCCGATCCGTGAGTCGCGCGGCTCCGACCGCTGTCGCCGTCCGGAGCGCGAAATCCGGATCGGCCTGCAACGAACCGATGATCGAGCAGGTCCAGCCGGGCACGTCCGACAGGCCTGCCAGCGCGGCGACGAGCAGATCCTGTCCCTTGTGGGCCGCGACGGCGCCCACGCACAGCAGGCTCCCGCCCGACAGGGACCCGGTCGCTGTCGCCACGGCGTCGGTGCCGGGTCGAGCCACCACGATCCGATCAGGGTGGGCGAGTGCGCGCGCCGTGAGCTCGCTCCGGGTCCACTCGCTCGTCGTGATCACCCGACGCGCAGCGCCTAGGGCCTCGCACTCTCGCCGGGCTGTCTCCCCGTCGTCTCCGATCCCCGGCATGGCGCTGGCGACCATGTGAGCCAGCACGACCATCCGGAGACGCTTCGAGTGCGCGGCCACGACGGCCGACGCCGCCACGGCGAGCAATCCGTCGATCAGTACGAGCGAGGCACTCGGGATGCCGGAGATGGTCTGTGCCACGTCGGCGGGTCGTCGTCCGGAAACCTCCACCGACCGCACGTCCCAACCCTGACCGCGCAGCGCTTCCCGGAGGCGCTGGTCGTAGACGTTGCCGCCGCTGACGCGCTCCGCGTCGTCGATGCCGTTCGGCACGACGAAATGCACGGTTGCGCCCGACATCCCGGTCACAGCATCTTCTCGTAACTCGCCCAGGCGATGTGCGATTCGTGGAGGGTGACCGTGATCGCCGACAGCCGGCGACCCGACGACCCGAGCCGGCCATCGGCCGCGCGCTCGGCGAGGCGGTCGGCGATCACCTGGCACAGCCGTTCCGTCGTGGTGTTCAGCCCGGCGAATTCCGGTTCGTCGTCGAGATTCCGGTACGTCAGCGAACCCGTGATCTCCTTGAGCACCTCGGCCGCGTGCCCGATGTCGATCACCACCCCGTCGGCATCCAGCTCGGTCGTGCGGAAGGATGCGTCGACGACGAAGGTCGCACCGTGCAGGCGCTGCGCCGGGCCGAACGCCTCGCCGGAGAAACTGTGGGCGATCATGATGTGGTCTCGCACGGTGACGGTGAAGGTCATACCGCGTCCTCCCAATCGATGGTGTGGCAGAGCTCGGCGCTCGGCCCGGCCGCGAGCGCCGCCATCACCTCCGGAAGGTCGCGCCACGAGGAATGGCCGGTGAGGAGCACATCGAAGGTCTCGTCGTGCAGCAGGTCGAGCGCGAACTGCAGCCGGTCGCGCGTCGTGCGCGTGCCCCGTCGGCGCAGGGCCACGGCGCTCACCTGACTCGATCGGATGGCCAGTCGCCGCGAGTGGAAGTCGGCTCCGAGCATGACGCTCACGGGCTGGTCGCCGTACCAGCTGGCCTCGATCACCTCGCCGTCGGTCACGGCCGACTCGAGGGCGACCTGCAGCCCGGCCGCCGAGCCGCTCGTATGGATCACCAGATCGCGATCACCGGGCGCTTCACCCGGTTCGGCGAATCGGACACCGAGTCGGTCGGCGATTTCGCCACGCGAGGCGTCGACGTCGACGAGCAGCACGTCGAGCCCAGGGATGCCGCGGATCACCCGGGCAATGGCGCAGCCGATCATGCCGGCGCCCACGATCGTGACCCGGTCGCCGACGAGGGGGGCGGCGTCCCAGAGCACATTCACAGCGGTTTCGACCGCGCCGGCGAGCACGCCGCGACGGGCGGGCACGCCAGGCGGCACGGCGACCACCGCATCGGCCGGCACCACGAAGGTCGATTGATGGGGGAACAGGGTGAACACGGTGCGCCCGAGCAGCGCGGTCGGTCCCTGCTCGACGACGCCGACGTTCAAGTAGCCGTATTTGACCGGACCGGGAAAATCGCCCTCCTGGAACGGAGCGCGCATCCGGTGCTGCTCGCTCAGCGGCACGCGGCCGCGGAACACGGATGACTCGGTGCCGCGGCTGATCCCGGTGAAGCGGGTGCGCACGAGCACGTCGCCATCGCCGACACCATCGACCGGCTGCCGGCGCAGCACACCGACACCCGGCTCGTCGATCCAGAACGCGATGGCCTCAGGCAACTGCAATCCTCCTCGATTGAACGAATCGGCGTGCGTGCTTCGTGTCAATGAGTATGCTCCGTAACAGCGCTCCGCGACAGAGACACCTGCTGTCGACGACGAGCACCGTGCTGATCGCCCCGATCGGACTGCTCGTCCTCGGTGCGGCAAGTGTGGGGGCGATCTGGGCGGGGTCGAACCTGCCCGCGATCGGCTGGGTGGTCGCCTTGGCGTACCAGGTGATCTCAACGGCGCTCCTGCTCACGGCGTTGCGGCGCCAGCGCACCGCACGATTCGGCTGGGCGAATGCCATCACCGCGACGCGGTCGGCGATGGTCGGAATCGTCACCGGACTGGTCGCCTCGTCGTTCGTCGGGCCGATCCCGACGGCACTGCTCGTCGGCCTGACCATCCCGGCCCTCGCGCTGGACGCCGTGGACGGGTGGGTGGCCCGTCGCACCGACACGAAGACGCAACTCGGCGCCCGCTTCGACGGGGAGGTCGACGCGTTCCTCATTCTCGCGCTCAGCTCGTTCGTCGCCGAGACTCTGGGATGGTGGGTGCTTGCGATCGGTCTGATGAGGTATGTCTTCCTGGTCGCCGGGTGGGTGCTTCCCTGGCTCAGCAGCCGGCTCCCCTACCGGTACTGGCGCAAGGTGGTGACCGCTGTCCAGGGAATCGCCCTGACGCTCGCGGCATCCGGTCTGGTCCCCACCGTCGTCGCGGCAGTGGCCGTCGGAATCGCCTTGGCCTTGCTCGTCGAGTCGTTCGGGCGCGACGTGCTGTGGCTGGCGGCTCGCCGATCAGGCGGTCCGCCGCCTGCGGAAGACCGCCCACGTGGTGACGGCGAGCACGACCACGGCGATGGCGTCGACCACGACCGTCTGGGGTACGAGGGGGAAGCTCCACACCTCGGTGATGCCGAAAAGTCCCACGGTGAGCGCTGACAGGAGCGAGAGCAGACTCGCGAGCGCGAAGAGCAGCGCGAGGATGACGGCGAGCTGCAGGAGCCTGCCGCGCAGCGCCAGCACGGCGATTGCCAGCACGATGCCTCCGATGCCGTTGAGGGTGAACAGCACGCCGAGCACGCTCCCGGCACCATACGGAACCAGATACAGATGAATTCCTCCGATCGCGAGAAGAAGGATGGCGCTGAGGATGCGCATGACCCACTCGACGCCCGAAACTCTTCCAGTCATTCGCCTGCCTGCTTCCCTATCGAGCCTCCACCCGCGGAGACCGTCTGTCGGAGACACGAGGGAAGAGCGAAAACGGTTCAATCGGTCTCGCTGGTCGTGGCCATACTGATCCTGACGGCGGCGCCGCTTCTGCCCGGGGTCATCGCCGACGGCACTCCGGCGGGCTTCGCCCGGCTGCCGTGGGAGTCGATCGTCGTGGTCCTGCTGCTGGCACTGATGCCCTGGCGCCCCGCGCGTGTCGCCGTCGCGGCGACTTTCGGCCTTCTGATCGTTCTGGCATCGGTGCTCGCCGGGATCGACGCCGGCTTCGAGTCCACACTCGACATCCACTTCGACCCGCTCGAGTGGCAGCGGCTCCGCGAGGCGTTCGGCGTCGTCGAGGATTCCATCGGGTCGGTCGCCGCAACGACCGTCATCGTGGTGCTTGCGATCGCCATCGTGATACTGGCGGTCGCGCTCACCTGGGCCGCACTTCGGGTGAGCGTCGCCATCCGAGCCGGTCGCACGCGCAGCACGACGGTGGCCTCGACCGTGGCCATCGTCTGGATCGTGACCGCGCTGCTGGGCGCACGGCTGGTGCCGGGGCAACCGACCGCCGCCTCCGCCTCGGTCGGGGCGATCACGGCGGCGACGTCCCGCGCCGCCGAAGGGCTCAGCGCCCTCGCAGATCTGCCGCGCGAGATCGCGACCGACCCCTACCGCGACACCCCGAGCTCGGAGCTGCTGACCGCGTTGCGGGGCAAAGACGTCATCTTCGCCTTCATCGAGAGTTACGGCCAGGTGGCACTGCAGAATTCAAGTCTCTCGGGAGGGATCCATCAGGTGCTGCGCGACGGAGAAGCCCAGCTCACCGCAGACGGCTACTCGTCCCAGAGCGCGTTCCTCACCTCGCCGACCTTCGGGGGCATCAGCTGGTTCGCACATTCGACCCTTCAGACGGGGCTGTGGATCGACAAGCAATCGATCTACGACGCGGTGATGCAGAGCGACCGGTTCGCGCTGAGCGAGGCGTTCAGCAGTGCCGGATGGCGAACCGTCAGCGACTCGCCCTCGAACACGCAGCCCTGGCCGTACGGCACGTCCTTCTACGGATACGACGCCCTCTACGACGCGGACAACGTCGGCTATCACGGTCCGACCTTCGGGTATGCGCAGATCCCCGACCAGTACACGTGGAAGTTCTTCGCCGACCACGAGCTCGCCGCACCCCATCAGCCGGTCATGGCCGAGATCGACCTCGTCTCCTCCCACACCCCGTGGGCGCCGCTACCGCAACTCGTGCCGTGGTCTGAGGCCGGCGACAGCGCCGTGTACATCCCTCAGGCGGCCGAGGGAAAGCCGGCGAGCGTCGTCTGGCAAGACCCGGAGCAGGTGCGGCAGGCGTACGCCGAGTCCATCCAGTACTCGCTCGGGGCGATGTTCTCGTTTCTGCACAACTCGAACGACCCCGACCTCGTGCTCGTGGTGCTCGGCGACCATCAGCCGGCCCCGATCGTGAGCGGACAAGACGCCAGCCGGGACGTGCCGATCAGCATCATCTCGAAAGATCCGACCGTCTTCCAGTCGATCGAGGGATGGCAGTGGCACGACGGCATGCTTCCGGCATCCGACGCACCGATCTGGCCGATGGACGCGTTCCGCGACCGATTCCTCGCGGCCTTCAGCGCATGACCCCTGCCTCCTGCAACGCCAGCCGCAGCGCGCGCAGGCCATAGTGCAGCCGCGACTTCACGGTGCCTTCGGGAATATGCAGTTCCGCCGCGATCTCGACGATCGACCGGCCACCGTAGTAGGCGTGCACGACGACCGACCGGTGCTCGAGCGAGAGCGAGGCCAGCGCCTCGGCCACGAGCCAGCGGTCGAGGATGGCGTCCGTGACATCGGACGTGACCGCGGCCGGCTCCGGAAGCTCGTCGATCGCGAACTCGTGCCGGGTGTGGGCGGAGCGCCGCTCATCGATCACGAGGTTGCGCGCCACCGTGAACAGCCACCCCCGGGCCGACAACTCGCTCTGGTCGAGCACCGCCGGTTTTCGCCAGGCGCGGAGCAAGGTCTCCTGCACGATGTCGTCTGCGAGGGAGGCGTCGTGCGTCAGGCTCATGACGTACCGCCAGAGCGGCCGGGCGTGCTCGTCGTGCACAACGCGGAGCAAGGCGTCGTCTGTCACACTCATCGAGACCTCCTGATGAGACACGAAGTCCCGCCATAGTAGCGACCGCACGCGAGCGCGTACAGAACGCACAGAAGACCGTGCGGGAAGAGTCAGGATCGTGCGGATCCGGCGGCGAGGAACGCGGTACCGAAACACAGTTCGGTCCAGGAGGGATCGACCAGTCGTTCCCGCGTCGCGGCCCGGATGGTCTCCCACGGACGGCGGGCGATCCATTCATCGAGAGAGGCGGAACCCCGCACCGTCGCGCCTCCGAGCCTCGAGAGCCACCGAGGGGTCAGGTCGGGGATCTTGAGATCGAGCACGGCCCAGCGACCGCCGCCGGAGAGGGCCGCGGCGCCGTGCGCGATGACCTGCCCGCACTCGGGAACCTGCGTCAGGGCGTAGGTGGACAGGATCGCGTCGACCTCCGCCGGAAAGGCGAACTCGGCCGCGTCGGCCTGCACGAGGGTCACGTTGCTCCAGCCGTTCGCCGCGACCCGCTCTCCGGCGCGGGCGAGCATCGCATCGGTCAGATCGACTCCCACGATCCGGCCGGTCGGACCGATCGCCGCCTCGACCAGCTGAAAGTTCAGGCCCGTGCCACAAGCCATGTCGACCACTGTGTCTCCCGCGCGGAGGCCGAGAGACTGCACGGCACGGGTACGCTGCGCCCGCTGCGGGTAGCCGGGTGCCGGGTAGAGCCGGGAGGTGAGATCGTAGCGCTTGGCCTTCTTGCGGTAGACCTCGATCAGGCGCTCCCGGGTTCGGTCCGCCTGACTCACTTCGACCCCGCGCCTGCCTGCACGTCGGACTCGACCGCGGCCTTGATCCCCGCCATCTCGATGTCGCTCACGCGCTGTATCCGGTCTCGCAGCATGCGGCGGGGAAGGGCGCGCATGATGGTGACGGGGTCGACCTCGACCCACATCATCGTGTCGGTGCGCCCTTCGCCGGCCGGGCCGAATTCCATCCCCCAGCGCGCTTCGGATGTTCCCATCGTGCCGACGAACGCCATGGAGTTCGGCGCGTCGACCTCGGTCACCTGCTCGCTCCGGCTGTGATTCCACCCCATGTCCTTGGCCCGCTGCTCCACCGTTGCGCCGGGCCGCAGCGCACCGCCGCCGCGGATGCGGCATTCGAGCACGGTCGGAGCCCACTCCGGCCAGCGTGCGACGTCGCACAGGTAGTCCCAGACGTCGCTGACCTCTCCGGCGACGATGATGCGGCTCTCGGTTCTGATTGTCATTGGCTCGGCTTTCGGTCGATGGGTTCCGGATGCTTCCTGTCGCGCACACACCCCTTCAGTGAGTTACACGAATCGCGAGCGCGCCCGGTTCAAACCTCCCCGTGTTCGGGCGCGCATCCCCTGCGGCGCACGACAGGGGATGCGCGATACTGGTGTCCTGTCGCTGCCGCGAGGGGGTGCATGAAGATGAGCCGACGCGCCGACATCGACGCCGCGCTGCACGATGCGCGCGTGGCCGCCTACCTGCCCGGCCAGTTCGTCGGGCAGGAGAGCTTCATGACGGCCGACGCCGTGCTCGCGCTCGCCCGCAACGCCGGCATCGACGCCGACACCCGAGTGTTGGACGTGTGCTGCGGCATCGGCGGCCCCGGCAGACTCGTCGTGCGCACCTTCGGCTGTACGTACAGCGGTGTCGACGCGGATGCGGAGGCCGTCGCCCTGGCGCGGGAACTCGCCACCGGGCTGCCGTGCACGTATTCCGTGGGCTCCGTGCCGCCGCTCCCTGCCGGCACCTTCGACGTCGTGCTGCTGCTGGAGACCGTGCTGGCATTTCACGACAAGCGTGCACTCGCTGCGGCGGTCGCTGCGGCGCTCGACCCCGGCGGCCGGTTCGCCTGCACCCTGGAAGCGGGGATGCCCTTGACACCCGCGGAAAGCGCGGTGATGCCGGCGGCCGAGACGGTGTGGCCCGTGCCGCTGGCGGAGTTCACGAAGACGCTGGCCGACGTCGGACTCAGCACGGTGTCGATCCAGGACGACACCGCAACGCAACTCCAAGTGGTCACCGCCTTGCTGGCGCAGTTCACGGCGCACCGCGACCGCATCGCAGCGGCGCTCGGCACCTCGTTCACCGACGGTCTTCTCGAGTCGCACCGACTGTGGCGGGACTGGATGTCGTCCGGCCGCATCCGCAAGTTCGCACTGGTCGCTCGGCGCATGACGAAGCCCTGATGGAAATCAATTCTCATCAGGGCTTTTCCGTCGGGCTGACAGGATTTGAACCTGCGACCCCTTGACCCCCAGTCAAGTGCGCTACCAAGCTGCGCCACAGCCCGTGGCATGTTGCCGAGACCCCCGAAGGTGCTCCGGACAACTTGTCCATGATAGCGCTTCCTCGACCACTCCGCTGACGCCGCAGACTCCGCACGGCTTCCCGCATAGTTTGGGACTCACACTCCCAAACTCATCATCTTCCGGTGTTCGTCGGTACATAATTGACCATGCCCCAGTCAGCCGCTGTGCCCTCAGCCCCGTCCCGACGTCAGGGCGCATCCGTGAATCTGAGCGAGCCGCGAGCGGCCAGAACGCACGAGGCCCTCACTACCGCCCTCTTCGACCTGCTGCGCGACCACGACCTGACAGAGATCAGCATCTCGGAGTTGTGCCGCACGGCGGGTGTGCACCGCACCACGTTCTACGGCCATTTCGCCGACATCTACGCCTTCGCCGCCGACGCCTTCGCCCGCGAGCTCGACGACCTGGCGAGCGTGGCCGACGACACGACGAACGTCGACGACTCCTCACCCGAGGCCATCACGGCGGCCTATGCGGAGTCCGTGCGCCGCGAGCTGATCCACATCCGTGAGCACCGCGCGGCCTATCGCATGATGTTCGGCACCCGGGTCGACGCCGGTTTCCGCCGCGAGCTGTTCCAGCGTCTGCTGCGTCGCGCATCCGACTCGGTGTCGGTCTGGCAGCGTCGCGGCATCGCCACCGATGTCGACGCCGCGACCGCCGCAGCGTACATCGCCGGAGGCTCGGTGGGCGTGTTCGAAGACTGGGCGAACAGCGACGACACCGATGCCGACGCACGCACGGCCGAGATCATGGCAACCTCCCCTGCCTGGTGCGCTCCCCTCTTTCAGGCGAATGGCGCGAACTGACCCGTCCGATGGTGTGAAATAGGACGGTGCTCCTGAACGACGCCGCTCCTGCAACCACCCCGGCCGGCACCGCGGTCGCCGACCGCCCCCTGGCCTTGGCCATCGACGTCGGCGGCACGAAGGTCGAGGCCGCCCTGGTCGACGACCAGGCGCGAATCGTCGACGGCACCCGCCACCGCGCCCCCACCGGAGCCGACAACACGGCAGAGGGCATCGCGGATGCCGTGCGCCGGGTCATCGACGAGACGCTCGCCTCCGCTCCCCCCGGCGCCCGCATCCTCGGCGCCGGCGTCGGCAGCGCCGGGCCCATCTCCATCGGTCACGGCACCGTCTCCCCGCTGAACCTCCCGGTCTGGCGCGGCTTCCCGCTCGCCGCCCTGGTGTCGGAGCAGTCCGGCATCGCCGATCCGGTGCTCCGCCTCGACGGTCTCTGCATCCTGCTCGCCGAGCACTGGGCGGGCGCTCTGCAGGGCTTCCGCACCGCCATGGGCATGGTGATCTCCACCGGAATCGGCGGCGGTCTCCTGGTCGAGGGGCGCCTCGTCGGAGGCCGCACGGGCAACGCCGGCCACGTCGGCCAGATCCAGTTGCACACCCACGACGGGGGCGGTCGCGACCTCTCGATCACTCTCGAGGGCATCGCCGCCGGACCCCGCATCGTCGGCTGGGCGAAGGAGCAGGGCTGGCGGGGCGACACGGGTGAAGACCTCGCCGCGAGCTACCGGGCGAACGACCCGATCGCGGTCGCCGCCGTGCGCCGTTGCGCCCGCGCGGTGGGCGAGGGCATCGCCTCGGTCTGCGCGCTGATCGACCTCGAGGCGGTGGCGATCGGCGGCGGGTTCTCGCGCGTCACACCCGACCTCTTCGACCTCATCCGCGAATCCATCGCCGACGTGGCCCCGCTCGACACGATCGACGGGGTGCAGATCCTGCCGTCAGCGCTCTCCGACGAGGGTCCGCTGATCGGCGCGGCCGGACTCATCCACCGCGCCGACCTGCTGCCCTGACGGAACCGGTTCTCAGCTGCGGGAGATCGCGACGGGCTCGGATCGCGAGCCGCGGATGCGGATGTCGTCCTCCCACCCGAGGGCGACGCCGAGCGTCTCGGAGAGCAGGTGCTGATAGGCCTCGAGGTGGCGTGCATCCGCCCGCACCTGCGCCGGTGAGGTAGCCGTCGACTGCGTATAGGCGGCCAGCGCTCCGACCGCTTCGCCGATCGACCACTCGACCGGGTGCAACCGGTAGGCGCCGTTCGTGATGTGAGTCGTTCCGATGTTCTTGTTCGACGCGAGGAGGTTGTCGGCGTCGGCGGGGATGAGGGCGCCGAGCGGGATCTGGAACGGGAAACAGTCGATGTCGACGTAGCTGCGACCCGAGGTGCTCGGGTGCAGGTCGATGCGGTAGTAGCCGATGCCGACGCTGTCGGCGAAGATCTCCGACCCGGCTTCGTCGCCTCGCATGTCGCGCCCGATGTGCGCTTCGGTCACCGTGAAGAGCGCGTGGATGCGTCGCGATTCGCGCACGTAGACCGCCTTCGCCAGGCCGTCCGTCGTTCCCATCACGTCGCCCCGGGGCCGCAGCTCGGGGTAGCCGGCTCCGCCGTCGCTTCGCGGCGCCTCGGTCTGCATCCAGTGCACGAGGCTCAGGGTGAGGTCGCGGGCGCCCGCCAGGGCCTGATCGGCCTGTTCGGCGGGCACGCCGAGGAGAGGGAGGTTCCAGTAGTCGGCCTGTGGCCAGTTCATCAGGGTCACGTCACCGCCCGGCCATCCCGGCTCCATGTTCGCGCGCGCGAGAACACGGCGGTAGTGCCAGAGGTCACGGTCCTCGCTCTCGGCTGCCCGGGCCGGATCGCCCGCGAACATCGGGCGGGTGCGCGTCTGGAGCGAAATCGGCTCGATGTCGTCCCACGAGAGCTGGGAGCCGGGCCAGAACGGCGCGACGGTGTCCTTCCAGTACTGGTAGCCGACCGGGCGATCGATGGTGTGGTCTTCGCCGGGCCGAAACTCGAGGGCCGCGCACCAGGTCACGGCCTGCTGATCCAGCGGATCGGCGACCTCGGGGGCGTGCAGTTCGCCGGTCGTCGCGGCCGACTCGGCCCCGACGGTGTGTGCGAGCCCGCCCAGTTCGAGCAGGTCTCCGAGCTCTGTGGCATCCGCGACGAGACCCGCGCGCACCAGCACCTCGTCTCCCGTGCGCAGGCTGAGGAAGAGCACGCCCTCGATCACCGCGCCGTGGCGGACCACGGCGATCGGCCGGTGTTCACGCAGCACCGTGACGAGACCCGCGGCGATCAGGGGCGAGAGCATCTCCTCGATGACGATCGCGGCGACCCGCGGCTCGTGGCACAAGCGGGAGACGAACCCGGCGCCCGGGTTCAGCAACGCATCCGCGCGGGCGGAGTCGGTCAGGGGATAGAAGTTGCGGTAATGATCGCGGATGCGGTCACGGAGCTCGCTGTAGCTGGGCGAGATCCGGTGACTGTCGATCCACTGGTGCTCGTCGGGCGGCACCCCCTGGCTGGTCAGCTGCCCGCCGAGCCAGTCCGTCTCCTCGGTGAGCACCACACGCTGTCCGAGCCGGGCCGCGGTGAGGGCGGCGGCGACGCCACCGAGTCCGCCGCCGACGACGACGAGGGGTGTTGACAGTTCCCGTGAGGGCATGAGCGATGAACCTTTCGAAGGCGGGTGGAGATGTTCGGACGAGAATCGATGGATCGCGGGATCAGCCCTTGACGCTGCCGTCGGCGAGACCCGAGATGAAGCTGCGCTGGTTGAAGAGGAAGACGATCAGCACCGGCAGCGTGGCGATCACCGCGCCGGCCATCACCGGGCCGTATTGCACGTTGCCACTGGCGAGGAAGCGCGCCAACGCCAGCTGCACCGTCTGGGTCTCCGGCGAACTCGTCACGACGAGGGGCCAGAGGAAGTCGTCCCAGACGCCGGTGAACGAGAAGATCGCGATCACGGCGATCAACGGTTTCGCGAGCGGCAGGTAGACGCGGGCGAAGATCCGGAATTCCCCGGCCCCGTCCATCCGTGCCGCCTCCGCCAGCTCCGTCGGAGCGGTGCTGAAGAACTGCCGAGCGAGAAAGATGTTCAACGGCATCACGATGTAGGGCAGCACCACTCCCGCCAGGGTGTCGAGCAGCCCGCTTCCGCCGTGGCCCAGGATGTCGTTGCCGCCGGCCAGGGGGATGCCGCGCGCCATGAGGAACAGCGGAATGAGCGTCACCGACACCGGGATCGCGGCGGTGGAGATGAGGATGTAGAACAGCGCGTTGCTGCCCGGGAACCGCATCATCGCGAAGGCGTAGCCGGCCAGCACCGCGAAGGCACAGTTGGTGGCCACCGTGACCAGCGCGACGATCGCCGAGTTCACGAGGGCCCGGCCGAGTTCGACATCGATGAACGCGGTGCCGAAGTTCTCGAACGTAGGGTTCGCCGGAATGAGCGAGACCGATCCGAAAGCGTCGTTCTCGGGTGTGAACGCCAGCGAGATCATCCAGAGGAACGGAATGAGCACCAGCACCGAGAGAACGACGAGGAGCACGGTGCTGCCGATCCGGCTCGAACCGGGGGCGCGCCGGCGACGGGCGGGCTTGACGAGAGAGGTGGTCATTTCTGTCGACCCATCAGAGAGCGCATGGTGAGGAAGGAGAATCCGATGATGAAGGCGAACAGCACGAACGCCATGGCGGATGCGGTGCCCAACTGGTTGTACTGGAACGCCTGCGTGTAGATCAGGTAGTTCACGGTGGTGGTGCTGCCGAGCGGGCCACCCTTCGTGAGCACGTAGATCTCGGCGAAGCCCTGGGCGAGGTAGATGATGTCCATCGCCACCACGTAGACCAGCATCGGTTTGAGCCCCGGGATGGTGACGAACCGGAACGCGTTCCACCGTCCGGCGCCATCCACGCGCGCCGCCTCGTAGAGCTCTTTGGGAATCGATTGGAGTCCGGCGAGCAGCAGCACCATGTTGCTGCCGAGGGCCTTCCATATACGCATGGCGGAAGCCGCGTTCAGCGCGGAGTCGGGTTCGAGCAGCCACGCCTGGTCGGGCAGACCGATCGTGTTCAGGATCTCGTTGAACAAGCCGCTCTGTGAATACATCCAGAGCCAGATGAGACTCACCGCCGTGAGCGACACGATGTGCGGCACGTAGAGCGCCGACCGGAAGAACCCGACACCGCGGAACGGACGGTTGACCAGCAGGGCGAGCGCGAGGGCGATGACGACCGTCAGCGGGAGTACCTGGAGCACGTACCGGCCGGTCACCAACAGGGCGTTGCCGAAGTCCGGGTTGCTGAGCAGCCCCGCGTAGTTGTCGAGACCGACCGCCTCGGGCCCCTTGCGGCTGAGCGGACTGTACTTCGTGAACGACAGCACGAACCCGTAGAGCACCGGGATGAGCTGGAAGATCACGATGTAGAGCGCCGCCGGAAGCACGAAGACGAGTCCGAACACGCTGACGCGGTTCCAACGCCGCCGGCGACGCCTGGCGGGGGGTGGGGCGGGCGCCCGAGTGGTGGCGCCCGCCGAGGTGGAGAGGGTGGCAGTCATGGAGCGGCTCCGGACTATCCGTTCGCCTGCAGGATCGGATCGGCCTCATCGGCCGCCTGATCGAGCGCATCCTTCGACGGCACGGTCTCGTGCAGCGCCTGCTCGAGGTTCTTGTCGAGGATGTCGCGCACCTGCACCCAGCCGGCGACGTTCGGGTTGGCGATGTAGTCCGGCGCCGCGTTCAGGAAGGCCTGCATGATCGGATCGCTCTTCACGTAATCGGTGTCGACGGCGGAGGCGCGGAGCGGGATGGCCCCGATCCCCTGCGTGTACTGGGCGCTGACCTCCGGGTCGAGGAAGTAGGAGATGAACGTCCAGGCGAGATCCTGGTTCTCGCTGTCGGCGTTGATCATCAGCCCGGTGCCCGCCCCGCCCAGTGCGGCGGGATCGCTGCCTTCGAAGCCGACCGGCGGAAGCACCCGCAGGTCCTTGTCGGGCTCCGCCGCCTTGATCTTCTCCATCGCGGTGGAGCTGAGCATGGTCATCGATGCGGTTCCGAGAACGAGGGGCTGCTGGGCGGTCGGCGCGTTCGTGTAGTCCTGGCCAAGTGCCGCGGACACGGCATCCGGTCCGTTGAACAGAGCTGTGAAGTAGTCCAGGGCCTGCACGCCTTCGGGCGAATTCCACGCGGCGGCGGTGTTGTCGTCGGTGAGGGTGGAACCTCCCGCTCCCGCGGCCAAGGTCGCGAAACTCTGCTGTCGAGCGATCGCCTGCGAGGGGAGGAGGAGACCGGATCGGGTGATCTCTCCGGAGCCGTCGCGCACGGTCAGCTTCTCGGCCGCTTCCTCGACACCTTCCCAGGTCGTCGGCGGATTGTCGGGATCGAGACCCGCCGCCCGGAAATCGTCGGCGTTGTACATGATCAGGCTGCCCTGGTTGGAGAGGGGCATCAGGTACTGCACGCCATCGACCTGACCGCCGGGCAAGGCGGCCGCCATGTCCTGCTGGTCGGCGTCGCTCAGTTCGGCCACGTAGTCGGTCAGCGGTGTGAGTCGGTCGTTGGCGACGAAGTCGGCGGTCGCCGCCGGGCCGTGCCCGAAGACATCCGGGGCTGTTCCCGCTGCGAAGGCCGCGTTGAGCTTGGTGGAGATGTCTCCCCAGTCGACGTAGGTGACTTCGACCTTGGCGCCGGTCTCCTTCTCGAAGGCCGGCACGATCGTCTTGGTCACCAGGTCGATCTCGTTCTGATCGTTTCCGGGGAACCACACTTTCAGTGTGTTGTCGGCGGAGCCGTCCGAGCTTTCGCTGGAGCCCGTGCATCCGCTGAGGACGAGAGCGGCGGCCGCCGCGACGGCGACGACTCCCACTCGGAAGCTGTGGCGAGCGATAACGCCCATGTTATCTCCTTTTTCGTATTAGTTCTTCGTGGTCGCAGAGCGGATTCGGGTGCTCTGCAGGGGTACGGTGTGGTTCTAGTCCGCGAATGCCGGTGGCGGCGCTGCTGCCGGAGCCCCGATCGGCGCCTTCAGCGGGGCTGGCCCGATCGAAATCGCCGAGGGTGGTTCGCACTCCACGATTTCCACGTGGTCGGCGGTGATGGCGCCATCCATCAACTGGAGCAGGAGGCGCACCGCCCGGCGCCCCATCTCCTTCCGCGGCACTCCGACCCGGCTCCAGGAGCCGTTCTCGTCGTGCAGCGAATCGGATTCCAGGCACACGACCGAGAGCCGGCCCGGAACGTCGACGCCGAGGGCGTTGACGACCTCGTGCAAAGGCAGAGCCGAGTCATAGGTCTCGGCGATGATCGCCGTCGCGCCGTCGGCGATCAGGTCTTCGAGCCAGGCGGCGGTGATCTCCGCAGGGTCGCGGAAAGCCGTTCGCACCTCGAGACCTTGTTCGCCGGCGAAATGTTCGATGCCGGCCAGGCGTTCGCGCTGTGCGGGCCGGCGCAAGGGAGAGCCGAGGTAGACGGCGCCTCGGTGCCCGTGCTCGGTCAGCAACCGCACGACGGGTTCCATCGCGGCGTGGTAGTTGGCGGTGACGTAAGGGATGGGGGTGCCCGACACTTCCCGGCGGCCGATGAACACGAAGGGGTATCCTTCGCCGGCCAGGCGCACCAGCTCGTCGTCGTTGGTCTCGAACCCCAGCATGATGGCCCCGTCGGCCAGCCGGAGTCGGTTCGACCCGTTGCCGTAGATCGACCGCGACCCGTCGGGGCGCTGCGTCGAGGCGAAGAGCACCAGGTCCAGCCCCTCGTCGACCGCTTGCTCTTCGATGCCGTTGAGGAACTCGTTGTAGTAGTCCTCGGAACTGATCGGGAAGACGCGCTCGAAGGTGTGCACCCCGATCAGGCCGTTGCGCCCCCCTCGGAGGGAGCGTGCGGCCGCGTTCGGCACGTAGCCGGCTTCGGCGAGCGCGGCGCTGATGCGCTTCTGCGTGGCCTCGGGGATGCCGTTCTCGCTCGCCCGGCCATTGAGCACCATCGACACGGTGGCCTGGGAGACGTTGGCCGCGCGAGCAATGTCGCTCTGGCGTGGAGACTTCGCTCTACCCACGGCCGTTCCCTCCTCGTCGAGTTGCCGCATCCGCGACTGATACGCATTAGTAGAACACGAGACAACGGCTCGCGCAACTAGGATCTCGAGATACGGACGACGGCGACCCCGCTTGCGCTTATACATATAAGCGACTATCAGTTGATTCCGCGACGAAACGGAGTTCGATGATCACGCGCACCGCCCTCAGCCACGGTTGGACACTCGATCTTGCTCCCGGAACGGATTCCTCGAGGGTTCCTGCGCACATCCGCGATGCCCTGCCGATCCCCGCGACCGTCCCGGGAACCGTGCACACCGACCTCCTCGCCGCCGGCCTCATCGTCGACCCCTATCTCGACCTGAATGAGATCACGCTCGACTGGATCGGTCGAGCCGAGTGGGTCTACTCGCTTCCCCTCCGTCACTCCCCCGCGCCGGGCGACCGCACCGTGCTCGCCTTCGACGGCCTCGACACGGTGGCCTCCGTCACCGTGAACGGAACGGTCGTCGCACGCACCGAGAACATGCACCGCCGATACGAGATGGATGTCACGGAGGTGCTCGGCGGCGGTGACGACATCCTCGAGGTGCGGTTCCATTCCGCCTGGGCTTTCGGCGAGGCGGAGCGCAAGCGCATCGGCGAGCTGCCGAATATCTATCCGGCTCCGTTCAACTATCTGCGCAAGATGGCCTGCAACTTCGGCTGGGACTGGGGGCCCGCGCTCGTCACCGCCGGCATCTGGCGCGCTGTGACGCTCGTCAGCGGCCCACCGTCGCGCATCGCCCGCGTCAGCCCGCATGTCACGGTCACCGGGGCCACCGGACGAGCGCTTTTCGAGGTGGAGCTCGCCGCTCCCGCCGGGACGGCACTGCGCCTCGATGCTCGAATCGGTCATTCGCACGCGCGCGCCGACATCGAAGCCGGAGCGGTCAGCGCGCTCGTGGAGGTGTCCGTGCCCGAGCCGGAGCTGTGGTGGCCCACCGGGCTCGGCGACCAGCCCCTCCACGAGGCATCCGTGCGCCTGCTCGAGGGCGACACGCTGCTCGACGAGTGGCGCGAGCGCATCGGGTTCCGGACCGTGCGACTCGACACCTCCGCCGACGAGATCGGTTCGGCCTTCGCCTTTCTCATCAACGATGCGGCCGTTCCCGTGCGCGGGGCGAATTGGATTCCCGACGACTGCTTCCTGCCGCGCGTCACCGAGCAGCGTCTGCGGGAACGACTCGTCCAGGCGGTCGACGCGAACATCAATCTGCTCCGCATCTGGGGTGGTGGAGTCTACGAGAGCGACACCTTCTACCGGCTCTGCGATGAGCTCGGCATCATGGTCTGGCAAGACTTCCTCTTCGCCTGTGCGGCCTACCCCGAGGACGAGCGGCTCGCCGCCGAGGTCGCCGCCGAGGCGCGCGACAACGTGCAGCGGCTCCTGCCACATCCGAGCCTCGTGCTCTGGAACGGCAACAACGAGAACATCTGGGGCTGGTTCGACTGGGACTGGCAGCAGCAGATCGGCGACCGCACGTGGGGGCTCGGCTACTACCTCGACCTCCTGCCGGAGATCGTGGCGACGGTCGATCCGAACCGTCCCTACTGGGCCGGCAGCCCCTATTCCGGAACGATGGACGTGCATCCGAATGCCGACGAACACGGCCTGAAGCACATCTGGGATGTCTGGAACGAGCTCGACTACCGGCACTACCGCGACTCCGCGCCGCGATTCGTGTCCGAGTTCGGCTGGCAGGGGCCGGCGGCCTACTCCACCATCGCGCGATCGATCCGCGACCGCACCCTGACCTCCAGGTCACCCGGCACGCTGCACCACCAAAAGGCGAACGCCGGCAATCACAAGCTGGAGCGGGGCCTCGTCCCCCACCTCGATGTGCCGGTCGACTTCGACGACTGGCACTTCGCCCTGCAACTGAACCAGGCCTGGGCCATCGGGCTGGGCGTGCGCCATTTCCGGTCACTGCATCCGCGATGCTTCGGCACGATCGTCTGGCAGTTCAACGACTGCTGGCCGGTGACATCGTGGTCGGCGGTCGACGGCGACGGCCGCAAGAAGCTTCTCTGGTATGCCTTGCGGGATGCGAACGCGACCGCGCTCCTGACGGTGCAGCCGCGCGCAGAGGGTCTGGCCGTGGTCGCCGTGAACGACCGCTCGGATTCGTGGCGCATCCGTTTGACGGTGCGACGGCTCTCCTTCGACGGGCGCGAGCTGGCCCGGTTCACCGGCCGGTTCGCCGCCGATCGGCTGGCGACCGCGGAGATCCGGCTCCCACAGGATGTCGCAACAGCCACCGACCCACGCTCCGAGTTGCTCGTCGTGGAGAGCGACACGGGTGAACGCGACATCTGGTTCTACGCCGAACCCCGTGACCTCGACCTCCCGACAGCCCGATTCGACACCACGATCGAGCGTCGCGGGGAGGTGGTCGAACTCACCGTCACCGCGCACACCGTGCTCGTCGACCTCAGCGTGTTCCCCGACCGCCTGGCCCCAGCGGCCGAGGCCGACACCTCGCTCGTCACGCTGTTGCCGGGCGAGAGCACGGTGTTCCGCATCACGGGTCTACCACCGCACCTTGACGAGCCGCTCGTCGAGCGTCCGCAGCTGCGAACGCTCAACGAACTGCTGCACTAGCGCTTGCGCTTCTCGCGCACCCGCATGTTGACCACGATCGGTGATCCCTCGAAGCCGTAGATCTCGCGCAGTCGACGCTGCACGTAGCGGCGGTAGCCGGGGTCGAGGAAGCCGGTCGCGAACAGCACGAAGGTCGGCGGGCGCGACGCGGCCTGCGTTCCGAACAGGATGCGCGGCTGCTTGCCTCCGCGCACGGGGTGCGGATGCGCCGCCGTGAGTTCGGCGAGGAAAGCGTTGAACTTGCCGGTCGGAATACGCGTGTCCCACGAATCCAGCGCGAGCTCGAGCGCGGGCACGAGCCGCTCCAGGTGCCGCCCGGTGCGCGCCGAGATGTTCACGCGCGGCGCCCAGGTGACGTGCGCGAGATCCTGCTCGATCTCGCGTTCGAGGTAGCGGCGCCGCTCGTCGTCGAGCAGGTCCCACTTGTTGAACGCGAGCACGAGCGCGCGGCCCGATTCGAGCACGAGGTCGATGATGCGCAGGTCTTGCACCGAGATCGGCTCGGTGACATCCAGCACCACGACGGCCACTTCGGCCTTCTCCAGAGCAGCGGATGTGCGCAGCGACGCGTAGAAGTCGGCCCCCTGCTGCAGATGCACGCGCTTCCGGATGCCGGCGGTGTCGACGAAGGTCCAGACCTTGCCGCCGAGTTCGATCTGCTCGTCGACCGGGTCACGGGTGGTGCCTGCCATCTCGTTGACCACGACACGTTCCTCGCCCGCCGCCTTGTTCAGCAGCGAACTCTTGCCCACGTTCGGCCGACCCAGGATGGCGACGCGACGCGGCCCGCCCACTTCCTGCTTGGCGACGTTGGAGACCTCGGGCATCTTCTCCATGATGATGTCGAGGAGGTCGGCCACCCCGCGGCCGTGCAATGCCGAAACCGGGTACGGCTCGCCGAGCCCGAGCGACCACAGGGCCGAGGCGCCGGGCTCCTGCCGCACGTCGTCGACCTTGTTGGCGGCGAGGAACACGGGCCGATTCGCTCGGCGAAGCAGCTTCACGACGTGCTCGTCGGTGGCGGTGGCGCCCACGTTCGAGTCCACCACGAACAGCACCACGTCGGCAAGGTCGATCGCGACCTCGGCCTGCGCGGCGACGGCGGCGTTGATGCCCGAGGCATCCGGCTCCCAGCCGCCCGTGTCGACGAGGGTGAACCGGCGCCCGTTCCACTCCGCTTTGTACGCCACACGATCGCGCGTAACACCCGGCGTGTCTTCCACGACGGCTTCACGACGCCCCAGGATGCGGTTCACCAGCGCCGACTTGCCCACGTTCGGGCGGCCCACGATCGCGAGCACCGGCAGTGCGGGCAGATAGAAGATGCCGTCGGGGTAGTCGTCGGAGAGCTCGAGCAGGTCGAGGTCGCCCTCGTCGAGCTCGTAGTCGTTGAGGCCCGAGCGCAGGGTCGCTGCCCGCTGCTCCGCCAGATCTTCGTCGACCTCGGCGAGCCGCGTGACGAGGTCGTCGTCGGGCGCGTCGAACTCCTCCGGGTCGTTGACGGGGCTGGAGGTGGGGTTCTGGCTATCCGCCATGCGAGGTCCTCGCTGTCTGAACGACTTCGACCACCGCGGAAACGGTCTGCTCGAAGTCGAGGTCGGTGGAATCGACGGTGGTGACGCCGTCGGCGGCGTTCATGAAGTCGACGACGCGAGAATCCGCTTTGTCGCGAGACCGGAGGGCCTCACCGACGGCGGCGGCCGACTCGCTGGTCAGTTCCTTAGAACGCCTCGCCATTCTAGCGTCTTCTGTGGCGGTGAGCAGGATGCGCACCGGCGCATCCGGCGCGACGACCGTCGTGATGTCCCGGCCCTCGGCCACGATCCCGTCGAACGGGGTGCCCGCCATGATCATCCGGAAGCGCTCGTTGAGCCAGCGCCGCACCTCGGGGATGCGCGCGACGAGGCTGACCACGCCGGTGACACGCGGCTCGCGGATCGCCTCCGTCACGTCCGCGGAGCCCACGCGCACGTAGTAGTCGTCGGGGTCGGTGCCGATCCGGAAGTCGAAGTTCGGCAGCTCGGCCACGACGTCCGACGCCTGGGCGGCGTCGATCCCCCGCACCATGAGGTGCCACGACAGCGCGCGATACGACGCCCCGGTGTCGAGGTAGGCGAAGCCGAGGGCTTTGGCAACGGCGCGGCTCACGCTCGACTTGCCGCTGCCGGCGGGGCCGTCGATCGCCACGATCACGGGTGTTGAACCGGTGCTCATCCGGCGATCCTCCATCCACGGTCCGCGAGCGCGGCCGTCAGTCGTTCCACGGCCTCGGGCAGCACCGCGATCTCGGCGAGGCCGATCTGGGCGCCGGGCGAATGCTCGAGGCGCAGGTCTTCGAGGTTCACGCCGATCTCGCCCATCTCGGTGAGCAGTCGCGCCAGTTCGCCCGGGGTGTCGTCGACCATCACGACGAGCGAGGCGAAGCGCCGATCTTGACCGTGCTTGCCCGGGATGCGGGCGACTCCGGTGTTGCCGCCGGCCAGTTCTTCGGCGATGCTGCGGCGCGATCCGGGTGCCACCGGGTCGGCGAGCGCGTCGATGAAGCGGTCGAGGTCGGCGCGGAACTCCTCCAGCACCGACACCACGGGCGCAGCGTTCGCGCCGAGGATCTGCACCCACAGCTCGGGGTCGCTGCTCGCGATGCGCGTGACGTCGCGAAGTCCCTGGCCCGCCAGGTTCACCGCCGCATCCGGAGCGCCGGCGAGGCGACGTGCCATCAGGGTCGACACCACCTGCGGGGCATGCGAGACGAGAGCGACGCTCGAGTCGTGCTCCTCGGCGGTCATCTCCACGAGGGTCGCGCCGAGGTCGAGGATGAGGTCGTCGACCGCGGCGGCGGTCTGGTACGAGATTCCGGCATGGCCGGCCACCACCCACGGTCGGCCGAGGAACAGGTCGGCGCGGCCCGACATCGGGCCGCCCTTCTCGCGCCCGGCGAGGGGATGCGATCCCACGTAACGGGTCACGTCGCCGCCCGCGGCGATCACGGCGTCGAGGATCGGCTTCTTCACGCTCGCCACGTCGGTGACGACGGCGCGCGGGTAGGCCGAGAGCTCGCGCACGATGACGGATGCGGTCACGTCGGGCGGCACGCACACCACCACGATCTGCGGTTCATCGCCATCCGTCGCTCCCCGTCCGGCGCCGTAGTCGACGGCGATGCTGACGTTCGTCGGCGACGCGTCGGAGAGGATGACGTCGACCCCGCGAGCGCGGAGGCCCAAACCGATACTGGTGCCGAGCAGGCCCACCCCGACGACCCGTACGGGCCCCGTCAGACGGCTCTCGACCACGGTCACTCCTCGGTTTCTTCGACGGACTGCGGCGACCCGTCCGACTCCTCCGACCCGGCAGCGGGCGGTCCCACTTCGTCGATGGCGTCGCGCGACAGGGTGAGCAGCAGGCCGACTTCTACTTTAGTCAGGTCGCGCAATCCGCCCGCCTTCAGGGTGCCGAGGTTCAACGGCCCGAAGGAGCGCCGCACCAGCTCGGTGACCGGGTGCCCCACCTCGTGCAGCATGCGACGCACGATCCGGTTGCGCCCGGAGTGCAGCGTCAGCTCCACGATGGAGGTCTCACGGTCGACGTCGAGCAGTCGCGCCTTGTCGGCGGAGATCGGACCGTCTTCGAGGTCGATCCCGTTCGTGAGCTTCGAGACGGTCTGCGGGCTGACCCGCCCGTCCACCTTCGCGATGTAGGTCTTCAGCACACCGAACGACGGATGCGCGAGCACGTGCGCCAGGTCGCCGTCGTTGGTGAGGATGAGCAGTCCGCTGGTCTCGGCATCCAGCCGCCCCACGTTGAAGAGGCGCTCTTCGTACTGCTCGGTGTACCGCTGGAGGTCGGGCCGGCCGTATTGGTCGGCCAGCGAGCTCACGATGCCGATGGGCTTGTTGAGCATCACGTAGCGCTTCGCCGGGTCGAGCTGCACGGCGACGCCGTCGACGGAGACCTGGTCGTTCACGGGGTCGATCCGGCGCCCGAGCTCGATCACGACCTGGCCGTTGACCTCCACCCGCCCGGCCTCGATCAGCTGCTCGGAGACGCGGCGCGACGCCACGCCGGCAGCCGCCATCACCTTCTGCAGGCGAACGCCCTGGGGTTCTGCGTTGTCGTCCCACGGGGGGATCTCGAAGGGGGTCATCGTGCCATTCCGATCTCGTCGAATCCGTCGCTGCCGTCGTCGAGCAGCGGCGAGATCTTCGGCAGCTCCTCGAGCGAGTTGATGCCGAGCTGCGTGAGCAGCATGTCCGTCGTGCCGTAGAGGATCGCGCCGGTCTCCGCCTGAGTGGAGACCTCGGTGATGAGTCCGCGACTCAACAGCGTCCGCACCACGGAGTCGACGTTGACGGCGCGGATGGAGGCCACTGCGCCGCGGCTGATCGGCTGCTTGTAGGCGATCACCGAGAGCGTCTCCAGTGCGGCTTGCGAGAGCCTCGACGGGTTCTGGGTGAGCACGAAGTCGGCCACCAGCCCGTCCCATTCGCCGCGCACGTAGATGCGCCAGCCGCCCGCCACCTCGCGCAGCTCGAATCCTCGGCGCACGGAGTTCGGGGCCACACCGTCGTAGTCCTCGACGAGCCGTTCGATCCCCTGGCGCACCACGGGCACCGGGCGGGCGAGCGCCGTTGCGAGCGACACCAGGCTCTGCGGCTCATCGGCCACCATGAAGATCGCTTCGAGCGCCCGGTCGACGTCGATCTGTGCGATCGGCTCCGCGACGCTCTCGTCCCGTTCTTCCGTCATCTCAGTTGTCATAATCGGCTCCCAAGTTGGCCAGGTTGTCTTCGTTCCAGTTCTCGGCCGTCCAGCGCAGCGTGAGTTCGCCGAGCGGTTCGAGCTGTTCGAACGAGATGGAGGCGTGCCGGTAGAGCTCGAGCACGGCCAGGAAGCGGGCGATCACCACCCCTTTCTCGGCGATGCCCACGATCAGCTGCCGGAACGAGACCGGGGCGCCCGACGACCGCAACACCGCCACGACGTGCGCCGCCTGTTCCCGGATGCTCACGAGCGGCGCGTGCAGGTGCTCGAGCCCCACGACGGGGATCTCCCGTGGTGCGAGCGCGAAGGCGGCGAGCGCCGCGAAGTCGTCGGCCGAGAGCGTCCACACCAGCTCCGGCGTCTGCTGCCGGTACTTCTCTTCGAGCCGCACCTGGCGCGGCCGACGTGTCGACTCCTCGTCGAAGCGATCGGCCAGCCACGCCGACACCTCCTTGAAGGCGCGGTATTGCAGCAGACGCGCGAACAGCAGGTCGCGTGCTTCGAGCAACGCCACGTCTTCGGCGTCCACGAGCTCGCCCTGCGGCAGCAGCCCCACGATCTTCAGGTCGAGCAGCGTCGCCGCCACCACGAGGAATTCGGATGCCCGGTCGAGCTCCACGTCGGAGTCGAGGTTCTTCAGGTAGCCGATGAATTCATCCGTCACCCGGCTGAGCGAGATGTCGGTGATGTCGAGTTCGTGCTTCGAGATGAGGGTCAGCAGCAGATCGAACGGCCCCTCGAAGTTCGACAGGGTCAGCGAGAAGCCGGGTGCGGTCGCCGCCCCCTCTGGCGCGAGCTGGTTCTCAGGCGATCGCGCCACGGGCGACCAGTTCTCTGGCCAGCTGCTTGTACGACTTGGCCGAGGAGTGCTCCGGTGCGAACTGGGTGATGGGCTTACCGGACACGGTGGCGTCGGGGAACTTCACGGTGCGACCGATCACGGTCTCGAACACCTTGTCGCCGAAGGTCTCCACCACGCGTTCGAGCACCTCGCGCGAGTGCAGGGTGCGCGGGTCGTACATGGTGGCGAGGATGCCGTCGAGCACGATGGCGGGGTTCAGCCGGTCGCGGATCTTGTCGATCGTCTCCACCAGCAGCGCCACCCCGCGCAGCGCGAAGTACTCGCACTCGAGCGGGATCAGCACGCCGTGGCTCGCCGTCAGCGCGTTCACGGTGAGGAGGCCCAGTGAGGGCTGGCAGTCGATCAGGATCACGTCGTATTGGTCGCTCACCTTGCGCAGAACCCGCGACAGGATCGACTCGCGTGCCACCTCGCTCACGAGGTGCACTTCGGCGGCCGAGAGGTCGATGTTGGCCGGGATGATGTCGAGGCCCTCGACGCTCGTGTGCTGGATGGCCTCGTTCGGGTCTTTCAGCGTGCCGAGGAGGAGGTCGTAGATGGTGGGGGCGTCATGCGTCAGCACACCGAGACCGGCCGAGAGAGCACCCTGCGGGTCGAAGTCGATGGCGAGCACCTTGCGGCCGTATTCGGCGAGCGCCGCTCCCACATTGACACTGGTCGTCGTCTTGCCGACGCCGCCCTTCTGGTTGCAGAGCGAGATGATGCGCGCCGGCCCGTGCGACTTCAGTGGTGCCGGCACCGGGAACTCGCGGAGCGGCCTGCCGGTGGGGCCGATTTTGGGGAGATCGAGGCCCGCCAGCTCATCGGCCTGCTTCTTCTTCGCCGTTCTCGTGATCCTGGTCGGCACCGAAGTCACTCCTCGTTCCTGCCCGCCATCCCGGCGGACTTGACTGATTCTATGCCGGAGTGGCTGTGCTTCGCGCAGCCACTCCGGGCGTCGCCGGTCCTCGCCCGGCGCCGCGCGACATGTTCGCGTGTGGTCGCTACCGCGGCCGCGCGCTTACCCTGGGTCATCGAGTAGGGCCTGTTGCGTGCATTCTCATCTCCGACCACCTGGAATGTGCAACGCTCATCTCACCTGGCCCGCGGGTGTGCCGTCTGGTACATGTCGATCAACGTGTCCGCGGTCACGTGCGTGTACAGCTGCGTCGTCGTCACCGACGAATGCCCCAGCAGGTCCTGCACCACCCGCACATCCGCGCCGCCCTGCAGGAGGTGGGTGGCGAAGGAGTGCCGGAAGGTGTGTGGCGAGATGTGCGTCTCGAGCTTCGCCCGATCGGCCGCGGTCTGGATCACGAGCCAGGCGGCCTGTCGGCTGAGGCGTTGGCCCCGGATGCCCAGGAACAACGCCGGCGTCGACGGACCGCGCACCGAGAACACCGGTCGCACCCGCACGAGGTACGCATCGAGGGCGGCTCGCGCATACCGCCCCACGGGCACGATCCGCTGCTTGCTGCCTTTTCCGGTCACCCGCACGATGTCCCCGTCCTGCACGTCGTCGACGTTGAGGTCGACCACCTCCGAGATGCGCGCACCGGTGGCGTAGAGCAGTTCGAGCAGCGCGCGGTCACGCAACGACACCGGGTCGTCGCCGCCCGTCGCGGTCAGCAGCCGGTCCATCTGCTCGATCGAGATGGCCTTGGGCAGGCGCAGGGCGAGTTTCGGCGGCTTCACCTCGCGCGCGGCATCCGTGTCGACGAGGCCCTCCTCGGCCAGGTAGCGGTGGAAGCTGCGCACCGACGACAGGATGCGCGCGATCGACGAGGCGCTGAGCTCGGTCTCGCTCGCGGTGCGGGCCGCCTGGGTGAAGGCGCTGATGTCGGCCTCAGCCACCACCGCGACGTCATCGATCCCCCGCGAGCGCAGCCAGTCCGCGTAGCGTCCGAGGTCGCGGCGATACGCGGCGACGGTGTTGGCGGCCAGTCCCCGTTCGATCGTGATGTGGCGCAGAAAACCGTCGATCGCCCGGTTGATCCCGGTCGGTTCCGCCGCCACCTGCTGGGTCATGGTCGCCGGTGCTACTCGGCGGCGTGTCCGGTCGCCGCCCCGCGGAACCGCGGATGGGCGGGCCAGGCGTCGTCGGCGGCCCGCAAGGTCGCCCAACCCTGCGCGCGAGAGGCGTGGGCGGCGAGGGTACCGATCACGAGCGAGGGGTTCTGAACGCGGCTCGCGAGCACGGCCTCGAACAGCTCGTCGAGGCTCACCCAGCGCTTCTCCATGTCGGCCTCCTCGCCCTCGCGGGCGAAGGCGGCGGTGGCGCTGAGTCCGCGGGCGACGAAAATGCGGATGGCCTCGTTGTTGCCGCCCGGGGTCGTCACGTAATCCATCAGCACGTGCCAATCGGATGCGGCGAGGTCGACCTCCTCCGCCAGCTCGCGTTTGGCGGCGTCGAGCGGCGATTCGGTGTCGACGTCGAGGAGACCGGCGGGCGGCTCCCATTCGCGACGGCGCACCGGATGCCGGTACTGCTTGATCAGCAGCACCCGGTCGTCGTCGTCCAGCGCGAAGATCGCGACGGCCCCGGGATGGTCCACGAAATCGCGGTGCAGGGTCGCACCCCCGAAGTCGAAACCTTCACGGCGAACGTCCCAGACGTAGCCGTCGAACACGACCTCGCTCGACGAGACGGGCGCCTCGGCGAACTCGTCGGCCAGCTCAGGCATCGGCATCCTGCACCGGGAACAGCCGGGTGGCTTCCTGACGCTCGAGCGACGCGGCAACCAGACCTTGGAACAACGGATGCGGCCGGCTGGGCCGCGACCGCAGCTCCGGATGCGCCTGGGTCGCCACGTAGTACGGGTGCACGTCGCGCGGCAGCTCGACGTATTCCACCAGGTGTCCGTCGGGCGAGACGCCGGAGAACCACAGGCCGGCATCGGCGATCTGCTCGCGGTACTTGTTGTTCACCTCGTAACGGTGACGGTGGCGCTCGGCAGCTGAGGATGCGCCGTAGACCTCTTCCACGATCGATCCGGCCGCGAGTTCGGCTTCGTAGAGACCGAGGCGCATGGTTCCGCCGAGGTCGCCGCCGGCGATGATGTCGACCTGCTCGGCCATCGTCGCGATCACGGGGAACTCGGTGTCGGGGTCGAACTCGCTCGACGAGGCGCCCGGAAGGCCCACCACGTTGCGGGCGTACTCGATCACCATGCACTGGAGGCCGAGGCAGAGCCCCAGGGCCGGGATGCCGTTCTCGCGGGCGAAGCGCAGCGCGCCGAGCTTGCCCTCGATGCCGCGCACGCCGAATCCGCCGGGCACCAGGATGCCGTCGACGCCCTCGGCCCCGGAGAGCTCGCGGGCGGCTCCCTCGGGCGTCTGGCAGTTGTCCGACGGAATCCACTTGATCTTCACCTTCGTACGGTGGGCGAACCCGCCCGCCCGCAACGCCTCGGTCACCGAGAGGTAGGCGTCGGGCAGGTCGATGTACTTGCCCACCAGACCGATCGTCACCTCGTGCTTGGGCTCGTGCACGGCGTCGAGCAGCGGCTGCCAGCCCGACCAGTCCACGTCGGTGGCCTTCGATCCGAGGTCGAGGTGGTCGACGATGTAGGCGTCGAGTCCCTGCTCGTGCAGCATCGTCGGGATGTCGTAGATCGAGGGAACGTCGATGGCGTTCACCACGGCCTGCTCGTCGACGTCGCACATCAGCGCGATCTTGCGCTTGTTGCTCTCCGAGACGGGCCGGTCGCTCCGCAGCACGAGCGCGTCGGGCTGGATGCCGATCGACCGGAGGGCGGCGACCGAGTGCTGCGTCGGCTTCGTCTTCTGCTCACCCGAGGCGTTCATGAAGGGCACCAGCGAAACGTGCACGAAGAAAACGTTCTTGCGGCCCAGCTCGTGGCGAACCTGGCGGGCCGACTCGATGAACGGCTGCGACTCGATGTCGCCCACCGTGCCGCCGATCTCGGTGATGATCACGTCGGGGCGGGAGGCGTCGTGAGCCTGGAGGCGCATCCGTCGTTTGATCTCATCGGTGATGTGCGGAATGACCTGCACCGTGTCGCCCAGGTATTCGCCGCGGCGCTCCTTGGCGATGACGCTGGAATAGATTTGACCGGTCGTCACGTTCGCGGCCTGATTCAGGTTGATGTCGAGGAACCGCTCGTAGTGACCGATGTCGAGATCGGTCTCCGCGCCGTCGTCGGTCACGAAGACCTCGCCGTGCTGGAACGGGTTCATCGTTCCCGGATCGACATTGAGATAGGGATCGAGCTTCTGCATCACGACGCGGAGTCCGCGCGCGGTGAGCAGATTGCCCAGGCTGGCGGCGGTGAGGCCTTTACCCAGAGAGGAGACGACACCCCCGGTGACGAAGATGTGCTTCGTCAGTTTCGAGTCGTTTTGGTTGTTCTTACGTTCCGCGTCATGAGCATCGTCCACGGAGTTCCATCCTAACAGTGCTGCGACGCCATTCGTCGTTCACGAGATGAGCAAGTCGTCGTCGGACTTCTCGGCGGGGTTGTCCGGTTCCTCCGCCTCCGGCACCTCCACCACCACGATCTCCGGTGGCACGGGCCGCTGCAGCAGCTCGACGAGCAGCAAGAGCACCACCGCGATCACCGCGGTCCAGATGATCTGCCCCGTCGACAACGGGCGCAAGAACAGGATGAAGGCCGCCGCGGCCACACCGATCAGCACCTGGATGAGCACTCGCTGCTTACCGAGCACCCGCCCGAAGGCCCCCGTGGAGATCCCGCGCGCGTCGCCGATGGCACGGAGCCGCGTCGCGGCGTCTCCGAAGGCTCGGCGCAGAGCCGGTGCCGGTCGGTAAGGACCGACGGCCCAGCTGATCACCATCACCGTGAACGCGAGCACCGCCACCGCCACGACCGTGCTGGCGATCATCGACGTCACGGTGTCGTAGATCACTCCCGCGGCGTCGATCGGCACGTACCGCGGAGCGATCGACGCGACCGTCACCAGGTTCCCGATCCGCAGACCGATCCCGAGCAGAACCATCAGCGCGCCGAGCGACAACCCCGTCCAGAACAGCGCCACGGTGCGGCGTTTCGCCGCCACGACGCCCGCTGCCAGAAAGGCGATCGCGATCCACGGCAGCCACACCCCGAGGCTGACCGCCAACCCGTAGGCGAGGGTGAGCTGACCGAAACTGTCCGACTGCGCCACCACGATGTTCATGTCGACGCTGGGGATGGCATCCGCGAAACTCAAGCCCTGGTCGATCATGGCGGCTTTCACCGCCTCGATGATCGGGCCGAGTTGCACCGAGAGCTCCCCTGAGGAGGAGATCGAGAGGGCACCCGCCGGATCGTTGGTCATGGCCGCCACCAGCTGCTGGTGACTCACCCGGAGCGCCTGCTCCCAAATGTCGGCGAAAGCCGGAGATTCGACGAAGTTCGTCACCACCGTGGTGGCGAGCGACTGCAGGCCGAGCGCCGCGGGCCTCTTCAGCGCAGACAGGGCAGCGGATGCGGCCGGCGGCAACCCCAGTTCGTCGACCGCGTCGAACACGTCACTGGTGGTCTTCTCGAAGTCGACCTGCTCTTCGACAGCGGTCATCACCTCCTCGATCACGAAGGCCTGAATGGCGGCATCTTCGGCCAGCGGCGCGAACGTCGAGACGAAGGCCTCGGTGTTCGCCAGTTGACTCTGCGTCCAGGTCGCCGCAACGGCCACCGGCGCCAGAATCAGGCCGATCACCACGAGAACGACGGATGCGACGGTGCGGCCTCGCCCTCGACGCCGGCGTTTGACGGGCTCCAGACCACTCTCAGTGTCGAGCGGAAGGGTGTCGGCGAGTCCCGCATGCGCCCGTAGCCGCTCGTTCTCCGCCTGGAGCTGTTCGACCATCGCGGCCAGCTCGCTGTTCGTCAACCGTGCCATCGTCTCGTCCCCTTCAACCCCCTAGGTGGCTACAGTGTGGCACAAGGGCAATCGAGGAGTCATCGCAGAATCAGCGTGACATCGGGTTCATCCACGCGCCGCGGCGAGGCTCTCCGCCGTTGAGAGAAGTTCCGCGGCGTGGGCGAGCCCTGATTCCGAGTCAGGCAGCCCGGAGAGCAGCCGCGCCATCTCCGCGAGGCGGTCGTCGCCGGCGAGCTGAACGACGTTGCTCGCCGTCACCGGACCGTCCTGGTCTTTCTCCACCCGCAGGTGGTTGGTGGCGAACGCGGCCACCTGCGCCAGGTGCGTCACCACGATCACCTGCGACGATCGCGCGAGCACGGCCAGGCGCCGCCCGATCTCGATCGCTGAGGCGCCGCCCACCCCCGCATCCACCTCGTCGAAGACGAAGGTCGGCACGGGATCGGCCGCTGCCAGCACGACCTCGATCGCGAGCATCACCCGCGAGAGCTCGCCGCCGGAGGCCCCTTTGTTGAGCGGCCGCGGCTCGCTGCCCTCGTGCGCACGGAGCAAGAACTGCACGAGGTCGCGCCCGGTGGAGCCGAGGTCGTCGCGCTGCTGCACCTCCACCACGAACCGCGCGTTCGGCATCGCGAGCGCGCCCAACTCGTCGGTGACGGCAGTCGAGAGCCTCTCCCCCGCGTCACTGCGCAGCGCGCTGAGGTCGTCGGCGATCCGCGTCAGCTCGGCGTACTCGTCGTCGACCAGCGCCGAGAGCTGTTCGATGCGATCGGAGTCGGAGTCGAGTTCGAGCAGGCGCGGCTCCGCCTCGGCGGTGAAGGCGAGCACATCGGAGAGTTCGGGACCGTACTTGCGGGTCAGCACCGTCAGCTGGGCGCGTCGTTCCTGCACGCGGTCGAGTTCGCCCACTTCATCGGTTTCGAGCCCTGACACGTAACTGGCCAGCTGAGTGGAGATGTCGGACACGATGAAACTCGCATTCGCGAGAGCTTCGACGATGGGCGCGAGCGCCGTGTCATGGTGGGCCACCCGTTCGAGGCTCCGCAACGCGGCGTCGATCAGCCCGACTGTGTCCGGTCCGTCGCCCGTTTCGCTCGAGATGCCCTCCCGCGCCTCGGCGGCCGCCAACCGCAGGTCTTCGAGGTTCGTCAGGCGCCCCGCCAGATCGGCCAGCTCAGCGTCTTCGCCCTCGACGGGCGCGACTGCCGAGATCTCGTCGATGGCCGCCCGGAGTTGTTCGGCTTCGCGCAGGCGCGACGAGCGCTCGGTCACGAGTGCGTCGATCTCGGAACTGTGCGCCTGCCACGACTCGTAGAGACTCCGGTATTCGGTCACGCGTTCGGCGAGCGCTGGTCCGGCGAAACTGTCGAGCGCTCCGCGCTGGGCTGACTGGCTCTTCAAGCGGAGCTGGTCGGATTGGCCGTGCACCACGACCAGGGCGCTGCCGAGCTCGGAGAGCACGCTGATCGGCGCCGACCGGCCGCCCACGACTGCACGGCTGCGCCCCTCGGCCGAGACGGAGCGCGACAGGATGACCTCGGCGTCGCCGATATCGCCGGCGTCGTCGAGGTCTCCTCCCACCTCCCGCACGCGATCCGCGACGACTCCATCACGACCCACCAGGATGCGGCCCTCGATCCAGGCCTGCCCCGCTCCCTTGCGAATCGACCCCGTGTCGGCACGCTCGCCGAACAGCAGCCCGAGCGCCGACACCACCATGGTCTTGCCCGCGCCGGTCTCGCCGGTGACGGCGGTGAACCCCGGGCCGAGCGGCAGCACGGCTTCGCCGATCACGCCGAGGTCTCTGATCGACAGTTCCTCAATCACGATCCATCGGCCCCCGCCACCCGTTCACGGGCAGATTGAACTTGCGCACCAGGCGATCGGTGAACGGCGCCATGTGCAACCGCGCGAGGCGCACCGGCGTCGGCGAGCGGCGCACCACCACGCGCGCGCCTTTCGGCAGATCCCACATCCGGCGGCCGTCGGCCCAGAGCACGGCGCCGCCCTGGGTGCGGTCGAGTACCTCCACCGCGAGCGCGGAATTCGGTCCGACGACCAGTGGGCGCGCGAACAGCGCGTGCGGACTGAGCGGCACCATCAGCAGCGCGTCGAGGCTCGGCCACACCACCGGCCCGCCGGCCGAGAAAGAGTAGGCGGTCGACCCGGTGGGAGTCGACATCACCACGCCGTCGCAGCCGAAGCTCGACAACGGGCGCCCGTCGACCTCCACCACGACCTCGAGCATGCGTTCGCGACTCGCCTTCTCGACGGTGGCCTCGTTGAGTGCCCAGGTCTCGTAGACGACTTCGGAATCGACCTTCACCCGCACCGCCAACGTCATCCGCTCTTCCACCAGGTAGTCGCGCCCGAGCGCACGGTTCACGGTCTCGGTGAGGTCTTCGCGATCACTCTCGGCGAGAAACCCCACGTGCCCGAGGTTCACCCCGAGCAGCGGGACGGTCGAGCCGCGCACGAGTTCGGCCGCCCGCAGGATGGTGCCGTCGCCGCCGAGCACGATCACGAGCTCGAGGTCGAACACGGTCACGCCCGAACCGAGGGTCTCGAACGACCCCAGATCGGCGAGCGCCTCCGTTTGGTCGTTCTCGTCGAGCGGACCGATCACCGGAGTCACCCCGGCGCCCCGCAATTGCTGGCACACGCTCTGCGCGGCCACGACGGAGTCGTGACGCCCGGTGTGCAGAACGACCAGCATGTATCGCTCAGCAGACACGCATCACGCTCCTGTCATCTCGGTGACTCGTCCCAACCATTCTGTCGGATGGGAACCGACATCCTGATTGAACCAGACCAGGTACTCCAGATTCCCGGCACCGCCGGCAATTGGGGAGGGGATCAGGCCGGCTGTGGATAACCCGAGGTCGTACGCGGCCCACAGCACGTTGGTCACCGCGTCGGCGCGGAGTGCGGCGTTCCGCACGATGCCCTCTTTCACACCCGTGCGGCCGACCTCGAACTGCGGCTTCACCAGCAACACGAAGTCCGCGTCGGGCCGGGCGACCGACCGCAGCGGCTCCAGCACCAGCCCGAGCGAGATGAACGAGAGGTCGCCCACCACGAGGTCGACCGGCCGGTCGATCCCGGATGCGCCGGCGAGGGTTTCCGGGGTGGCGAACCGCAGATTGAAACCCTCCACCGCAATGACACGCGGGTCGCGGGCGATGATCGGATCGAGCTGATCGTGCCCCACATCGGCCGCGATCACCCTTTCGGCGCCGCGCTCCAGCAGCACCTGGGTGAAACCTCCGGTGGAGGCACCGGCGTCCAGCGCCAGCACGCCGTCGACGCGCACACCGGAGAAGGCGTCGAGCGCCGCGATCAGCTTGTTCGCGCCGCGGCTCACGTAACGGTCGACCGCGTCGACGGTCACGGTTTGTTCCTCGCTCACGGGGAACGAGGCCTTGACCTGCGGCGTCCCGTCGACACGCACGTAACCGTTGGCGATCAGACGCGCAGCATGGGTGCGCGACCGGGCCAGGCCGCGAGCGGCGACCACGGCATCCAGACGAGCACTACCCATCCGACGGCGACGCGTCCCCGCCCTCGAGGCGGGCTTTCAATTCTTCGTGCACTTGGGCGTATGCGATCGCACGCTGGTCCAGGGGCTGTTCCTCGATGACGCGGAGCCGCGGAACCAGTGCGGCATCGTTGTCGACGTCGTCTGTGTTCACCTGCCCAGCGTACCGTGCGCATCCGGCTGCGGCACCGGGACGGGCGGGCGTCCGGTCAGCTGTAGAGCGCAGGGTCGACGTCGAGCGCGTGGATCGACAGGCCCGAGTTCCAGATCGCCGCGGAGCCCGCGCGCACCAGATCGGTGGGCGAGTCGCCGGTCTTCACCACGCGCACCACGTGTCCCTTCATCCGCACGACGGATGCGCCCACCGAGGTCTCCGAGCCGTCCTTCGAGGTCACCGTGGCGGGGTACGGATCGAACAACTGACGCAGATCCGCCAGGATGAAGTCGGGGCGGGAGCCCGCCGGCGCGGCGAGCACCTGCTTCGCCCGGTCGATGCCGGTGAGCACGTGGATCGCCCGCAGCCCGGCGCGCTTGGCGCCCAAGGTGTCGGTGTCCAGGCGGTCACCGATGAACGCTGCGTTCTCGGCTCCGAACCGCGCAAGGGCCACTTCGAAGATCGGCGCCTCGGGTTTGCCCGCCACCACGGGCAGCCGTCCGACGGCTGTGTGCACCGCCGACACCAGCGTGCCGTTGCCGGGGGCGATACCGCCGGCCACCGGAATGGTCCAGTCGGTGTTGGTGGCCACCCAGTGCACGGCCGGGTCGTGCAGCGCGAAGCTCGCCTCGGCCAGCTGCGTCCACCCCACCTCGGGCGCGAATCCCTGCACCACGGCGGCGGGGCGATCGGATGCCGATCGGGTCACGACGAATCCGGCCTTCTCCACCTCGGACACGAGACCGATTCCCCCCACCACGAGCACGGTCGCTCCGGGGTCGATGAGCGTGACCAGGATGCGCATGGCCGCCTGCGGCGACGTCACGACGTCTTCCGGAGCCACGGTCAGCCCGAAGCTGCTGAGGTGCTCCGCCACCTGCGCGTCGGTGCGCGACGCATTGTTGGTGATGAAGCCGGTGCGAAGACCCTCGGATGCCACACGCGACAATGCGTCGACCGCATACGGGATGGCCGTGGGGCCTTGATAGACCACGCCGTCGAGATCGGCGAGAACGGCGTCGACACCGTCGAGCGGGAGCATCGGCTCCGTCTTCTTCGTTCCGAACAGACCCATCGTCCTCTTCCTCGCGTTAACGCAAAATGGCCACCCATTGCTGGGTGGCCATTTCACAAAGAAGTCCGGCGGTGTCCTACTCTCCCACAAGGTCCCCCTTGCAGTACCATCGGCGCAGAGAGTCTTAGCTTCCGGGTTCGGAATGTGACCGGGCGTTTCCCTCTCGCTATGGCCGCCGAAACACTATTGATGTATCAAAGTGAATTCGAGCAATCATTGCTGATTGTTCGGTTCTCGACCGTACATCGAGAACCACATAGTGGACGCAAGCAATCTTGGCTCTAAATACCAGCCTTACAACGGTATGAAGATAGTGATTATCAAATTATCGGCTTATTAGTACAGGTCAGCTCCACGAGTCTTTAGTCCTCGCTTCCACATCCTGCCTATCAACCCAGTAGTCTAGCTGGGAGCCTCTCACCCGAAGGTATGGAAATCTCATCTCAAGGCCGGCTTCCCGCTTAGATGCTTTCAGCGGTTATCCATCCCGAACGTAGCTAATCAGCGGTGCTCCTGGCGGAACAACTGACACACCAGAGGTTCGTCCAACCCGGTCCTCTCGTACTAGGGTCAGATCCTTTCAAATTTCCTACGCGCGCAGCGGATAGGGACCGAACTGTCTCACGACGTTCTAAACCCAGCTCGCGTACCGCTTTAATGGGCGAACAGCCCAACCCTTGGGACCTACTCCAGCCCCAGGATGCGACGAGCCGACATCGAGGTGCCAAACCATGCCGTCGATATGGACTCTTGGGCAAGATCAGCCTGTTATCCCCGAGGTACCTTTTATCCGTTGAGCGACAGCGCTTCCACAAGCCACTGCCGGATCACTAGTCCCGACTTTCGTCCCTGCTCGACTTGTCAGTCTCACAGTCAAGCTCCCTTGTGCACTTACACTCGCCATCTGATTGCCAACCAGATTGAGGGAACCTTTGGGCGCCTCCGTTACTTTTTAGGAGGCAACCGCCCCAGTTAAACTACCCACCAGGCACTGTCCCTGAACCGGATTACGGTTCGAAGTTAGATATCCAGAGTGACCAGAGTGGTATTTCAACAATGACTCCACCTGAACTAGCGTCCAAGCTTCACAGTCTCCCACCTATCCTACACAAGCCACACCGAACACCAATACCAAGCTGTAGTAAAGGTCACGGGGTCTTTCCGTCCTGCTGCGCGTAACGAGCATCTTTACTCGTAGTGCAATTTCGCCGAGTTCGCGGTTGAGACAGCTGGGAAGTCGTTACGCCATTCGTGCAGGTCGGAACTTACCCGACAAGGAATTTCGCTACCTTAGGATGGTTATAGTTACCACCGCCGTTTACTGGGGCTTAAATTCTCAGCTTCGCCTTGCGGCTAACCGTTCCTCTTAACCTTCCAGCACCGGGCAGGCGTCAGTCCGTATACATCGTCTTGCGACTTGGCACGGACCTGTGTTTTTAGTAAACAGTCGCTTCCCACTGGTCTCTGCGGCCTTCAAACGCTCCAGGAGTAAATCCCTTCACGCCTCAGGCCCCCCTTCTCCCGAAGTTACGGGGGCATTTTGCCGAGTTCCTTAACCACGATTCTCTCGATCTCCTTGGTATTCTCTACCTGACCACCTGAGTCGGTTTGGGGTACGGGTGACTGGAACCTCGCGTCGATGCTTTTCTTGGCAGCATAGGATCACTGATTTCGTCCGTGAGGACTACCCATCGGGTCTCAGGCTTAATGAACGACGGATTTGCCTATCGTTCGCCCTACATCCTTAGACCGGGACAACCATCGCCCGGCTCAGCTACCTTCCTGCGTCACACCTGTTAATACGCTAACCGCACCAGAACGGGTTCGAGCGTTAGACCGGTCCCATCACCCCCGAAGGGGATCAGTGGTCCGGGTTAGGACTCTTAGCACTACTGGATTAGCTTGGGCGGTTCTTCGTCAGTACGGGAATATCAACCCGTTGTCCATCGACTACGCCTGTCGGCCTCGCCTTAGGTCCCGACTTACCCAGGGCGGATTAACCTGGCCCTGGAACCCTTGGTCTTTCGGAGGACGGGTTTCTCACCCGTCTTTCGCTACTCATGCCTGCATTCTCACTCGTGTAGCCTCCACGGCTGGTTTACACCGCCGCTTCGCTGGCCACACGACGCTCTCCTACCCATCTATGCGACTGGACCACGAAGGCCTGTCACTAACATAAATGCCACAAATTCGGTGGCGTGCTTGAGCCCCGTTACATTGTCGGCGCGGAATCACTTGACCAGTGAGCTATTACGCACTCTTTCAAGGGTGGCTGCTTCTAAGCCAACCTCCTGGTTGTCTGTGCAACTCCACATCCTTTCCCACTTAGCACGCGCTTTGGGACCTTATTTGGTGGTCTGGGTTGTTTCCCTCTCGACGATGAAGCTTATCCCCCACCGTCTCACTGCTGCGCTCTCACTTACCGGCATTCGGAGTTTGGCTAACGTCAGTAACCTTTTGGGGCCCATCGGCTATCCAGTAGCTCTACCTCCGGCAAGAAACACGCAACGCTGCACCTAAATGCATTTCGGAGAGAACCAGCTATCACGAAGTTTGATTGGCCTTTCACCCCTATCCACAGCTCATCCCCTCCATTTTCAACTGAAGTGGGTTCGGTCCTCCACGACGTCTTACCGTCGCTTCAACCTGGCCATGGATAGATCACTTCGCTTCGGGTCTAGAACATGCGACTGACTCGCCCTATTAAGACTCGCTTTCGCTACGGCTGCCCCTCACGGGTTAACCTCGCCACATATCACTAACTCGCAGGCTCATTCTTCAAAAGGCACGCTGTCACACCAACAAGGGTGCTCCAACGGTTTGTAAGCAAACGGTTTCAGGTACTATTTCACTCCCCTCCCGGGGTACTTTTCACCTTTCCCTCACGGTACTTGTCCGCTATCGGTCATCTGGGAGTATTTAGGCTTATCAGGTGGTCCTGACAGATTCACACGGGATTTCTCGGGCCCCGTGCTACTTGGGATACTCTTCGCGCCATTGCAACATTTCGACTACGGGGTTGGCACCCTCTATGACTGGCCTTTCAATGCCATTCGTCTATATTGCGTTGTAACGCTCACTGTTCGGCAGAATCAGCAGAAAAGTCCCGCAACCCCGACCATGCAACGCCTGCCGGCTATCACACATGATCGGTTTAGCCTCTTCCGGGTTCGCTCGCCACTACTAACGGAATCGCTTTTGCTTTCTCTTCCTGTGGGTACTGAGATGTTTCACTTCCCCACGTTCCCTCTACCCGCCCTATATATTCAGGCGGGAGTCACCGGGTCACCTTACGGGCCCAGCGGGGTTTCCCCATTCGGAAATCCTCGGATCAAAGCTCTATTATCAGCTCCCCGAGGCTTATCGCAGATTTATACGTCCTTCTTCGGCTCCAGATGCCAAGGCATCCACCGTTTGCTCTTAGAAATTTGAAATCACATGAGTTTGAATCGATCTTTCATAAGAAAAATTGACCAATGATCTACAGAACCCCGAAGGGTTCTTGTTGATCTTTGTGATTCAGGACAAAGTCCTGAATCTAAGATGCTCGCGTCCACTGTGTAGTTCTCAAAGTACGGGCGGTACCCTCCGCGCAACCCTCAATCTAAAGGGAAACAACGAAAGGCCCTGAGGTTGGTCCACCTCCGCCGAAGCGAAGGAGATCCGGTCCCTCAGGACCCAACAGCGTGCATATGCAACCACCCCCGTGCCGGCCCGTTCCAAACTCCGAAGAGTCGTACTAGCGCTAACGCGGTTCCTGCTGCATCAATGTCAATGTTCCACCCATGAGCTACCAGCGAGAACGTATGTCTCGATCTGGCATGCCTGGACACCGAAGTGCCAGTGCTCCTTAGAAAGGAGGTGATCCAGCCGCACCTTCCGGTACGGCTACCTTGTTACGACTTAGTCCTAATCACCGATCCCACCTTCGACGGCTCCCTCCACAAGGGTTGGGCCACCGGCTTCGGGTGTTACCGACTTTCATGACTTGACGGGCGGTGTGTACAAGGCCCGGGAACGTATTCACCGTGGCGTTGCTGATCCACGATTACTAGCGACTCCGACTTCATGAGGTCGAGTTGCAGACCTCAATCCGAACTGAGACCGGCTTTTTGGGATTCGCTCCACCTTACGGTATTGCAGCCCTTTGTACCGGCCATTGTAGCATGCGTGAAGCCCAAGACATAAGGGGCATGATGATTTGACGTCATCCCCACCTTCCTCCGAGTTGACCCCGGCAGTCTCCTATGAGTTCCCACCATTACGTGCTGGCAACATAGAACGAGGGTTGCGCTCGTTGCGGGACTTAACCCAACATCTCACGACACGAGCTGACGACAACCATGCACCACCTGTTTACGAGTGTCCAAAGAGTTGACCATTTCTGGCCCGTTCTCGTATATGTCAAGCCTTGGTAAGGTTCTTCGCGTTGCATCGAATTAATCCGCATGCTCCGCCGCTTGTGCGGGCCCCCGTCAATTCCTTTGAGTTTTAGCCTTGCGGCCGTACTCCCCAGGCGGGGAACTTAATGCGTTAGCTGCGACACGGAGACCGTGGAATGGTCCCCACATCTAGTTCCCAACGTTTACGGCGTGGACTACCAGGGTATCTAATCCTGTTCGCTCCCCACGCTTTCGCTCCTCAGCGTCAGTTACGGCCCAGAGATCTGCCTTCGCCATCGGTGTTCCTCCTGATATCTGCGCATTCCACCGCTACACCAGGAATTCCAATCTCCCCTACCGCACTCTAGTCTGCCCGTACCCACTGCAGGCTGGAGGTTGAGCCTCCAGTTTTCACAGCAGACGCGACAAACCGCCTACGAGCTCTTTACGCCCAATAATTCCGGACAACGCTTGCACCCTACGTATTACCGCGGCTGCTGGCACGTAGTTAGCCGGTGCTTTTTCTGCAGGTACCGTCACTTTCGCTTCTTCCCTACTAAAAGAGGTTTACAACCCGAAGGCCGTCATCCCTCACGCGGCGTTGCTGCATCAGGCTTGCGCCCATTGTGCAATATTCCCCACTGCTGCCTCCCGTAGGAGTCTGGGCCGTGTCTCAGTCCCAGTGTGGCCGGTCACCCTCTCAGGCCGGCTACCCGTCGTCGCCTTGGTGGGCCATTACCTCACCAACTAGCTGATAGGCCGCGAGTCCATCCTTGACCGAAATTCTTTCCAACCGCAGAAGATGCCTTCGCGGTTCGTATCCGGTATTAGACGTCGTTTCCAACGCTTATCCCAGAGTCAAGGGCAGGTTACTCACGTGTTACTCACCCGTTCGCCACTGATCCAGAGAAGCAAGCTCCTCTTTCACCGTTCGACTTGCATGTGTTAAGCACGCCGCCAGCGTTCGTCCTGAGCCAGGATCAAACTCTCCGTAAATGTTTACGCACAGACACGACCACCGGAATAGGCGGACCGCGCTGCAAGTTTGAAACTGACAGAACAAATCATTACTGACTTGCTTTGTTGTTCTAAATGTTTCCCAAAAGGAATCCCTCTCCGACCAAAGCCGAAGCGGGGTTTTTGGCATATGACATTGTGCACGCTGTTGAGTTCTCAAGGATCGGATGCTCCAAAAACCAGGCCTTCCAGCCATCGTTCCGGGCAACTTCTCTATATTACCTGCTCCCAACCCCATGTCAAATCGGCCGTTTTCGGCGCCGAGACAAGATCTCGGCACGCCAAACTAACCATGACACCATCGGTCAGGATCAAGATGTTCTTCGGAGCCGCGTCACCCTAGAGCTGGGCCCGTAATGGACACCGCGCTTCTTCGTGTTTCGCGTTGCTCCGAGGCAACTTGTCAACCATAACCAGTCTCAGACCCGACGTCAAATCGACTCGTCGTCGTCTTCTTCGAACACTTCGATGGTGTCGTCGGGCTCACCGTTCAAGGCGAGGTCGGCGCGCTCGGCGCGCTGCCGCCACTCGGCCGACTCTTCGTCCTGTCCCAGCTCCGCGAGCACCTCGGCATAGGCGTCGAACAGCTCGGGGCTGTAGGAATAGGCCACGTCGGGGTTCAGCTGAGGGATCTCGAGCTCGGTGAGTGCGGCATCCGCCTGGCCGAGGTCGAGTCGTGCACCTGACATCGCGATCGCGACAGCCACCTGCGACGGCACCGAGAGCGTCGACCGCTCGACGGACCGACCGGCCTCGAGCGCGCGCTCAGGACGCCCCATCCCCCGCTCGCTGTCGATCATCAACGCGAGCTGCTCGTTCGATCCCGAGATCCGCCGGAACGTGCGAAGTTCCCGCAGGGCGAGGGCGTAGTCGCCGGTGGCGTAGGCGGTGATGGCGAGGGTCTCGCGCACCACGCCGATCCTTCCCGCGCGCCGGGATGCCGACATCGCGTGCTGGTGCGCCAACTCGGGATTCTCGTCGATCAGCCGACCGGCCATCACGAGGTGCCGAGCGACTTCCTCGGCGTTCTCCTTGTTCAGCGTCTTCAATTCCATACGCGCGACCTTGTCGAGATCTCGTCCGACGACGTCGTCGGGGATCTCGGGGTCGTCGTGCCGCGGACGCACCGAACGCAGCTCCCGTGCGAGCAGTTCCTCTTCGGTGAGAGGAGGACGCTCGAACCGGGATGCGCTCTGGTCGTTACGGGCCGGCTTGCCGTCCTTGGTCCAGAGGCGCCGCTCCCCCGGTCCGCCACTCGAGGGCCGGCCACCGCGATCAGGTCGCCCGCCGCGATCAGAACCACCGCGCTCCGGCCGCCCGCTGCGGTCGCCGCTGCGCTCAGGTCGGGCACCGCGATCGGGACGCGCACCGCGATCGGGACGAGCACCGCGATCGGCGGCGCCGGCACGCTCAGGGCGTGCGCTGCGATCGCTCCGACCACCGGCGTCCGGTCGTCCGCCGCGATCGGGGCGAGAGCTGTTGTCACGGCGCGGCGTGAACGGTCGCTTGTCGGTATCGTCACGCGCAGGCCGACTACCGTGCGGGCGGGCCGACCGGTCCGAGCCGGCGTCTTTGCGGGGAGGGCGTCGGTCGCCATCATCGCGCTTCGGACGCGCGTCGCCGCCGCGATCGTCGCGACGTTTCTCGTCATCGTTGTCGGTCATGGGGCCCTCCTCAGGCACTCATTCGGCGGCTGCAAATACCACGGACTTAACGCAAAATGGCCACCCATTGCTGGGTGGCCATTTCACAAAGAAGTCCGGCGGTGTCCTACTCTCCCACAAGGTCCCCCTTGCAGTACCATCGGCGCAGAGAGTCTTAGCTTCCGGGTTCGGAATGTGACCGGGCGTTTCCCTCTCGCTATGGCCGCCGAAACACTATTGATGTATCAAAGTGAATTCGAGCAATCATTGCTGATTGTTCGGTTCTCGACCGTACATCGAGAACCACATAGTGGACGCAAGCAATCTTGGCTCTAAATACCAGCCTTACAACGGTATGAAGATAGTGATTATCAAATTATCGGCTTATTAGTACAGGTCAGCTCCACGAGTCTTTAGTCCTCGCTTCCACATCCTGCCTATCAACCCAGTAGTCTAGCTGGGAGCCTCTCACCCGAAGGTATGGAAATCTCATCTCAAGGCCGGCTTCCCGCTTAGATGCTTTCAGCGGTTATCCATCCCGAACGTAGCTAATCAGCGGTGCTCCTGGCGGAACAACTGACACACCAGAGGTTCGTCCAACCCGGTCCTCTCGTACTAGGGTCAGATCCTTTCAAATTTCCTACGCGCGCAGCGGATAGGGACCGAACTGTCTCACGACGTTCTAAACCCAGCTCGCGTACCGCTTTAATGGGCGAACAGCCCAACCCTTGGGACCTACTCCAGCCCCAGGATGCGACGAGCCGACATCGAGGTGCCAAACCATGCCGTCGATATGGACTCTTGGGCAAGATCAGCCTGTTATCCCCGAGGTACCTTTTATCCGTTGAGCGACAGCGCTTCCACAAGCCACTGCCGGATCACTAGTCCCGACTTTCGTCCCTGCTCGACTTGTCAGTCTCACAGTCAAGCTCCCTTGTGCACTTACACTCGCCATCTGATTGCCAACCAGATTGAGGGAACCTTTGGGCGCCTCCGTTACTTTTTAGGAGGCAACCGCCCCAGTTAAACTACCCACCAGGCACTGTCCCTGAACCGGATTACGGTTCGAAGTTAGATATCCAGAGTGACCAGAGTGGTATTTCAACAATGACTCCACCTGAACTAGCGTCCAAGCTTCACAGTCTCCCACCTATCCTACACAAGCCACACCGAACACCAATACCAAGCTGTAGTAAAGGTCACGGGGTCTTTCCGTCCTGCTGCGCGTAACGAGCATCTTTACTCGTAGTGCAATTTCGCCGAGTTCGCGGTTGAGACAGCTGGGAAGTCGTTACGCCATTCGTGCAGGTCGGAACTTACCCGACAAGGAATTTCGCTACCTTAGGATGGTTATAGTTACCACCGCCGTTTACTGGGGCTTAAATTCTCAGCTTCGCCTTGCGGCTAACCGTTCCTCTTAACCTTCCAGCACCGGGCAGGCGTCAGTCCGTATACATCGTCTTGCGACTTGGCACGGACCTGTGTTTTTAGTAAACAGTCGCTTCCCACTGGTCTCTGCGGCCTTCAAACGCTCCAGGAGTAAATCCCTTCACGCCTCAGGCCCCCCTTCTCCCGAAGTTACGGGGGCATTTTGCCGAGTTCCTTAACCACGATTCTCTCGATCTCCTTGGTATTCTCTACCTGACCACCTGAGTCGGTTTGGGGTACGGGTGACTGGAACCTCGCGTCGATGCTTTTCTTGGCAGCATAGGATCACTGATTTCGTCCGTGAGGACTACCCATCGGGTCTCAGGCTTAATGAACGACGGATTTGCCTATCGTTCGCCCTACATCCTTAGACCGGGACAACCATCGCCCGGCTCAGCTACCTTCCTGCGTCACACCTGTTAATACGCTAACCGCACCAGAACGGGTTCGAGCGTTAGACCGGTCCCATCACCCCCGAAGGGGATCAGTGGTCCGGGTTAGGACTCTTAGCACTACTGGATTAGCTTGGGCGGTTCTTCGTCAGTACGGGAATATCAACCCGTTGTCCATCGACTACGCCTGTCGGCCTCGCCTTAGGTCCCGACTTACCCAGGGCGGATTAACCTGGCCCTGGAACCCTTGGTCTTTCGGAGGACGGGTTTCTCACCCGTCTTTCGCTACTCATGCCTGCATTCTCACTCGTGTAGCCTCCACGGCTGGTTTACACCGCCGCTTCGCTGGCCACACGACGCTCTCCTACCCATCTATGCGACTGGACCACGAAGGCCTGTCACTAACATAAATGCCACAAATTCGGTGGCGTGCTTGAGCCCCGTTACATTGTCGGCGCGGAATCACTTGACCAGTGAGCTATTACGCACTCTTTCAAGGGTGGCTGCTTCTAAGCCAACCTCCTGGTTGTCTGTGCAACTCCACATCCTTTCCCACTTAGCACGCGCTTTGGGACCTTATTTGGTGGTCTGGGTTGTTTCCCTCTCGACGATGAAGCTTATCCCCCACCGTCTCACTGCTGCGCTCTCACTTACCGGCATTCGGAGTTTGGCTAACGTCAGTAACCTTTTGGGGCCCATCGGCTATCCAGTAGCTCTACCTCCGGCAAGAAACACGCAACGCTGCACCTAAATGCATTTCGGAGAGAACCAGCTATCACGAAGTTTGATTGGCCTTTCACCCCTATCCACAGCTCATCCCCTCCATTTTCAACTGAAGTGGGTTCGGTCCTCCACGACGTCTTACCGTCGCTTCAACCTGGCCATGGATAGATCACTTCGCTTCGGGTCTAGAACATGCGACTGACTCGCCCTATTAAGACTCGCTTTCGCTACGGCTGCCCCTCACGGGTTAACCTCGCCACATATCACTAACTCGCAGGCTCATTCTTCAAAAGGCACGCTGTCACACCAACAAGGGTGCTCCAACGGTTTGTAAGCAAACGGTTTCAGGTACTATTTCACTCCCCTCCCGGGGTACTTTTCACCTTTCCCTCACGGTACTTGTCCGCTATCGGTCATCTGGGAGTATTTAGGCTTATCAGGTGGTCCTGACAGATTCACACGGGATTTCTCGGGCCCCGTGCTACTTGGGATACTCTTCGCGCCATTGCAACATTTCGACTACGGGGTTGGCACCCTCTATGACTGGCCTTTCAATGCCATTCGTCTATATTGCGTTGTAACGCTCACTGTTCGGCAGAATCAGCAGAAAAGTCCCGCAACCCCGACCATGCAACGCCTGCCGGCTATCACACATGATCGGTTTAGCCTCTTCCGGGTTCGCTCGCCACTACTAACGGAATCGCTTTTGCTTTCTCTTCCTGTGGGTACTGAGATGTTTCACTTCCCCACGTTCCCTCTACCCGCCCTATATATTCAGGCGGGAGTCACCGGGTCACCTTACGGGCCCAGCGGGGTTTCCCCATTCGGAAATCCTCGGATCAAAGCTCTATTATCAGCTCCCCGAGGCTTATCGCAGATTTATACGTCCTTCTTCGGCTCCAGATGCCAAGGCATCCACCGTTTGCTCTTAGAAATTTGAAATCACATGAGTTTGAATCGATCTTTCATAAGAAAAATTGACCAATGATCTACAGAACCCCGAAGGGTTCTTGTTGATCTTTGTGATTCAGGACAAAGTCCTGAATCTAAGATGCTCGCGTCCACTGTGTAGTTCTCAAAGTACGGGCGGTACCCTCCGCGCAACCCTCAATCTAAAGGGAAACAACGAAAGGCCCTGAGGTTGGTCCACCTCCGCCGAAGCGAAGGAGATCCGGTCCCTCAGGACCCAACAGCGTGCATATGCAACCACCCCCGTGCCGGCCCGTTCCAAACTCCGAAGAGTCGTACTAGCGCTAACGCGGTTCCTGCTGCATCAATGTCAATGTTCCACCCATGAGCTACCAGCGAGAACGTATGTCTCGATCTGGCATGCCTGGACACCGAAGTGCCAGTGCTCCTTAGAAAGGAGGTGATCCAGCCGCACCTTCCGGTACGGCTACCTTGTTACGACTTAGTCCTAATCACCGATCCCACCTTCGACGGCTCCCTCCACAAGGGTTGGGCCACCGGCTTCGGGTGTTACCGACTTTCATGACTTGACGGGCGGTGTGTACAAGGCCCGGGAACGTATTCACCGTGGCGTTGCTGATCCACGATTACTAGCGACTCCGACTTCATGAGGTCGAGTTGCAGACCTCAATCCGAACTGAGACCGGCTTTTTGGGATTCGCTCCACCTTACGGTATTGCAGCCCTTTGTACCGGCCATTGTAGCATGCGTGAAGCCCAAGACATAAGGGGCATGATGATTTGACGTCATCCCCACCTTCCTCCGAGTTGACCCCGGCAGTCTCCTATGAGTTCCCACCATTACGTGCTGGCAACATAGAACGAGGGTTGCGCTCGTTGCGGGACTTAACCCAACATCTCACGACACGAGCTGACGACAACCATGCACCACCTGTTTACGAGTGTCCAAAGAGTTGACCATTTCTGGCCCGTTCTCGTATATGTCAAGCCTTGGTAAGGTTCTTCGCGTTGCATCGAATTAATCCGCATGCTCCGCCGCTTGTGCGGGCCCCCGTCAATTCCTTTGAGTTTTAGCCTTGCGGCCGTACTCCCCAGGCGGGGAACTTAATGCGTTAGCTGCGACACGGAGACCGTGGAATGGTCCCCACATCTAGTTCCCAACGTTTACGGCGTGGACTACCAGGGTATCTAATCCTGTTCGCTCCCCACGCTTTCGCTCCTCAGCGTCAGTTACGGCCCAGAGATCTGCCTTCGCCATCGGTGTTCCTCCTGATATCTGCGCATTCCACCGCTACACCAGGAATTCCAATCTCCCCTACCGCACTCTAGTCTGCCCGTACCCACTGCAGGCTGGAGGTTGAGCCTCCAGTTTTCACAGCAGACGCGACAAACCGCCTACGAGCTCTTTACGCCCAATAATTCCGGACAACGCTTGCACCCTACGTATTACCGCGGCTGCTGGCACGTAGTTAGCCGGTGCTTTTTCTGCAGGTACCGTCACTTTCGCTTCTTCCCTACTAAAAGAGGTTTACAACCCGAAGGCCGTCATCCCTCACGCGGCGTTGCTGCATCAGGCTTGCGCCCATTGTGCAATATTCCCCACTGCTGCCTCCCGTAGGAGTCTGGGCCGTGTCTCAGTCCCAGTGTGGCCGGTCACCCTCTCAGGCCGGCTACCCGTCGTCGCCTTGGTGGGCCATTACCTCACCAACTAGCTGATAGGCCGCGAGTCCATCCTTGACCGAAATTCTTTCCAACCGCAGAAGATGCCTTCGCGGTTCGTATCCGGTATTAGACGTCGTTTCCAACGCTTATCCCAGAGTCAAGGGCAGGTTACTCACGTGTTACTCACCCGTTCGCCACTGATCCAGAGAAGCAAGCTCCTCTTTCACCGTTCGACTTGCATGTGTTAAGCACGCCGCCAGCGTTCGTCCTGAGCCAGGATCAAACTCTCCGTAAATGTTTACGCACAGACACGACCACCGGAATAGGCGGACCGCGCTGCAAGTTTGAAACTGACAGAACAAATCATTACTGACTTGCTTTGTTGTTCTAAATGTTTCCCAAAAGGAATCCCTCTCCGACCAAAGCCGAAGCGGGGTTTTTGGCATATGACATTGTGCACGCTGTTGAGTTCTCAAGGATCGGATGCTCCAAAAACCAGGCCTTCCAGCCATCGTTCCGGGCAACTTCTCTATATTACCTGCTCCCAACCCCATGTCAAATCGGCCGTTGCGCGGTGAGATCAGATCTCTGCGCACCGAACTCGAGACTTCTGGAGTGGGTGTCTTACATCCTAGGCGTCTAGGCACAGAACTACTAGGTAGAGTGTGCCTTTCGGCGGATGAAGTGGCCCCCGCTTGAGGCCGGGAAGCTCTTCCGCTTTCCGCACCTTTGGGGTGACGAGTTAGTAGATTACGCGGGTGTTTCGAGAGGCCGCAAATTGCGACGCATCCCGGGCGTGTCGGCCTGATTTCTCGCGGATGTAGTCTCAAAGGGACAGATTGTCGCAAGAGAGGAAACACCCACTGATGGTGTACACGGTAATGGCGACACGAGGTCCGGGTGATGCGCAGGATGCGCTCTACCCCTCTGTGGACGCGAAGTTCACGATCGTCGAAGAAGACCGGGACGGCATCGCTCCGGTCTGGCACGCGGCATCCGCCGTTCGGGTCGATGAGAGCGCCGGCAGCACGGAAACGCCCACCGGCGCCGTGGGCTCGTCGTTCGCGATGACGGATGCGCGCGTCTTGATCCGCGCATCCACGGGCACGAAGAAGAGCGAGGTCGAGGTCGGCCACGTGCGCTACCCCTGGATCCAGGAAGTGGGCTACCACCAATCGACGGGCGTCGATGATCCCGGAGTGGTGCAGTTCACGGTGCACCTGCGCGGAGACGACGACGTGATCGTGCGTCGGTCGGTGTCACTCGAGGTCGGCAAGTCGGGCGACCCCCGTGCCATCGCCTTGCAGGCCGCGGTGAAGATCGCCGATTACCGCCTCGCGACCACGCCCAACCTCAGCGATGACAAGCGCTGGACCCTGGCGAAGCTGCGCACCCCGAAGCCGCCGGTTCGTGAAGAAGCGCAGCTCACGCTCATCCGTCTTCCGGGTTCGGTGCATGTGAGCGCCGACACCGCGATCCCCGTCACCGTCGGGTGACCGGCCGGGCGGGTTCGGTCAGCTGATCGTGACGCCGGCGAGAGTCTTCTTGCCGCGACGCAGCACCGCGAACCCGCCCGCCAACGCGGCACCACCGAGAGACGCGCTCTCGTCGGTCACCTTCGCGTTGTTCAGATAGACCCCGCCTTGCGCGATGGCGCGGCGGCCCTCCCCCAGGCTCGAGACGAGTCCGGTGTCGAGCAAAGCCTCCACCACCGTCGTCGCCCGGGTGACCGGGACGTTCGGCAGTTCGGCGATCGCCGCACCGAGCGTCGCCGCATCCAGTTCGGCCAGCTCGCCCTGACCGAAGAGGGCGGCCGCCGCCGCGATCGCCGCATCCGTCGCCGCGACCCCGTGCACCAAGGCCGTCACCTCGTAGGCCAACGCCCGCTGCGCCTCGCGCCGGAACGGCTCGTCGGCCACCGCTTGCGCCAGGCGCTCGATCTCGGCACGCGGCCGGAACGAGAAGATCTTCAGCCGGTCGATCACGTCGGCGTCGTCGGTGTTGAGCCAGAACTGATAGAACGCGTAGGGACTCGTGAGCTCCGGATCGAGCCAGATCGCATTTCCCTCGCTCTTGCCGAACTTCGTGCCGTCGGAGTTCGTGATGAGCGGGGTGCCGATGGCGTGCACGCCGACATGCTCCGCGCGATGGATGAGGTCGGTGCCGCTCGTGAGATTGCCCCATTGGTCGCTGCCCCCGGTCTGCAACACGCAGCCGTAGCTCCGGTAGAGCTCGAGATAATCGAGCCCCTGCAAGATCTGGTAGCTGAACTCGGTGTAACTGATTCCCGCATCCGAGTTCAGCCGAGCGGAGACTGCGTCTTTCTTCAGCATCGTGCCGACCCGGAAGTGCTTGCCGATGTCGCGCAGGAAGTCGATGGCCGAGAGCGGCGCCGTCCAGTCGAGGTTGTTCACCAACCGGGCGGCGTTGTCGCCGTCGAAACTCAGGAACCGCGCCACCTGGCCCTGGAGGTAGCCCACCCACTCGGCCACGGTGTCTTTCGTGTTGAGTGTGCGCTCGGCGCTCGGCCGAGGATCGCCGATCAGCCCGGTCGATCCGCCTACCAGGCCGAGCGGCTTGTGCCCCGCCAACTGCAGACGACGCATCACCAGCAATTGCACCAGGTTGCCCAGATGAAGGCTCGGGGCGGTGGGGTCGAATCCGCAGTAGAAGGTGATCGAGTCGCCCGCCAACAGCGCCTTCAACTCCGCCGGATCGGTGGAGACGTGCACCAGGCCGCGATAGACCAACTCGTCCCACACATCGTCGAACGACGCATCGTTCTGCTGCGCGATCACGGGCGGGGTGACTGACTCTGACACGGTATTCGAGCCTACCAGCGCGCTGGGAGACGGTCGGTCCGGGTCACGCCTTCGGATGCCGTTTGTAGGGCGAGACGGTCGGGTCGCCCTCCAAGAAGTAGCGCCACTCGAACGGCTGCCGGCCGCCGGCTCCGCTCACCCCGGTGCGGAGGCTCGTGGCGATGCCGGAGGCGCGGGCGGGTGGGAACTCCAGCGAGAACGGTTCGCGGTCGAGCGCCGCTCCGTTGTCGGCCATCGCGATGCCGAGCGCGCGCACCAGCCGGGCGGGGCCACGAGCGAGCTCGGCGTCGTTCTTCGCCGTGGTGCGGCGCTCGCGTGCCAGGTCGATCCCCTCGACGACCTCGCCCCCGCGGAGCAGCACGGCGGTCGCTTCGCCCGGCGGCGAGCAGACCACGTTCGCGCACACGTGCATCCCGTAGGTGAAGTACGTGTACAGGTGGCCCGGCTCGCCGTACATGACCGAGTTGCGGGCGGTCTTGCCGCGGAAGGCGTGCGATCCCGGATCGAGCCCGTCACCGATGTAGGCCTCGACCTCGGTGATGCGGATGGCGACCGCGCCTGCCGGCGAGTCGTGGCGGAACACCGCGCCCAGCAACAGCGGAGCGATCTCCAGCGAGGAAGCAGCGAGGTCGACCACGGGATGCCGGGTCAGAACAGACGGACGCCGAGCGAGAGGCTGACCACGATGCCGGCGATCACCACGACACCCGCCAGGGCGATGATCAGCCAGACCACGCGGTTCGGCAGCGGACGCCGCCAGAATCCGGGATCGCCGGGTTCGCGCTCGGGCTTCGGGTTCTTGTCGTTCATCAGGCGCCTCCGGGTAGGGCTCCGGTTTGCGAGACGAGTGCCCGCACCCGTTCGGTCAGGGCGGCCAGTTGCTCGCGCACCCGCACTCCGGCGGTACCGCCGGAGCCGTCGCGGCTCGCCACCGAACCCTCGATGGTGAGCACGGAGCGCACCTGCGGAGTGAGGTGCGGCGAGATGGCGGCGAACTGCTCGTCGCTCAGCTGGTCGAGGTCGAGGTCGTGGTCTTCGGCGAACTTCACCAGCGTGCCGGTGATCTCGTGCGCATCGCGGAAGGTGACGTGCTGCTTCACGAGCCACTCCGCGACATCCGTCGCCAGCGAGAAGCCCTGCGGCGCCAGCTCGGCCATCCGCTCGGTGTGGAAGGTGAGCGTGGCGACCATGCCCGTGAAGGCGGGAAGCAGCACCTCGAGCGTCTTGATCGAATCGAAGACCGGCTCCTTGTCCTCCTGCAGATCGCGGTTGTAGGCGAGAGGAAGGCCCTTCAGCGTGGCGAGCAGTCCGGCGAGATTGCCGATCAGACGGCCCGCCTTGCCGCGGGCGAGCTCGGCGATGTCGGGATTCTTCTTCTGCGGCATGATCGACGAACCGGTGGAATACGAATCCGAGAGCGTGACGAAGCCGAACTCCTTCGTGTTCCAGATGATGATCTCCTCCGCGAACCGCGAGAGGTCGATTCCAATCTGGGCGGTGACGTAGGCGAACTCTGCCACCACGTCACGCGAGGCGGTGCCGTCGATGGAGTTCTCGACTCCGTGCGCGAAACCGAGGTCGTGGGCGACGAGCTCGGCATCGAGACCCAAGGTGTTGCCGGCCAACGCGCCGGAGCCGTAGGGCGACGCGTTGGCCCGGGCATCCCAGTCGCGCAGCCGCTCGATGTCGCGCACCAGTGGCCAGCAGTGCGCGAGGAGTTGATGCGCGAGCAACACGGGCTGGGCGTGTTGCAGGTGGGTGCGGCCGGGAAGGATGGCGTCGAAGTTCGCGTCGGCCTGCGAGGCGGTGGCATCGATCAGGTCGACGAGGAGCCTCGTGAGCGTCGCCGCATGATCGCGCAGGAGCATCCGCACCAGCGTGGCGATCTGGTCGTTGCGGCTGCGGCCGGCGCGGAGCTTGCCGCCGAGCTCTGGCCCGGAGAACTCGATCAAGCCGCGTTCGAGGGCGGAGTGCACGTCTTCATCCATGGGCTGCGGGGTGAACTCGCCGCTGTCGACCGCGGCCGCGAGGTCGTCGAGTGCCTGCAGCATGCCGGCAAGCTCGGTCTCGTCGAGATACCCCGCGCGGGCGAGCGCCTTCGCATGAGCGCGCGAACCCGCGATGTCGTACTGCGCGAGCTGCCAGTCGAAGTGCGTCGAGCGGCTGAGTTCGGCAAGCTCCGGAGCGGGGCCGCCGGAGAAGCGGCCGCCCCAGAGGGCGCCGGCTTCGGCGGCCCGTGACGAGACGTCGTCGCTCATCAGAACCCCGCCTTTCTGGCGGGAGCGGACTGCTCGTTCTGCTCGAACAGCCAAACCAGCAGCGCCTTCTGGGCGTGCAGACGGTTCTCCGCCTCGTCCCAGATGACGCTCTGCGGTCCGTCGATCACCGAGGCGGCGACCTCGTAGCCGCGGTCGGCGGGGAGACAGTGCAGGAAGAGAGCGTCGCTCTTGGCGCGCGCCATCATCGCCGGATCGACCTGGTAGCCGCCGAACGTCTTCACACGCTCGGCCTTCTCGTCTTCTTTGCCCATCGACACCCAGGTGTCGGTGACGATGACGTCGGCATCCTCCGCGGCCTCCGCCGGATCGGTCAGCACGGTCACCGATCCCCCGGTCTCTGCTGCTCGCTTCTCGGCATCGGCGACCACGGATGCGGCGGGCGAGTACTCGACGGGACTCGCGACCCGCACGTGCATTCCGGCGGTCGCGCCCGCGAGCAGGTAGGACTGCGCCATGTTGCTCGCCCCGTCGCCGAGGAATGCGACGGTCAAGCCGGCCAGCTCGCCCCGGTGTTCGCGGATCGTCAGGAAATCGGCCAGCAGCTGACAGGGGTGGAAGTCGTCGGACAGCGCATTGACCACAGGCACCCGAGTGCCGGCCGCCATCTCCTCCAGCCCCGACTGCGCGTAGGTGCGCCAGACGATCGCCGCGACCTGGCGCTCGAGCACCCGTGCGGTGTCGGACGCCGTCTCCTTGCCGCCGAGCTGACTCGACGCAGTGGAGATGATGAGCGGCACACCTCCGAGATCGGCGATCCCGACCGCGAACGACACCCGCGTGCGGGTGGACGACTTGTCGAAGATCACCGCGACGGTCTGCGGTCCGGCCAACGGTTTCGCCTGGAAGCGGTCCTTCTTCAGCTCGACGGCGAGGTCGAGGATCTGTTGCTGCTCGGCCGGCGTGATGTCGTCGTCGCGAAGGAAGTGCCTGGTCATGGTTCGCCTCAGGGTCGAGTTCAGGTTCGTCGAAAGGATCAGGATAGCGTCGGTCAGTCGGCGACGACGGCGTCGAAGGCTCGTCGGAGCCGCTCGGCGAACACACGCACCTCGTCGTCGCCGATGATCAGCGGTGGTGCGATGCGGATGCTGGAGTCGTTCGGCGCGTTGATGATGAGACCGTTCGCGAGGGCCCCATCCGAGATCTGGCCGGCAACGGGCTCGGTCAAGCCGATGCCGATGAGCAGACCCTGGCCGCGGATCTCCTCGACCAGCGGCGACTCGAGACCGTCGATCACAGCTCGGAGTTCCGTGCCGCGCCGCGCCGCGTTCTCCACGAGCCCGGCCGACTCGATCTCGCCGAGCACCGCGTTGGCCGTGGCGGTGGCGAGGGGGTTTCCACCGAAGGTGCTGCCGTGCTGACCGCGCGTGAAGAGGTCGGAGGCCCAGCCGAAGGTCACCAGGGATCCGATCGGGAAACCGCCGGCCATTCCCTTCGCCACGGTGACCGCATCCGGAACCACCCCGTCGTGCATGTAGGAGAACCAGGCGCCGGTGCGGCCAACGCCGGTCTGGATCTCATCGACGATGAGCAGCGCTCCGTGCTGCTCCGTGAGCTCGCGGGCCCGCCGCAGGAAGCCCTCGGGCAACGGCAGAACGCCCGCCTCGCCCTTGATGGGCTCGACGAAGAGGGCGGAGACCGAGTCGTCGATCGTGGATTCGAGCGCCTCGATCGTGGTGTCGATGTGCACCACCCCCGAGGGCATCGGCTCGAAGGGCTCGCGCATCGCGGGCTTGCCGGTGAGGGACAGCGCCCCCATCGTGCGCCCATGGAATCCGTTGTTCAGAGCGACGATCTTCGTGCGGGTGCCGGAGGAGTTCAACCGCGCCAGCTTGAAAGCTGCCTCGTTCGCCTCGGCACCCGAGTTGCAGAAGTAGACGCGCCCTCCCACGCCCGCGCCGGTGATGCGCTTCAGCCGTTCGGCGAGCTCGATCTGCGGCGGAGTGGAAAAGTAGTTGGAGACATGGGCCAGGGTCGCCGCCTGGCGGGAGATCGCGTCGACGAACACCGGATGGGCATGGCCGAGTGAGTTCACCGCGATGCCCGCGAGGAAGTCGAGATATTCGGTGCCCTCGTCATCCCAGACGTACGCGCCCTCGCCGCGCACGAGCATGCGAAGCGGCGACCCCATCGTACGCATCAGGGAGGAGCCGAATCGGCTCTGCCATGGGGTGTCCGTCTCAGCGCCTGGCACGAGTGGCCTCCGGTTCAGTGGGCGGCCGCCGGCACGACCTCCGTGCCGACACCGCCCGGGGTGAATACTTCGAGAAGGATGGAGTGCGCCTCGCGGCCGTCGATGATCGCGGCCTTGGCCACACCGCCGTCGACCGCTTCGAGGCAGGCCGACATCTTGGGGATCATGCCGGACTCGAGGCTCGGCAGCAGGGCGCGCAGCTCCTCGCTCCCGATCACCGAGACGAGCGATTCGCGGTTCGGCCAGTCGCTGTAGAGCCCCGCGACGTCGGTCAGGATGACGAGCTTCGCCGCGTTCAGCGCGACCGCCAGGGCCGCCGCCGCGGCATCCGCGTTGACGTTGAGCACCTGGCCGGGCTCGTCGATGTCGGGGGCGATCGAGGAGACCACCGGGATGCGCCCGGCGTCGAGCTGCGCGAGCACGCCCTCCGGGTTCACGCCCACCACGTCGCCGACGAGCCCGAGATCGACGAGCTCGCCATCGATCTCGACCTGACGCTTCTGACCCTCGAACAACCCCGCGTCTTCGCCCGAGAGGGCCGCCGCGAGCGGGCCGTGCTCATTGATGTGGCTCACGATGTCGCGACTGATCTGGCCGGTGAGCACCATGCGCACCACGTCCATCGCCTCCGGGCTCGTGACCCGGTAGCCACCACGGAACTCGCTCTCGATGCCGAGCCGCTCGAGCATCTGCGAGATCTGCGGCCCCCCGCCGTGCACCACGACCGGACGGATGCCCACCGAACGCAGGTAGACGATGTCTTCGGCGAAGGTGCGTTGCAGATCGGGGTCGACCATGGCGTTGCCGCCGAACTTCACCACGATGACCTGCCCATGGAAGCGCTTCAGCCAGGGCAGCGACTCGATCAGCGTCTGCGCCTTGACGTGCGCGAGCTCGGCAGCGGCGGCGGAGGGAACGGCGTATTCGGGCATCAGCTGGCGTACGCGCTGTTCTCGTGCACGTAGTCGTGGGTGAGGTCGTTGGTCCAGATGGTGGCCGAAGCCGCGCCTTGCTTCAGATCGATCAGGATCGTGCAGGCGCGCGGCGTGAGGTCGACCAGCTCGCGGTCGTCTCCGGGCTCGCCCGCGCGGCACACCATCACGCCGTTCATCGAGACGTCGATCGCGTAGGGGTCGAACGCGGCATCCGTCGTTCCGAGGGCCGCGAGCACGCGACCCCAGTTCGGGTCGTTGCCGAAGATCGCGGCCTTCAGGAGGTTGCTGCGCGAGACGGCGCGGCCCACCACCACGGCGTCGTCTTCGCTCGCGGCGTTCACGACCTCGATCGCGATATCGTGGCTCGCCCCCTCCGCGTCGCGCTGCAGCTGCAGGGCGAGGTCGCGGCAGAGCGCGGTGAGGCCCTCGGTGAACTCGGCCTCGTCTGCGACGACTCCGGAGGCGCCGGAGGCGAGGAGGGCGACCGTGTCGTTGGTCGACATGCAGCCATCCGAGTCGACGCGGTCGAAGGTGACGCGGGTGGCCGAGCGGAGCGCGCGGTCGAGCACCTCCGGGCCGAGGTCGGCATCGGTGGTGATGACGACCAGCATCGTCGCTAGGCCCGGTGCGAGCATCCCGGCCCCCTTCGCCATACCCCCGATCGACCAGCCGGCGGCCGACTCGACGACGGCCTCCTTCGGATGCGTGTCGGTGGTCATGATGGCGGTCGCCGCATCCGCTCCCCCGGTCTCCGCGGAGAGCGCGGCGACGGCGGCGGGAACGGTGTCGACGATCTTGTCGCGGAAGATCTGGTCGCCCACGCCGATCAGGCCCGTGGAGCACACGAGCACGTCGGACGCCGAGATGTCGAGCGCTGCGGCAACGGCCTCGGCGGCGGCGTGCGTGGTCTGGAAGCCGAAAGCTCCGGTGAAGCAGTTCGCGCCCCCGGAGTTGAGGATGACGGCCTCGACCGTGCCGTCTTTCACCACCTGCTCCGACCAGAGAACCGGATTCGCCTTCGCGCGGTTCGAGGTGAACACCGCGGCAGCACTCCTACGCGGCCCGTCGTTCACCACCAGAGCCAGATCGCGGGCACCGGTCGATTTCAGGCGTGCGACGACACCCGAGGCGCGGAACCCGGCCGGCCGGGTGACGCTCACGGCGCGAGCCCATCGATGCTGAGACCGAGCCGCTCCGGGAGGCCCAGCGCGATGTTCGTCGACTGGATGGCGGCCCCGGCCGTTCCCTTCACCAGATTGTCGAGCGCAGTCACGCTCACGACACGCTCGGCCGCTTCGTCGACCGCGAGCCCGATCAGCGCGGTGTTGGCGCCGATCGTGTCGCTGACGGAGGGGAAGGATCCCTCGGGCAGCAACTCGACGAAGGGCTCGTCGGCGTAGGCGAGCTCCCACGCCGAACGAACGTCGGCGGCGCTCACCCCCGGCTGCAGGCGAGCGGTCGAGGTGGCCAGGATGCCGCGGGCCATCGGCACGAGCACGGGGGTGAACGAGACCGTCACGGCCTCACCGCCCGCACCCGTGAGGTTCTGCACGATCTCGGGCACGTGCCGGTGGGTGCCGCCGACGCCATAAGCGTGCGCCGAGCCGAGCAGCTCACTCGCGAGCAGGTCGGTGCGCAACGTCTTGCCGGCGCCGGACGGACCGACGGCGAGCACAGCGACCAGGTCGATGGGCTGGATGACGCCGGCGCGGATGCCGGGTGCCAGCCCCAGGCTCACGGCGGTGACGTTGCAGCCGGGAACGGCGATGCGGTTCACGCCGACGAGGTTCTCGCGCTGCTTGGCGCCGGAAGCCAGCACCAGCTCGGGCAAGCCGTAGGGCCAGGAGCCATGGTGCTCCGACTTGTAGAACTGCTCCCACGCGCTCGCACTGACCAGCCGGTGGTCGGCGCCGCAGTCGACCACAAGGCTCGCGTCACCGAGTTCGTCGGCCAGCGCGCCCGACTTGCCGTGCGGCAGTGCGAGGAAGACGACGTCGTGGCCCTTCAAGACATCCGGGGTCGTCTCCTGAAGCACCATTCCCCGGTAGGAGCGCAAGTGGCCGTGCACGCTCGTGAGCTGCTGGCCCGCGTTGGCGTGCGCCGTGACGGTTCGCACCTCGAACTCCGGATGCGCGCTCAGCAGACGGAGCACCTCGCCCCCGGCGTATCCGCTGGCTCCCGCCACCGCGACTGAATAGACCATGAATCCAATCTAGCCGTATCGTCCTGGCCCTATTCCCGCACCGTCGCCGAGTGGAGTTCGGCGGCGCGGGCAGCACCCGCGAGCTTCGCAGCACTGGCCTCGGCGGCCGTGAGGGTGCGATCGGGCGCCCGGAAACGGAGGGCGAAGGTGAGCGACTTGGCGGCATCCGGAAGTCCGACTCCGCGGTAGTCGTCGACGAGACGGATGCTCTCCAAGAGCTCGCCCGCTCCCTCGACGATCGCGCGCCGCACCTCGCCCGCCGGCACGTTTTCGGCCACCACGAGCGAGAGATCTTGAGTCGCCGCGGGGTAGCCGCTGATCGGGGCGACCTCGATCGTCGAACCGGCCACGGCGATCAGCACATCGAGGTCGAGTTCGGCGACCGCGACGACGCGCGGCAGGTCGAGCTCGTGGGTGAGGGCGGGAAGGATCTCACCGGCGAATCCGACGCTCTTCTCCCCCTCCGGTGTCTCGACGAAGATCTCGGCGGTGCGGCCCGGGTGCATCGACTTGTGGAGACCCGGTTCCACCCGCAGCTCGACGGCGAGCGCCGACTCGAGCAGGCGCACCACGTCGAGCGCGTCGGCGATCCCGACGGGCACGGCCGGCTGCCCGGGCTGCTTGTCGACGGCATTTCCGAGAAGCAGCACGCCGACATGACGGGGCTGCGGCGGGATGCCCGCGTGCAGCCGCCCGAGATCGTCGTCACTCGGCAGCGCGGCACCCACCGGCAACTCGGGCTGACCGTAGCTGCGCCCGGCTTCGGGACGGAAGACCAGACCCAATTCGAACAGGGCGAGGTCGGTGAGGCCGCGCGACAGGTTGCGGCGCGCGATGTCGATGAGCCCCGGGATGAGCGAGGTGCGGAGCAGAGCCGCGCCCTCATCGAGCGGGTTGGCGACGCGGATGGCGGGAACCTCGCCGTCGTCGGGGCTGCCGAAGGCGGTGTTCTGCGCCGCGTTCAGGAACGGGTAGGCCAGCACCTCGGTGAGGCCGCCGGCAGCGAGCACATCCGCTGTTCGACGGCGGGTGACCTGCGACACCGTGAGACCGCGCCCGGGCGGAGCCACCGGCAGCACGCTCGGGATGCGGTCGTAGCCCACGATGCGCGCCACCTCTTCGGCGAGCGAGGCCTTGTCGATCAGGTCGGGGCGCCACGAGGGCGGGGAGACCTCGAAGCCGGCGGCGTTCTCTTCCACCACCGATCCGATCTCGGCCAAGGAGCTCGCGATGTCGTCGGGTGTGAAGTCGACCCCGACCAGGCGCTGCACGTAGCCGAACGGCAGCATGATCGAGCCGAGTTCCGGATGCTCGTGGTGCACCGAGCCCAGACCGTCGGCCGTGCCACCGGCGAGCGTCTCCAGCAGTTCCACCACTCGGGCCGCCGCGGGCTGCGCGACTTTCGGATCGACGCCGCGCTCGAAGCGGCGCGAGGCCTCGCTCGGCAGCTTGTGGCGCCGGGCGGTGCGCGCGATCGACACGGGGTCGAAGTTCGCGGCCTCGATCAGCACGTTCGTGGTGGCGTCGGAGATCTCGGTGGCCGCGCCGCCCATCACGCCAGCGAGGCCGATGGCCCCGCGGTCGTCGGTGATGAGCAGGTCTTCGGGGTCGAGCGTACGGGTCTGACCGTCGAGCGTTTCGAGGGTCTCCCCCTCGGCGGCGCGACGCACCACTATGCCGCCCTGCAACGCATCCAGGTCGTAGCCGTGGATGGGCTGGCCGAATTCGAGCATCACGTAGTTCGTGATGTCGACGATCAACGAGATCGAACGGATGCCCGCGAGCTTCAGCCGCGCGATCAGCCAGGCCGGCGACGGACGGGTGGGGTCGACTCCCCGCACCACACGGGTGACGAAGACGGTGGCGCCGACGCGGCCACGGATCGGGGCCTCGTCGTGGATGGCCACCGGGAACCCGGTTCCCACCACCGGCGTGACGCGTGCGACCGGGTCGCGGAAGGCCGCTCCGGTCGAGTGCGAGTATTCGCGGGCGATTCCGCGGATCGAGAACGCGTAGCCGCGATCGGGCGTGACGTTGACCTCGACGGCCTGGTCGTCGAGGCTCAGCAGGGCGATCGCATCCGTTCCCACTTCGGGATCGAGATCGAGCGTCGCGAGCCTCAGGATGCCGTCGTGCTCGTCGCCCAGGCCGAGCTCGCGCGCCGAAGCGATCATGCCGTCGGAGACGTGGCCGTAGGTCTTGCGCGCCGCGATGGCGAAACCGCCGGGCAGCACCGCACCCGGGAGGGTCACCACCACCTTGTCGCCGATCTCGAAGTTGCGGGCGCCGCAGACGATGCCCCGCACATCCGCTCCCCCGTCGGCTGCGCTCTGGCCCTCGGGCGCCACCCGCACCTGACACCAGCGGATGGTCTTGCCGTTGGACTGCGGTTCCTCGACGAACTCGAGCACCTGCCCCACGACGATCGGGCCGCTGAGGTCGAAGTCGTGCGAGCCCTCTTCTTCGAGACCCACCTTCACCAGGGCGGCGTGGATGTCGGCGATGTTCGCGTCGGCCGGGAGGTCGACGTACTCCGCGAGCCAGCTGATCGGTACCCGCACGACTAGACCACCATTCCGAACTGCTGTGAGAACCGCACGTCACCCTCGACCATGTCGCGCATGTCGTTGAGGTCGTTGCGGAATTGGAGAGTGCGCTCGATACCCATACCGAAGGCGAAGCCCGAGAACTCGTCGGGGTCGATGCCGGCCGAGCGCAGCACATTGGGGTTCACCATGCCGCAACCGCCCCACTCCACCCAACGCGCCCCGCCCTTGGCGTTCGGCTGCCAGACATCCATCTCGGCACTCGGCTCGGTGAAGGGGAAGTAGTTCGGGCGCAGACGGATCTTCGCCTCCTCGCCGAACATCTGCCGGGCGAAGTGCTCGAGCGTGCCACGCAGGTGAGCCATGGTCAGGCCCTTGTCGATGGCGATGCCCTCGACCTGGCTGAACACCGGGGTGTGCGTGGCGTCGAGCTCGTCGGTGCGGTAGACCCGGCCGGGTGCGATGACGTAGACCGGCAGCTCGCGCTCGAGCAGGCTCCGCACCTGAACGGGGCTGGTGTGCGTGCGGAGCACGAGGTGCGACTCCGGCGGGTCGATGAAGAAGGTGTCCTGCATCGCGCGTGCCGGGTGGTCGGCATCGAAGTTCAGGGCGTCGAAGTTGAACCACTCGCTCTCGACCTCGGGGCCCTCGGCGACCTCCCACCCCATGCCCACGAAGATGTCGGCGATGCGGTCTTGGAGGAGCGACAACGGATGCCGGGCTCCGATCCGGCGCCGGGTGGCGACGGCCGTCACGTCGATCGCTTCGTCGGCAAGGCGTCCAGCCTCTTCGAGCGCCACGACCTCGGTTTCCCGAGCAGCGATCGCCTGGTTGACCCGCGCGCGGGCCTGCCCGACCAGCTTGCCGGCGGCAGCCTTCTGGTCGCCCAGGAGCGACTTGATGGCGGCGTTGAAGGTGGCCAGCGGCGAGTGCTCGCCGGCGTGCTCGGTGCGCACGGCGCGGAGGGCCGCCGAATCGGTGGCGGCTTCGAGAGCTGCGAGCGCCGCGTCGACAGCGTCGCTCACCGCCGACTCGGTTATTGCGATGGGTTCAGACACGAAGGATAAGTTTACGCGGCATCGCGAGCCGCCGTTCTACTCGGTCGTGCGGTTCTCCGGATTGCCTCCCGGCGCATCCGCCGGCGCCGGCAGAATCAGCACACGCCCGCCGGTCTCGGCCCCATCGGTGATGACGATGGGGCCGGCGCCACCGCCGCGACCCCGCCGCTGGCGGGCCAGCCGGCGAGCCACCCACGACAGCGACAGGTTGACCGCGAGGTAGATGACCAAGGTCACGATGAACAGCGAGAAGAGGTAGCGGTTGCCGTAGAAGCTGGCGAGGTTGTTCATCGTGGTGCGGATCAACTCGTTGTAGCCCACGATGTACCCGAGGCTGGTGTCTTTCAGCAGAACCACGAGCTGCGCCACGATCACCGGCAGCATCTGACGGAAGGCCTGCGGGAACTCGACCGACATCTTGGTCTGCAGCCGGGTGAGGCCGAGGCTCAGTCCCGCCTCGCGCTGACCGCGCGGCAACGACGCGAGTCCTGACCGCAATGCCTCGCCGATGATGGCGCCGTTGTAGATGCCGAGGGCGATCACCACGGCCCAGAACGCGCCGGTCGAGGCGACGAGCAGGATGAACAGCATCATCAGCAGCACCGGCATGCCGCGGAAGAATTCGAGCACGACGGTGGTCGGGATGCGCACCGCGGCATAGACGGACGTGCGAAGCATCGCGAAGAGCACGCCCACCACGAGCGCCATCGCGGCCGCGACGGCCGCAGCCCTCAAGGTGTTGAGGAGACCCTGACCGATGAAGCCCCAGACCTGGGGGTCGGCGAAGATGTCCCACCGGCTCGGCGCGAAGTACCCCGGAAGTTTGAGGCCCGACGACTCGCGGGGCTGCGCGAGGGTGAACGCGATCCAGACCACTCCGGCGATCAAGACGGCGAGCACGATCAGCGAGATGATCAGCGATCGCCGCCGCGTTTTGGGACCGGGAGCGTCGAAGAGAACGGAAGCACTCATCGCTGCACCACCAATCGTCGTTCGAGTCGGCCGGAGAGGATGCCGAGCGGAATCGTGACCACCAGGTAGAAGGCCGCGATGGCCAGCAGGATGGCGATGACCGCGTTCCCGTTCGCGTTGGACAACTCCTTGGCCACCGTGAACAGCTCCACCACGAAGAAGCCGCCGGCCACCGAGGTGTTCTTGGTGAGGGCGATCAACACGTTGATGAGTGGTGGGATGACCATCCGGAACGCCTGCGGAAAGATGATCAGCGTCACCGATTGCCGGAAGCCGAGCCCGAGGCTCCGCGCAGCCTCGGCCTGCCCCACCGGCACCCCGTTGATGCCCGACCGCAACGCCTCGGCCACGAAGGGCGAGGTGTAGAGCGTGAGCCCGATGATGGCGCAGGCGAGGTAGGGCAGGGTCGATCCGAGGTAGGGCAGGATGATCGCGCAGAAGAACAGCACCAGCGTGAGCGGTGTGTTGCGCAGGGTCTCGGTGTAGAAGGCGGCGAAGCCGTTCAACGAGGGCACCGGCGCGATGCGCATGGCCGCCACCACGGTGCCGAGCACGAGCGCACCCGTGCCCGACACCACGAGCAGCAGCAGAGTCATGCCGAATCCGTCGAGGAACCTGGGCAGGTTCTCGATGATGGCGTTCATCCGCATCCGTTCATTGGCCGCAATCGTTCATGTGGTGGCAGTCGTTCCTCTGGTGTGGGTCGGCGCGTCAGTAGCGATCGACGGCCGGCGGGTCGACGAACTCCAGCACCTGGCCGGCCGTGGAGTCCCAGGCCTCCTGGTAGCTGCCGTCTTCATACGACTTCTCGAGCACGTCGTTGATGTAGTCGCGGAACTCGGTGTCGTCGAGCGCGAGACCGATGCCGTAGGGCTCATCGGTGAACGGCTTGCCGACCACCTTGAACTCGCCCTCGTTCTGGGCGGCGAGACCGGCCAGGATCACGTTGTCGGTCGACACGGCGACCACCTGACCGCTCCGCAGCGGCTCAAGGCAGTTGGTGTAGGTGTCGGTGAGCAGCGGCTGGGCGCCGATCTCGGCGAGTTTGGCGGCCGGGGTCGATCCAGTCACCGAGCAGACCGGCTGGCCCACCAGGTCGTCTTCGGTCTTGATGTCGTCGTTGTCGGCCTTGACCAGGATCGACTGACCCGCCATGTAATACGGGCCGGCGAAGGAGACGACCTCCTTGCGCTTGTCATTGATCGTGTAGGTGGCGACCACGAGGTCGACCTCGCCGTTCTGGATGAACGGTTCGCGGTTGGCCGAGACGGCCTCTTTCCACTCGATCTTGTCTTCGGGAATGCCGAGGCTCGACGCGATGATCTTGCCGATCTCGATGTCGAAGCCCACCGGCACGTTGTCAGGGCCGAGCAGACCGAACAGCGGCTGGTCGAACTTGGTGCCGATCGTGATGGTGCCTGCGTCGGCCAGCGCTGCCATCGTCGACCCTTCGGCGAAGCTCGGCGCTGGTTCGGGGGTGGATATGGAGTCCTCGGTGGCGGGATCGGTCGACCCCGCACATCCGGTCAGAACGACCGCGGTGGCCGCGGCGAGTGCGAAGAACGACAGCTTCGTGTGCCTCATGGTTCGTACCTCTCTTCGTGCTGTTCAGCTGGTGCTACGTGCATTCCCCGCAACGGCTGTGCGCGGGGGTGTTCCCGCCTAGTGGGCGAGGATCTTCGAGAGGAAGTCTTTCGCTCTCGGTGACTTGGGGGCGCCGAAGAACTCCTCGGGCGAGGCTTCTTCTTCGATGCGGCCGTCGGCCATGAAGATCACCCGATCAGCCGCCTTGCGGGCGAAGCCCATCTCGTGGGTGACGACGATCATGGTCATGCCGTCTTTGGCGAGACCGACCATCACGTCGAGCACCTCGTTGATCATCTCCGGGTCGAGAGCGCTGGTCGGCTCGTCGAGCAGGATGAGTTTCGGCTCCATCGCGAGCGACCGGGCGATGGCCACGCGCTGCTGCTGACCACCGGAGAGCTGCGCCGGGAGCTTCTGCGCCTGATCGGCCACGCCCACCCGCTCGAGCAAGGCCATCCCGCGCTCCTCGGCAGCCTTCTTCGAGAGCTTGCGCACCTTCATCGGCGCGAGGGTCACGTTCTCGAGCACCGTCTTGTGGGCGAAGAGGTTGAACGACTGGAACACCATTCCGACATCGGCCCGCAACGTGGCCAGCTCGCGGCCCTCGTTCGGGAGCGCGATGCCGTCGATGGAGATCGTGCCCGAGTCGATGGTCTCGAGCCGGTTGATGGCTCGGCACAGCGTCGACTTGCCGGAGCCCGAGGGGCCGATGACGACCACCACTTCGCCGCGGGCGACCGTGGTGTCGATGTCTTTCAGGACGTGGAGATCGCCGAAGTGCTTGTCGACGTGATCGATGACGACGAGGGGATCGGCAGCACCCCCTGTCCCTCGAACGGGGGTGGTGTGCGCATCCATGATGCCTTACCCAACCACACCCGTTCCAGGCTCAGCAACGAGTAATCGACGACTGTAACCGAAGCGAAACACGAGCGGCACGGATCGGGCGGTTCAGGAGCGCAGTGCGAAGGCACTTTCGTACAGACAGACGGATGCCGCCGTGGCGAGATTCAACGATTCCGCCTGGCCGTAGATGGGCAGCGAGACGGCGCGATCGACCAGGGTGAGCTGTTCGTCTGCGAGCCCTCTCGCCTCGTTGCCGAACACCCACGCGGTGGGGTTGCCGAGGAGTCCGGCGGTGCGCACGTCGAGCAGGTCGTCGCCCTTGATGTCGGCGGCGAGCGTCTGGAGGCCCGCCTCACGGGCGCGCTCCACGACGTCGGCCAGAGTCGCCTCCATGGCGACCGGCAGGTGGAACAACGACCCGGTGGTGGAGCGCACGACCTTCGGGTTGTACAGGTCGACGGAGCGGCCGGTGAGGATGACGGCATCCGCACCCGCCGCATCCGCCGCCCGGATGATGGTGCCCGCGTTGCCGGGGTCGCGCACCTCTTCGAGGATGGCGATCAGCCGCGGGCCCGCGGAGAAGATGTCTTTCACGGCCGTGGGGAACTGCTTGCAGACCGCGACGAAGCCCTGAGGCGTGACCGTGTCGGCCATGGCGTCGAGCACCTGCTCGGTGACGAACTCGACGTTGATGCCGGCGGACTCCGCGGCCTGAGCGATCTCGGTGTAGCGCTCGAGAGCGGTGGGGGTCGCGAAGAGCTCGACGAGCAGGTGAGGGCTGAAGGTCAGTGCCTCGGAAACGGCCTGCGGCCCCTCCAAGAGAAAGAGCCCGGTCTCGGACCGGGCTCCCTTCTTGGCGAGTTTCGCCACTGCCCGAACGCGCGGTGATCGCGGATTGTCAAGCATGTGGCGCTCTCTTTTTTCAGTTCTCGTGGTGAGGTTCGTGAAGGATTCTGACTACGCAGCGCTCTTCGGCGCAGAGGTGTCAGCCGGCAGAGCCGACTTCGCGCTCTCGACCAAAGCGGCGAAGGTCGCCGGCTCGTTGACGGCCAGCTCCGCGAGGATGCGGCGGTCGACCTCGATGCCCGCCAGAGCGAGGCCCTGGATGAAGCGGTTGTAGGTCAGGCCGTTCAGACGCGACGCAGCGTTGATGCGCTGGATCCACAGACGGCGGAAGTCGCCCTTGCGCGCACGGCGGTCACGGTAGGAGTAGACGAGGGAGTGGGTGACCTGCTCCTTGGCCTTGCGGTAGAGGCGCGACCGCTGACCGCGGTAGCCCTCTGCGCGCTCGAGGATGACGCGACGCTTCTTGTGGGCGTTGACGGCCCTCTTTACTCTTGCCATTGTTCTTTATTCCTTCTGGTCTCTGGTCGGCGGCAGTCGGTGACTACAGGCCGAGAAGCTTCTTGGCAACCTTGGTGTCGGCCTTCGACAGCACCTGGTCTTTGTTCAGGCGAGCCTTGCGCCCCGGGGCCTTGACCTCCAGGTTGTGGCGCATACCGGCCTGCTGCTTCATGATCTTGCCGCTTCCGGTGACCTTGAAACGCTTCTTGGACCCGGAGTGGGTCTTCATCTTGGGCATTGGTTCTCCTTGTGTGTTCTGGCTCGGTTACTCGGCCGGTTCGGCCGGAGTGGTCTGTTCAGCCGGGGCTGCTTCGTGGTTACGGGCCTTGGTGGCGTCGCGCTTGGCGTTCGCCTCGGCCTTGGCCTCGGACTTGTTCTTCAGCGGGCCGATGACCATGACCATGTTGCGGCCATCGATCGTGGGGCTCGACTCGACGGTGCCGAACTCGGCCACGTCTTCGGCAAAGCGCTGCAACAGGCGCACACCCTGGTCGGGGCGGGACTGCTCACGGCCGCGGAAGAGGATCATCGCCTTGACCTTGTCGCCAGCCTTGAGGAACCCTTCGGCGCGCTTGCGCTTGGTCTCGTAGTCGTGGACGTCGATCTTCAGACGGAACCGCACCTCTTTGAGGATGGTGTTCGCCTGGTTGCGACGGGCTTCCTTGGCCTTCTGCGCGGCTTCGTACTTGAACTTTCCGTAGTCCATGATCTTCGCGACCGGAGGCTTGGAATTGGGCGCGACCTCGACGAGGTCGAGATCTGCTTCCTGGGCAAGCCGAAGGGCGACGTCGATACTGACGACGCCGACCTGCTCGCCGCCTGGGCCCACGAGGCGCACCTCGGGGACTCGAATACGGTCGTTTGTACGGGGATCGCTGATGCGTTACTCCTTAGTTTCGTTCGTTGTCACGAAAGCAAGGAATCCCGCGTGCGCGCCCTCGTACTGCTGGGCGACAAAAACACGGTGCTTTGACCCGGTAACCTAATGAAGCGGTATGCGCGGGTGGGAGATTCTCCACTTTCGTACTGAGACCAAAGGTCCCAGAGCCTCAGAGAGTCTAGCAGAGACTCGTCGAAACAGTAAGGATGTCTCGCGATGAGCGATTTCCATGATGCCAGCGCGATCCGGGACATCGCGGAGGTGCCCGCGATCGAGGTCATCACCACCACGGCGGTGCACCTGATGAGCGCGGCCGCCGTGAAGTGCGGGCTCTCCGACGACCCCGATGTGGAGACCGACCTCGATGAGGCGCGCAAGCTCATCACGGCCCTGGCGGGACTCGTGACCGCATCCGCCCCGTTCCTCGGAGACCAGCACGCCCGCAGCCTGCGTGACGGGCTGCGTTCGCTGCAGCTGGCGTTCCGCGAGGCGTCGCCCATTCAGGACCCGGTGGGCGAGGGACCGGGCGAGAAGTACACCGGTCCGGTCAGCTGACGGCGGTCAGCTTCACACCGAGCGAATCGACGCGCTCGGCGATAGTCGCATCCTGCGCCCACGCATCCTGCAGCCGGCCGACCAGGGCACCGAGCGCCGCCTGATCGAGGCCGGGCAGCAGGGCGAGCAGCACGACGAGTTCACGACCGCTCAGCCGCGCATCCGGATCACCCGCCACCAGCCGGAAGGCGGCGATTGCGGGTTCGCCGGAGATCGAACGCTCGAACGCGGCAGCGACCGCGGGGTCGGCCGTGGGCGCTTGCCAGGGCAGATCCTGCGCGATCGCCCAGACGGCTGGGCGCCGCAGTGCGAACTCGGTCGGCGAGCCCGGATCGATGACGATGAGCTCGGTGTCCTCCGCCGCCGCCGCCAGGGCTGCTCGGCGGGCCGCGACCGGGATGGGGCGCGCCGTCGGGTTCCAGACCGCCAGCGCTTCCACCGACGTGAAGGCGGGCAGCACGCGGCGGCCGTCGGGGCCGCTCACCGTGACGAGGGAGAGCTCCTGCGTCTTGTCGACGCGGAGGCCGGCATCCGTCACCCCCTCGTCGCCCGCATGGGCGACCAGCGGCACCAGGAGGCGAACGCCCCGGAGGGCGTCGACGACATCGGACTGACTCGCGCCATCGTTGTCGCGGTCGTCACGGAAACGTTGGATGGCGGCGATCAGCTCCTCGGGAGCGCTGCCGTCGTCGTTCTCACTGCCGTGCGACTCGAAGTGCCGACCCTTCCACGGCTGGCCCGCGGAGTCGCCGGGCCCGGGCGACGGATGCCCGTGCTCAGTCAGACGCCACGTCCAGTGCCTGGGCCAGCGTGAAGGCTCCGGAGTAGAGCGCGCGACCCACGATCGCGCCCTCGAGACCGAGCGGCACGAGTGCGCGCAACTCGGCGATGTCGTCGAGACTCGAGATGCCCCCCGAAGCGATGACGGGGCGCGAGGTGCGCTCCATCACCTGGCGCAGCAGCTCGACGTTCGGGCCCTTCAGCGTGCCGTCTTTCGTGACGTCGGTCACGACGTATCGCGCGCAGCCGGCCTCTTCGAGACGGTCCATGACCTGCCAGAGGTCACCACCGTCTTGGGTCCAGCCGCGGGCCGCGAGCGTCGTGCCGCGCACGTCGAGGCCGACGGCGATCGCGTCGCCGTAGCGGGCGATGACGTTGGCGGCCCACTCGGGGTTCTCGAGGGCGGCGGTGCCGAGGTTGATGCGCTTCGCCCCGGATTCGAGCGCCGTCTCGAGGCTCTCGTCGTCGCGGATGCCGCCCGAGACCTCGACGTTGACCCCTCGGGCCTGGCGGATGACCTTCTTGATGATGCCGAGGTTGCTGCCGCGCCCGAACGCCGCGTCGAGGTCGACGAGGTGGATCCACTCCGCACCCTGCGCGATCCAGTCCGCCGCCGCGTCGACCGGATCACCATGGTTGGTCTCGGTGCCGGCCCTGCCCTGGGTCAGCCGCACGGCTTTGCCGTCGGCGACGTCGACGGCCGGAAGCAGCACGAGACCGGGCGCTTTGTTGAACTCGCTCATCACAGGGTGTCCTCGGAAGTATGGAACGGGCGCAGAAAACGCCCCTGGGAAATCTACCGCAGGGTGCCGATCCAGTTCGCCATCAACCGGATGCCGGCGTCTCCCGACTTCTCCGGGTGGAACTGCGTGGCCGAGAGCGGCCCGTTCTCCACCGCGGCCACGAAGCGCGAGCCGTGCTCGGCCCAGGTGACCAGCGGCGGGCGGTGCGTCTTGTCGGGGGTGAGGTGCCAGTCCTGCGCGGCGTAGGAGTGCACGAAATAGAAGCGCTGATCCCGGATGCCCGCGAACAGCACCGAATCGGCCGGCGACTCGACGGTGTTCCAGCCCATGTGCGGCACCACCTCGGCGTCGAGCCGTTTCACGGTGCCGGGCCACTCGGCGAGGCCCTCCGTGTCGACGCCCCGCTCGATGCCGTCGGCGAACATCACCTGCATGCCGACGCAGATGCCGAGCACCGGTCTCCCACCCGCGAGCCGCTTGTCGATGATCTCGCCGCCGCGAACGCCGTTCAGCTGCTCCATCACGGCGCTGAACGCGCCGACGCCCGGCACGACCAACCCGTCGGCCTCCAGCGCAGTCGCGCGATCGGCCGTGACGGTCACGTCGGCGCCGGCACGCTCGAGTGCTTTGGCGGCGGAGTGGATGTTGCCGCTGCCGTAGTCGAGAACGACGACCGACGGACGGCGCTGCGGGTCGCTCATGCGCGCATCCGGATCACAGGGCGCCCTTGGTCGACGGCACGCCGCTCACGAGCGGATCGAGCGCCTTCGCCTGGCGGAACGCCCGCGCGAACGCCTTGAACTCGGCCTCGGCGATGTGGTGCGGATCACGGCCGCCGAGCACGGTGAGGTGCACCGTGAGCCCGGCGTTGAAGGTGATGGCCTCGAAGACGTGACGCACCATGGCGCCCGTGAAGTGGCCGCCGATGAGGTGGAACTCGAACCCGGCCGGCTCCCCCGAGTGCACGAGGTAAGGGCGGCCCGAGATGTCGACCACGGCCTGCACGAGCGCCTCGTCGAGCGGCACGAGAGCGTCGCCGAAGCGCGAGATGCCCGTCTTCTCGCCCAGCGCCTGACGGATGGCCTGACCCAGCACGATCCCGACGTCTTCGACCGTGTGGTGCACGTCGATCTCGATGTCGCCTTTCGCCCGCACAGTGAGGTCGGTGAGGGAGTGTTTCGCGAACGCCGTGAGCAGGTGGTCGTAGAACGGCACCGACGTCTGGATGTCGGAGACGCCGGTTCCGTCGAGGTCGAGGGTGAGGTCGATCGACGACTCGCTCGTCTCCCGCTGGAGGTGGGCGGTGCGGGGTTCAGTCATGGCACGATCCTACCGAGAGGCCGTTCGACACTCTCCGCCGTCAGTTCGCGCATGGCGTCGAGGAACGCTGTGGTCTCGGCCTGTGTGCCCGCGCTCACCCGCAGGTGACCCGGGATGCTGAGGTTGCGGATGATGATGCCCCGCTCGATCAGCCGGTCGAACAGCCACTCCGGGTCGTCGACCCCGCCGAACAGCACGAAGTTCGAGGCGCTCGGCCACGGTGAGTAGCCCAGCGCGCTGAGGCCCTCGATGATGCGGTCGCGCTGGGCCTTGATGTCGTCGACCATCGCGAGCATCTCGGGGGCGTGGGCCAGGGCGGCAACGGCCGCCGCCTGGGTGAGTGCGGAGAGGTGGTAGGGCAGGCGCACAAGACGCAGGGCATCCGTCACCGCCGGGTCGGCCGCGAGGTAGCCGAGGCGGGCACCGGCGAAGGCGAAGGCTTTGCTCATGGTGCGGGAGACGATGAGACGCGGCCGCCCCTCGAGCAGGCTCAGTGCATCCGGTTCGTCGCTCGGCGTGAACTCGGCGTAGGCCTCGTCGACCACCACGATGCCGTCGGTCGCGTCGTATGCCGCCGCGATCGTATCGAGACCGAGCGCGGTTCCCGTGGGATTATTCGGCGAGCAGAAGAAGACGATGTCGGGATTCGTGCGCTCGATCCAGTCGACCGCGGTCTCGGGCGAGATCTCGAAGCCCTCGTCGCGCTCCCCCGCGATCCAGCGGGTGCCGGTGGCGGCGGCGATGATCGAGTGCATGGAGTAGGTGGGCGGGAAGCCGAGCACCGAACGGCCGGGCCCGCCGAAGGCCATCAGGATCTGCTGCAGCACTTCGTTGGAACCGTTGGCGGCCCAGATGTTGTCGCGCGTGAGGCCGGCACCGAGGTAGCCGGCGAGCGAGTCGCGCAGAGCGGTGAACTCGCGGTCGGGGTAGCGGTTGACGGTGAGCAGCTCGCGGGCGATGGACTCGATGATGTCGCGCGCCACGTCTTCGGGAATCGGATGGGTGTTCTCGTTGACGTTCAGTTCCACCGGCAGGTGCAGGTGCGGAGCGCCGTAGGGGCTGAGACCGCGGAGGTCGTCTCGAATGGGCAGATCATCGAGTGAAGTCACCCGAGGAATTCTACCGCCCGAGGTCGGCCGACTCGCCCCGTCGACCTTGACGGATCAGTTCGCCAAATCGACCGGAACGGCGATGCGCTGGCCCGGCTGCACCGAGGACTCGTGCAGCTGGTTGAGGCTCATGATCTCGGCGATCACGTCGCGCGGGTCGGCATCCGGCGCGATCGTCTCGGCGATGCCCCAGAGGCTCTGCCCGGCCTGGACCGTCAGGTAGTCGAAATCAGCCGATCCGGCGCTGCCCGTGGCGATGGCGGACCCACCGCTGAACATCGCGAGCAGGCCGAGCACGGTGATGGCGGGAAGAGCGATCACCACAGCGAGAACTTTGCGACCACGGGACGTGATGCGCAGCCGAGTGGCGTGTGCGGTTCCGAGAGGTGCTGCGTAGCTCATGATTCCTCCTGAGGGATTCGCACCGGCGCTCGGCCGGGAGCGCCGGTGCGAAGTTATGTTCCGAATGTATATTCGATTTTTCGTGTCGTCAAGTCGAAATGTCTTCGAGAATCAGCGACACACTCGAATTCATGTACGTTTTCGAGCAGTTCTCGGATACAGTTTCGACCAACAGGAGAACTCAATCACCAGCCACCGACATTGATGCGGTGAAGGCGATCAGATCGACCAGAAAGCAGGTAGACGTGGCGAACGATGCGGGCCGCACCCGGCGGCGAAAGAGCCTGAGCGACAAGCAGCTCGCCATCCTCGACGTCATCCAGCGCTCGGTGATCGCGCGGGGCTACCCGCCGAGCATGCGCGAGATCGGCGACGCCGTCGGGCTCTCCTCCCTGTCGAGCGTCACGCATCAGTTGAATCAGCTCGAGCTGAGCGGTTACCTCCGGCGCGATCCCAACCGGCCGCGCGCGATGGAGGTGCTGATCGACGTTCCGGGGTCGGATGCGAATCAGACCCCCGACATCGACTCCGCCCCACCCGTGGGCGACGCGACGCTCGTGCCGCTGGTCGGCCGCATCGCGGCAGGCATCCCGATCACCGCCGAGCAGCAGGTCGACGAGGTCTTCCCCCTCCCCCGCCAGCTCGTCGGCAACGGCGACCTCTTCATGTTGAAGGTGGTCGGCGAATCGATGATCGACGCGGCGATCTGCGACGGCGACTGGGTGGTCATCCGTCAGCAGAACACGGCAGAGAACGGCGACATCGTGGCCGCCATGCTCGACGAGGAGGCCACGGTCAAGGTCTTCCGCCAGCGCGACGGTCACACCTGGCTGCTCCCCCGCAACAGCAACTTCGAGCCCATCCTCGGCGACTTCGCCACCGTCCTCGGCAAAGTGGTCGCCGTTCTCCGCGCGGTCTGAGCCCATCTCACGCGGTCTCGTCCCTCACCGAGTGGATCAGCACGAGATCGAACGCGACAGGCCGCTCCAGGACGACCCAGGGTGAGCGCGCGGCCGCGTCAGCGACCGCTCGCGAACATGTCGCGCGGCGCCGGGCAGGGACCGGCGACGCCCGTGGAGCCCGCGCGAAGCACGGGCCCCACGGCAGCTAGACACCCACGCGAGCGCGCACCAGGCGGGTGGCCTCCAAGACGTTGCGCAATGATGCAACGGTCTCGTCGTAGCCACGCGTCTTGAGACCGCAGTCGGGGTTCACCCACACCTGGCGCTCCGGGATCGACGCGAGCGCCTTCTCCAGCAGCTCGGTGACCTCCTCGACCGACGGCACGCGGGGCGAGTGGATGTCGTAGACGCCCGGGCCCACCCCGTGGTCGAAGCCGCTCGCCTCGATGTCCTGCACGACCTCCATGCGCGAGCGGGCCGCCTCGATGGAGGTGACGTCGGCGTCCAGCTTGCGGATGGCGTCGATCACCACACCGAACTCCGAGTAACAGAGGTGGGTGTGGATCTGGGTCGAGGCCCGCACCCCCGCGGTCGCCAGCTTGAACGATCCCACCGACCAGTCGAGGTAGGCGTTCTGGTCGCGCTTCTTCAGCGGCAGCAGCTCGCGGAGCGCCGGCTCGTCGACCTGCACGATGGGGATGCCCGCGGCTTCCAGGTCGTGGATCTCGTCGCGCAGCGCGAAGGCGACCTGGCGTGCGGTCTCACCGAGCGGCTGATCGTCGCGCACGAACGACCAGGCGAGGATGGTGACCGGTCCGGTGAGCATGCCCTTGACCGGCTTCGACGTGAGGCTCTGCGTGAACACCGACCAGTCGACCGTGATCGGGGCGGGCCGCGACACGTCGCCCCAGAGGATCGACGGTCGCGTGCAGCGGCTGCCGTAGGACTGCACCCAGCCGTTCTCGGTCACCGCGAACCCGTCGAGGTTCTCGGCGAAGTACTGCACCATGTCGTTGCGCTCGGGCTCCCCGTGCACGAGCACGTCGAGTCCGATCTCCTCCTGCAGCTCCACCACGCGACGGATCTCGTCGCGCATCAGCTCGCTGTAGTCGTCGGGTGAGAGCTCGCCCTTCACGAGACGCGCTCGGGCCCGGCGGATGTCGCCGGTCTGGGGGAACGACCCGATCGTGGTGGTGGGAAGGAAGGGCAAACCGAGCGCCGCTTCCTGGGCCTCGAGTCGGGCGGCGTAGGCGTCGCGCTCGAAGTCACCTCCGCTGAGGGCCGCTTCGCGCAACCGCACGTCACCGTCGCGCACACCCGGCGCGGCCAGGCGGTCGGCCAGAGCCGCGGTCGCCTGATCGAGCTCCTCTTCGATGACCACGCGCCCTCCGCTGAGTCCATGGGCGAGCGTCGCGATCTGTTGCACTTTCTGGTCGGCGAAGGCCAGCCAGCTCGCGAGGCGCGGGTCGAGCTTCGACTCGTCCTCGACGTCGTGCGGCAGGTGGAAGAGCGAAGTCGACGATGACACCGAGACGTTGAAGGTCAGCGCGCCGAGTGCCTCGAGCTTGTCGTAGGCGGCAGCCAGGTCGCCCCGCCAGATGTTGTGGCCGTCGATGACGCCGCCCACCAGCACGGTCTCGCCCAGGTGCCCGAGCGCGGGGTCGAGTGCGTTCGGCAGCGATCCGCGCACCAGGTCGAGCCCGATGGCTTCGACTCCGGATGCGACGAGCACCGGCAGCGCGTCGTCGAGACTGTTGTAAGCGGAGGCCACGAAGATCGACGGGCGCTCCCCCGTGGTCAACGTCGCGTAGGCGCTCTCGACCGCCGCCAGTGTCACGGCGCGCGGCACGTCGACGCTCTCACTGACGAGCCCGGACTCGTCGAGCTGCACCCACTCGGCGCCGGCCTCGGCCAGCGTCGCCAGCAGCTCCTGGTAGACCGGGAGCAGGTCGGCGAGGCGATCGAGCGGCTGGTAGCCCTCGGGGGCGTCGTCGCTCGCTTTGCTCAGCAGCAGGAAGGTCACCGGCCCCACGATCGAGGGCCGCGTGAGGTAGCCTTCGGCCTTCGCCTCGAGGAACTCGTCGAGGATGCGCTCGCTCGCCAGCGAGAAGGCCGTCTCCGGTCCGATCTCGGGCACGAGGTAGTGGTAGTTGCTGTCGAACCACTTGGTCATCTCGAGCGGTGCCCGGGATCCCTCGCCGCGTGCGATCGTGAAGTAGCCCGCGAGGTCGATCCGCCCGTCGGCGTCGACCAGGTCGGCGAAGCGGGAGGGCACGGCGCCCACCGTCACCGCCGCATCCAGCACCTGGTCGTAGTAGGAGAAGCTCTCGGGGATCGACGAGTCACTCTGGCCGAGGCCGAGCTCGACAAGCCGCTCGCGGGTGGCGGAACGAAGGCCCGCCGCCGTGCGCTCGAGTTGCTCGGCGCTGATCGATCCCGCCCAGAAGGCTTCGACGGCCTTCTTGAGTTCGCGGCGACGGCCGATGCGCGGGTAGCCGAGGATGGTGCCGGCAGGGAACGAGGTCTGGTTGCTCATGCGTATTCCTTGATCGGTGGGGAGGGGACGAGCCCGCACTCGCGGAGGACGGCGAGTGCGGCGTGGTGCTGGTTGAAGGTGTAGAGGTGGAGAGACGGGGCGCCACCGACGATCACGGTGCGGGCGAGATCGGAGGCGTGCGCGACCCCGATCCGGAAACGCACGTCATCGTCGGGAGCGTCCTCGAGCGAACGGATCAGGTCGACCGGAACGTCTTGACCGGAGAGCTCCGCGATGCGCCGCAGCCGGGTGGGCGTGGTGACCGGCATGATGCCGGGCACGATCGGCATCGTGACGCCGCCGTCGCGGGCGCGCTCCACGAAGCCGAGGTAGTCGTCGGCGTGGAAGAACAGTTGGGTGATCGCGAAGTCAGCGCCCGCGACCTGCTTGGCGAGCAACGCGTCGACGTCGTGAAAACCGGCGTTGCTCCGCGGATGCCCGTTCGGGAACGCCGCGACCGACACCTCGAGCCTCCGGCGTCCGTCTTTGACACGGGAGGCCCGGGGAAGGCCAGGAACGTCTTCTTCGATGTAGGGCATCCGCTCGGCCTGCACCCGATGGATCAGCTGCACCAACTCGCTCGCGCTCCCCAGGTCGCCCAGCACGACGTCGTCTTCGCTCGAACCCCGGGGCGGGTCGCCGCGCAGCGCGAGAAAGCTCGAGACACCTGCCTCGAGGAACTCGCGGATGACCGTGGTCGCCTCGGCATACGACGAGCCGACGCAAGTGAGATGAGCCAACGGCCGCACCGACGTGGTGTCGAGGATGTGGCGCAGCAGGTCGATCGACGCATCGCGGCTCGATCCGTTCGCTCCGTAAGTGACCGAGATGTACTCCGGATGCGCGGCCGCGAGCACCGCGACCGTCTCCCGCACCGCGCGAGTCGCCTGCTCGGTGCGCGGCGGGAACAGTTCGAAGGAGAACGGAACCGTGGGACAGTCGGGCTCCGAGCCGAGCGACGACGACGCGGCAGACGATGTGGACATCGGTCGTCCTCCCTGTCGCTCGTGCGCCGAACGCCTCGCGGAGGGGGACCGCTGCTTCGAGGCCGCACGCGACCACGGCGCATCCGGGAACCATCTCCGGTGGGAGGCGCATCGTGGGCGGATGCCGGGCTCGGCTGTCGCTCCTGCTGCCACGGATGCGGCAGCGAATGCCCCGACTCTAACAAGCGGGGGCGGGAGACGACAGAGCCGTGACCGAATGTGACAGGAAGCCCGCAGACGCGAAGAAGCCCGGGGCACGCTCCAGCGCACCCCGGGCTTCCGGCACGGTCAGCGAGTGACCGCGAACTCTTCCAACCGCTCCTCGAACTCCGGGTTCACGAGAGCCCGCACGTGAGTGCCGGCCTCCTCGTAATCGGTGCTGAGAACCGTGTTCTTCTCATGCAGCATGGTCACGACGTCACCGCGCTCGTAGGGCACGAGCAGGTCGACCTCGACGGTCGGCCTCGGAAGCATCTCGTCGATGGCCGCCAGCAGCTCCGGGATGCCTTCGCCGGTTCGGGCCGACACGAAGATCGCGTTCGGCTCGAGGCCGCGCAGCACCAGCCGGTCGTCGGGCGCGACCAGGTCGCTCTTGTTGAACACCACGATCTCCGGGATGCCGCGGGCGCCGGCGTCGCCGAGCACGTCGCGAACCGTCGTGATCTGGCTCGCCGGATCGGGATGCGATCCGTCGACCACGTGCACGACGACATCCGAACCGGCCACCTCTTCGAGGGTCGAACGGAATGCCTCGACCAGCTGGTGAGGCAGTTGCCGCACGAAACCCACGGTGTCGGCCAGCGTGTACGGCCGGCCATCGGCGGTCGAGGACTTGCGCACCGTGGCATCCAGCGTCGCGAACAATGCGTTCTCCACGAGCACGCCCGCGCTCGTCACCCGGTTGAGCAACGACGATTTGCCGGCATTGGTGTAACCGGCGATCGCGACGCTCGGCACGGCGTTGCGCACGCGGTTGGCCCGCTTCGCATCGCGCGCCGGCTTCATCTCCTTGATCTGCTTACGCAGCTTGGCCATCCGGGTGTGGATGCGGCGACGGTCGAGTTCGATCTTCGTCTCACCCGGTCCGCGCGAACCCATACCGGCGCCGGCGCCACCCACCTGGCCACCGGCCTGGCGGGACATCGACTCGCCCCACCCGCGAAGACGCGGGAGGAGGTATTCGAGTTGCGCGAGTTCGACCTGCGCTTTGCCCTCGCGGCTCTTGGCGTGCTGGCTGAAGATGTCGAGGATGACGGCCGTGCGGTCGATCACCTTGACCTTCACCACGTCTTCGAGCGCACGACGCTGGCTCGGGGCCAGCTCGGTGTCGGCGATGACGGTGTCGGCACCGAGCGACTGCACGATGGCGCGCAATTCCTCGGCCTTGCCTTTTCCGAAATAGGTGCTCGGGTCGGGATGCGGCCGGCGCTGCAGCAGGCCGTCGAGCACGACGGCTCCCGCGGTCTCGGCGAGGGCGGCGAGCTCGTGCAACGAGTTCTCCGCGTCGCCCAACGTGCCCTGCGAGTAGACGCCGATGATCACGACGTTCTCGAGCCGCAACTGGCGGTATTCGACCTCGGTGACGTCTTCGAGCTCGGTGGAGAGCCCGGCCACTCGCCGGAGCGACTGGCGGTCTTCGCGGTCGAACTGGTCGCCGTCGTAGTTGGCACCCGACGCATCCGCTGTCGCTGTTCCGATCGCATCGGGGCGCTGAAGCGCCTGCGCCGAACCGGTGGCGAACAGCGAGTAGCCGCTCGAGCGGCTCTCGGCGCTCGACAGCACGCGGGCGACGACGTCGTCGGTGGTGGTGGTGTCCGTGTCAACGGTCTCGTGGTCTGACATTGCAGCCAAGACTAGCCTCCTTGTTTGCTAGATTCCCTCTATGGATGGCGAGCACTACTTCTCTGCGCAACCGGCGGGAGAACTCTCCCTCCGTGAGATCGACGTCACCTTGGCCGGCGCTCCCTACCGCCTCACGACGGCGTCGGGCATCTTCAGTCCCGAACGGATCGACACCGGCACCCAGGTGCTGCTCGCGAACGTGCCCACTCCTCCGCCCGGCGGGAATCTGCTGGATCTCGGATGCGGATGGGGGCCGATCGCACTCTCACTCGCCCTGGAATCACCGCACGCGACGGTGTGGGCGGTCGACGTGAACGAGCGCGCTCTGGATCTGGTTCGTAGAAATTCTCACATCATGGGTCTGAAGAATATCAACGCCTGCCGCCCTGAGGATGTTCCCGATGGTCTCGGATTCATGACGATCCGGTCGAATCCGCCCATCCGCGTCGGAAAAGACGTGCTGCATTCGATGATGCGCACGTGGCTTCCGCGGCTGGAGGAGGGAGCGGATGCCTGGCTCGTCGTGCAGAAGAACCTCGGGTCGGATTCGCTGCAGCGCTGGCTCGAGGCGGAGTTCCCTTCGCTCGCGGTTTCGCGCACCGCCACCAGCAAGGCCTTCCGAGTGCTTCGGGTGCGGAACCGCTAGACCGTTAGATCGCCAGGTCGTTAGATCGCCAGGTCGCCCTCGAAGACGAGTTCCGCAGGGCCGGAGAGCGCGACGTGCTCGCCGTCTTCGGTGGGGAACATCCGCACTCCCACCACTCCGCCGGGAACGGCGACGCTCCAGTTGTTCGGCGCACCCTGGCCGGCCCAGTAGCGCGTGGCGAGGGCTGCCGCCGCAGCGCCCGTGCCGCAGGACAGCGTCTCGCCACTCCCCCGCTCGTGCACGCGCATCCTGATGTGACCGACGCCGTCACGCACGAGGGGCTCGCCGGGCACCACGAACTCGACGTTCGCACCCTCGATGGGCGCGGGCTCGAGGTGCGGGATGAAGGTGAGGTCGGCGTCGTCGAGCTCGTCGTCGTCGGCCAGAGCCACGACCACATGCGGATTGCCGATGTTGATGCCGAGGCCAGGGCGGGCGACCTGGAGGTTCTTCGCCCGCACGAGCGGTTCGCCGCCGTCGAGCTTCCAGCGGCCGAGGTCGACCTGGAAGCCCAGCTTGTTCAACTGCACGTCGCGCACGCCGCCGCGGGTGCCGATGGCCAGCGTCTCGCCGGGGGCGAGGGTGGCCAGACCGTTGTCGAGCAGGTAGCGGGTGTAGACCCGGATGCCGTTGCCGCACATTTCGGAGAGCGAGCCGTCGGCGTTGTAGTAGTCCATGAACCACTCGGCCGCCTCGTCTTCGGCCAGCGCGGCAGCTCCGGCGTCGAGGCTGCGCGAGCGCACGACCCTGAGGATGCCGTCGGCCCCGACACCGAAATGCCGGTCGCAGATCGCGGCGATCTGGGTGGGGCTGAGGTCGATCTCGCCGTCGGGGTCGGTGAAGAGCACGAAATCGTTTCCGGTGCCCTGGCCCTTGGTGAAGTGGAGGTCGGCTGGCATGGATCAAGTCTAGGGGCGCTCCGCGGGCGCTCGGCGCGGCCCGGCGCGGGTCGGCGCGGGCGGCGCGGGCCGGCCCGCGCG